>DASQOM010000150.1:0-14130 GCA_035644495.1 Planctomycetota bacterium | reverse complement strand
CCCCTGGGAGCAGCATGCTCTCTCCCTATCTTCAAACGCCACGGATCGGGAGACGACGGTCTGGGCGGCGCCGTGCATCTGAGCGGGCAAGGACGCGACGATCCGGAGGCCGGAGGCCGCGCCCGCATGCGCCGGTGTCGTCAGGAGTCGCCGTTGATCCACTGGACCCGCGCGGGGTCGAGCCCGTTCCGGCGACACCAGGCCTGAAGGGCGTTCTCGACCAGGGTGCCGGAGGTCCGTTCGTCGGGCACGATGGTGATCGCGGCGAACGGCCAGTCCGGCGCATTCCAGCCGGAATACCCGTTGATGGTGGGGACGCCGGCTTCCAGGCTGGCCATCATGGCGTCGACGTGGATCCGCGTAGGCGCGGAGTCGACGAACCCGCCGTTCGGCGGCACCCGGCGCGACGTGTAATAGAACGCGGCCCGCGAGGGATCGACACGCCTCGCGATGGCGGCGACCGAGTCTCGAGCCTCGCGACGATCGTAGGTCGGCGTCCGTCGTCCCTGCTCGAGGAGGGCAAGGACCACGATGACGGCCAGGACGGGCTGCTGCCAGCGCGAACGGTCGAGCCACACGGCGGCTCCAATGGCGGCCGGAAGGAGGAGCAGTTGCGAGACGCGGGTGACCACGCGAGCGGCCTGGGCGCCGGGGACGATGAGGTAGGCCAGGCTCCAGGCGCTGGCGCCTCCCGGAAAGCGGGCGGTCCACAGAAGCAGGCTGAGGGACACCGCCAGCAGGATGCTTCCGAAGGGAGTCTTCCGGAGTTCCCAGATCCCCCGCGCCGAAAGTGCGACCGTGACGAATCCCAGCCCCAGCGCGTTTTCGGTCGAACGGAAGGGGAGTTGATCGAAGAGCCGCGCCGAGGAGAGCCACCCGTATAGCCAGTGTTCGGGTCCGAACTGAATCCAGCATTGAAGCCTGGGAAGGTAGAGGTCGATTTCGTCGTACTCCCGAACTCCCAGGGTGGAGCTCGCCTGGAGCGAATGGCGGAGAAAGGGGATCATGCACAGGCCGGCGACCGCCACGGCGCCGGCGATGCCGGGTCCGTGGCGCTTGAGCGCCGCGAGCGTCCGGGGCCGCAGGGAGGGGAGCGCAACTGCCCAGAAAAGGGCGAGTCCCAACGCAATCCAAAGGAACCAGGCCAGGTAGAAGCTGCTGTAAGTTTGTCCGACCAGCGAGACCGCCCATAGCGTCAGCCAGGGGAGCGACGGCCGGATCGATTCCGTCCCCAGGACACGGATCAATGCGTACACGGCCAGGACGCCGTAGAAGGCCGGCAGCAATTGCGGGTGCCCGAGCTGGGCGATTCTCGCCGAGGCGAACGCGAAGAGGAAAGCGCCGAACCCGGAGGGGACCCGTCTGCATCCCAACCCGCTGCGCAGGAGCAGGAAGGCGCACCCGAAGTTGACCGAGGACGCCATGAGGATGAACAGGGGAAAGGCGATGTCCGCCGGCACGCCCGCAATCCGCCAGATCGCATAGAGCGGCAGAGCGCCGATGAGGGTGTCCGAGTACGCCGACGCGTTGGGGGCGGGGTAGAAAATGGGCGCATCCCAGAAGCGGGAATGGACGGGGTCCCGGGCCATCCACCGATAGCCGTGCTCCAGCATGTAGTGTTGCAGCCGGGGATCGCCGAGGTCGCCCTGCACGCGCCCCAGACCGCTGGCGATCATGGGTCCGTGGGCGAGGCTCAGTCCGCCGGCCCAGAAGGCGAGAGGAATCAGGATCGCGGGGAGCCGGCCGCGGGCGCTCAGGCTCGGCCCGGCTGAAAGGATCATCGCTCGCGTCTCTCCCTGCAGGGGACGTACAGTCCGGAGGGATTATCCCCCATCAGCGCGCGGGAACGCAGGATTTCAGCGGCGATCCCGATCGATCAGCATCCAAAGCCGCGGTTCCGTCGGGTTGCGCGCGGCGGGCACGGCCTCGAGTCGCAGGCGCGATCCCCGGGGCGCATCGACGTTCAAGCGGGCGCGGCCGACCTCCAGCGAGCCCTCCTGGAATTCCGACCAGAGCGGTTCCGGGGCGGCCCCTTCCCGGAGCAACAGGGCCTGGAAACGCACCGAGCCGACGGACCGGCGGTCATGGCCGAAGCTTAGCTCCAAGGAATGCGGCCCCGCCTCCACGGCGATCTCGGCGCCTTCGCCCGGAAGCAGTTCGATCAGCGATCTTCCGTCCCTCAGCGTCGTCAGCACCGGACCGCTGCGGAGGGCCTCGTCCGACGCCGGACGGGCCGGAGGCCTGGAGTTCCGCCACGCCGAATACCGGGCCGCTGAAAGCTGTTCCAACCCGATCTCGAAGTCCGAGATCTTCCAGGGATCCGGGAACCACGGACTGAGATTGCGCTGCGCGATCAGGGGGATCGGGAGGCCCGCGCCGACGTCCCGCAGCGCGGCCTCATTGGCCAGCGTCCGGGCCTCCCGCGCGGGTTGAGATCCGAAAAGGTTGGCCACGTAGACAACGCCCATCGCGACCGCCATCGCCGCCCGCAGCATGGAGGCCCGGTCGACGGAATCGGCGCCCAGATAGAGGAGCAGCGGCAGCGGTGTTGCCAGCAGCACGTAGCGCCAGCGGAAAGAGGCGTCGCGTCCGTATCCGGCGCGGGATTCTCCGATGATATAGACGAGAGCGGCCGTCGCGATCAGCACCAGCAGCAGCCCCGCCTGGGGCGACGTTGACGTGGACGACCGTCGCCAACCCAGGACCAGCAGGGCGGCGCAGGCCAGCAGCGCAGCAACGCTCATAACCCCCGAAACGGTCCCCACGGGGATCCCCGGAGAGCCCAGGCAGGCGGAGAGACACTGGAGGGAGACGCCCAAAGTTGCCTGCAGTCCGGGGCTGGACGGATGGACCGGAGGCTTCTGGTAGGTTCCGAGCACGAGGCCGGCCAGGATCAGCGCCGCAGCCGGGAGGGCGAAGAGCCTCCAGAAATTCGAGCCGGCGCGTTCCCGCCAGAGGATCCGGCACCACCACGGTGCCAGCAGGCCGAGATACGGGAACGTCGCCGGACTGCACAGCGGCATCGCGACCAGACAGAGTCCGAACGGAATCGCCAGCTCCCGGGCCGGGGTCCGGCCCAGCCGGACTAGAAACGAAATCAGAAGGCACACGAGCAGGTAATGCAGGTCGAAGACGATCTGGAACGGCCACGTCAGGTTATCCCAATGACCCCAGTGGAGGAACAGGAGAGGGACGGCCGCATCGGTCCAGGAAAGGCGCCCGCGGACCCGATTCAGCGCCAGCAGCACCGCGAGGGCCGCGGCGGCGAGGATCAGCACGTTCACGGCCGCTCCGATGCGCGAATCCCAGGACGACAGCCGGGTCTCTGCGAGCCAGATCAGCTTCGGCAGCGGCATCCGGTTCTCGTTGTGCTGGACCAGGACCCAGTCGAGCGGCACGCGGCCCCGGTCGGTAAGCGCCGCGACATGAGCCCATTCGTCCAGGAGCGGAAGAGCCGGGGCGTGCCGGATGGAAACGACGAGAGCGGCTAGGGTTGTCGAGAGCAGCACCAGCCCGCAGAAGGCGGGGCCCGCCAGATCCCTCAGCGGAGGCGCGCCGCCTTTCGGCATGGAACGAGGCCATCGTACGGAGCGATCCCGATGGAGACAAGGAAGGAATGCCTCCCGAACGGCCGGCTCAGAACCAAAGGACGACCGGCTTGATCCCGGCCCTTTGGAAATGCGGGTCCAGCCGTCGCGCCAGCGCGGGCCAATGATGATGGGGCACCATCGGGTATAGATGATGCTCCAGGTGATAGAGATGCTCCAGCGCGAGGATGGAAAAGAGCCTGCCTCGGAACAGCCTGGTCCGGGTCAGGTCGGTCCCGGCGGCCGGGTTGTGCGGCACATAGGACGTGATCAACGGAATGATCCAGCTTCCCGCAATCATCAACACCGCATACACCGCCGGCACGGGAGTGATCGGGATCGTCGCCAGGCAGAGTCCGAGCAGGGCCACCACGCCCGCCGTCTCGAGGATCACCAGCACCCGGTCGCGATTCGGCCGCGTCACGGCCCAGACGATGATGCGTCCCTGAAAGATCACCCCTTCCAGGAGCGACCGCGGGAAGGACATCCCCGCCGCCCGGCCTTCGATGTCGTCGTCGTGCGGGAATCGGGCGTGATGGTGCAGATGCGCCTGCCGGTACGCGTGCCCGGATCGAAACGCCGTCCCTTCGATCAGCGTCAGCAACCCTTCATTGAGGAGGTGGGGCAGCCCCAGCGTGCGGTGAACAAGATCGTGCGAGCTCGAACCGTAGGTCACGAAGCTGAGGGCGATCAGGCAGAGAACCGCCGGCGCCCACCAACCCTGGAAGGCGAAGACGCCGTATCCCGCGATGCAGACGAAGGGGAGGAGCAGCGAGAAAAGGCGCCGAGGCCAGGGGACCCGCAGCAGGTCCGGGCCGATTTCGGAGAGGGGAGGGAGATCGGCGGAATCCATACGGCCTCAGCGCGGCGTTTTCTTCAGCAGCTTCTCCTCGTAGACGGCACACGCTCGGAGGAGGGAGGGAATCCGAGGACTCCCGCAATCCAGGTTACGGGTCCTATTTCTGGGGCTCGGGATCCGGATGTTTGAGCCGCTCCACCGCGTTGGTCACCTGTGCCTTGGCCATGTCCATGTACATGTCTGTGACCTTGGACATGGACGCCCTCATAGCCTCGTCGTACCAGTATTGGGCGAAGACGGGCTTCTTGTCCTCGATGGATCTCGCCATATACAGCCCGGCCTCCAGGGTGCCTCCGGTCGCCGGCGTGTGGCTCCACTCGATGGATTTGTAGATGAACGTCACTTCCTCGTATTCGTGCGCCGCAGACGCGGCGGGGTCCAGCGTCGACGGCATGACCATCTTGATCCCCATGATGCTGACGTCCGTGAACTTCATCGAGAGGTAGTTCTTTTCAGGGCCGCTCTTGGGCATGTGGAAGAAATTCAACTGCGCTGTCGGGAAGACGACGCGATTGCCATGGGCCTCCCGCAGATTCGGAGTGGAATAGTCGATGTGCTTCGTGAAGACCGCGGGGTTGTGGCGCCGGTCCGCGACCTGAAGCTGCCCCAGGACGTCCGTCTGGGACGCCACCTTGTGGGTGAAGGACAGAACGGGAATGTGTTCCAGGCGGTCGGCCGCCTTGATGATAGCGGCGCCTTTGAGGTTTCCAAGTTTTAGATACGCCAGATGGGCCATGGCTGCGGCCTCCTCAATAAAGTGGCGACAACTATTTGGTCTTCTTCGGGGGTTGGATGCCCGCCTTGAGCAACTGCTCCTGGACCTGGAGCTTGATGATATCCGCGAGCGTTTCCGGCACCTTCTTGGCGAGCTTGGTCATCAGGTCCACCACGATATCGGGCTCGAAGTTCCCTTTATCCTCGAAGAAAGAATGCGGAGCCTTGCCGAAGTCCATCCCCAGGGGCACATTCTCGGGCGCCTCCCATCGGATTTGATCGTAGGAGAACGCGATCTCCTCAAGTTCGTGGGCCTGTGCCTCGGTGGGAAGCACCAGGCTGGGCTTGGTGGTCTGGATGGAGACCACCCGGGCATTGGTCAGCGTGACCGAAAAGTAGACCGCCTCCGGGCCGCTCAACGGCTGATGGATGAGCTTGAGCACCCAGGACGTGAGCGCATCGTTGCTCATGTACACCTTGTGGAAGAAAGGCGTAGTGAAGTCGACTTTCTTCGTGATGACGAAGGGTTTGTGGATCGTCTTCTTGTCGCCCAGGAGCTTTTCCCGCGGCAGGCCCGTCTGGAAGTCCACCGGCGAGACGACTTCATGCGTGAAGGCAACGACCGGGACGGCGTCCTGCCACCCCAGGGACTGAGCGCTGATCGTGCCCGTGGCCGCCAAGGGCCACCCGAGGATCGGTTCCGCCTTAAGGTACGCGGTGAAGGGCATCGTGGTCCCCCTGTCTGCTGGTCGACGGCCCAGAACTTGACCGCCGTGAATCTAGCATCGGGAAAACGCGTCCGTCAACGAATCCGACCCGGAATCCGGCCGCTCCGATCCATTTTTGAATCCCCGGTCCTCCGCGAAGCCTCCCCAAACAAGCCCGTCACGTTGGTGGAGCGATTCCCTTCACGAGTCCGCCGGGACTTTTTCCCGTTGCGGCGCCGGAACGGGGACCACGACGACGCGGGGAAAGCGGGACTGCTTCGACAGGTAGAGGAGCCGCTCGGAGAGCACGCGGTTTCTCGCGATGAGATCGCCCAAGATCCCCAGCGATCCGAGCACGAAGGCGATCAGGATGGACGCTGCGCCCACGATGACCGACTGCAGGTGGGTGCCCCGCAAGCCTCCCTCCTGGATCATCAGGACCAGGTAGCGGATCCAGAGCGTCGAGCCCGCGAGCAGGAACGGGAGACCCAGGAGCAGGAACGTCCGCAGAGGCCGGTACGTCGCGTACAGCCTCAACAGGGTCGCCGCGGACCGGAGCACATAGTGGCCTTCGGTGCGCTTCAGCCGGGATTCGCGCCGGGTGGGATTCGTCTCGATCGGGACGAAGGCCAGTCTCAGGCCCTTCTCGCCCGACTGGACGATCGCCTCCAGCGTGTAGGTGTAGCCGGTCATGATGTCCAGGCGCAGCGCCGCCTCCCGCGACATCGCCCGGAACCCGCTGGGGGCGTCCGGAACCTTCGTCCCGGAGATCCGTCGGACCACAGCGCTGCCCAGGCTCTGAAGCAACCGGTGACCCAGGGTCCGGTCCGTGCGGCGGCTCATCTGCCGGTCGGCGATGACCATATCGGCCTTCCCCGACAGCAGGGGCTCCAGAAGCTGAGGGATGAAGGATCCCGGGTACTGGTGATCCCCGTCCGTGTTCAGGATGACGTCCGCGCCCCGCTCCAGGCAGGCATCGACCCCGGTCTGGAACGCCGCGGCCAGACCCCGGTTCGTCGTATGACGGACAATGTGATGGACGCCGGCCTTTCGCGCGACCTCGAGCGTCTTGTCGCTGCTTCCGTCGTCGATGATCAGGATCTCGATGCAGTCGACTCCCGGGACCTGCTTCGGTAGATCCGAGAGCGTCTCCCCGAGGGTCTCCTCCTCGTTGAAGCAGGGGATCTGGATGATCAGCTTCATGGCTTCGCGGGTCCGGGCTTGCGATACGTCAGGAACAGGTTCCGGACGTAGATCGCCAGCGCCGCCCCCTGCCCGATCAGGAAGACGGGATCCTTGCGAAACCAGGCATAGATCGCGAGCAGGATCGCCGCGACGATGCTGAGATGCCAGAAGATGACGGGGATGACGCTGCGCCCCTCCCGCTCGGAGGCGATCCACTGGATCGCGAATCGTCCGAGGAGAGCGGACTGGCCCAGAAATCCGAGCAGCACCAAGGGGTTGCGGAATGCCGCCCAGAATTCCTGCATGCTCGGGCCACCCCCTGCCCTGGTCCCGGTCGTTCCGCCACGGCCATCCAGCCGGGGGAACGTGAAAATGAAGAGAGGCTTTCCCCGCTCCCCTTCCTCCCACCTCCCCTAGTCTATAGGCTCGATCCCCTTCCGTCTCACGAATGCGATCTTTCGGTTTCCGTCAAAGAGTCCCGCCGCCCCTCTGATAGGGGAGTCAGGTGTTTTGCGGGGGCGATTCATGAGAAGCCTGATCCTGACGGCCGCGCTGGCGATCCTGGCGGCGGGCTCCGGCCTCGCCCGCGGAGACGACGACGCGGACGCGCAGGCCCGGCAACGCGCCCTTCAGGCCCGGAACCATTGCGCCGACCTGCTTGCCGACGTCGAAGGCGTCAGCAGCGTCAACTATGGCGGCTCGGGCGTCGAGTTCCGACTCATGATCATCGTCCGCGGCTACAAGGCGAAACAGGCGGCCGACCGGAAGATCGGCGGCGACGCCTACGAGGGCGTCCCGATCCTCTGGTCCGTCTCGTCCCCCGCGCCGGAGCCCGCCGCCGCCGACGCGACGACCCCCGAGGCTCCTCAGCCGGAAACCACGCGCGCGGCGCCGCGCCCGGCGGCGGCCGCCGATGGTCCGGACTGCGATATCGTCCGCGCTCAGCTGGGTCTTCCGGGAGTCCGTCATCCGGTGGGAGGCAGCTCGCCGAAGTCGTGGGTCCCCTGCAAGGTATGGCTCCGCGCGGTGACGGGCGCGGGGGGCGGTCACTCCTACCTCTACACGAAGCACCGTCCGGGCTGCCCTTACATGGACGGCATCGTCTCGCCGGTCTATCGCGAGGGGATCACCTATCCGACGGAACTTCGCGGGAGCGATTCGAACTGGGGGGGCCAGGTGCGTCAGGACCTGGAGTACAAGTTCCCGTATCCGGGATCGTCGATGGAGCCGAAGCCCTATCCTCCCCGTCGCGAAGTCGCGACGGGAAGCCGCTAGGATTTCGTCGTTTTCCGGCGGCCGGCGGCCTCCCGGCGCAGCCACTCCTGGAGGAACGCCAGCACCGCCCCCTCTTCCGGCGTCATCGACGCGAGATTCTTCATCTCGCTCTTCGCCCGCTGCGCCAGGGTGTCCAGCAGCGAGCCGTCCAGGTAGGCCTCGATCACCGCGGGATGGATATAGCTCTTCCGGCATACCGTCCGCGTGTTGCCGAGCCGCTTGGCCACTTCCTCGACGGCCCGGATCACGTTCTTCTTCGCCTGCGCCTGCGTGTCGAAGCTGCGGATCTCCTGCAGCGCCTTCGCCGCGAGCACCGTCGCGTTCCAGGTCCGGAAATCCTTCGCGGTGAACTCCTGCCCGGTGATCTGCCGCAGGTAGTCGTTGACGTCGTCCGATTTGACGTCGACCTCGCGGCCGTTCGCGTCGAGGTACGCGAACAGCTCCTGCTGCGGGAGGTCCTGGCAGGACTTCACGACCTTCGCCAGCTTCGCGTCGTGGAGCTCGATGCTGTGATCCACGCCCGACTTGCCGCGGAATTCGAAGCGCACCACGCCCCCGTGAAAGGTCACGTGCTCGTCGAGCATCGTTGTCAGCCCGTACGAGTGGTTGTCGCGCGCGTATTCCGCGTTGCCCACGCGGATCAGCGTCTTCTCGAGCAGCTGCACGATCAGCGCGAGCACCTTCTCGCGCGGAAGCCCCTTGAGGCGGAGATGCGCCGACGTCTTCTTCCGGATCATCGGCAGCGCCTTGCCGAAGGCAATCGTGCGGTGGAACTTCGTCTCGTCCCGCGCGCTGCGCCAGTCCCGGTGGTAGCGGTACTGCTTCCGCCCCTTGAAATCGATGCCCGTGGCCTGGATATGGCCGCCGGCGGACGGACAGATCCACACCTGCGTCCACGCCGGCGGAATCCCGAGCGAGCGGATCCGCTTCAGCGTGGCCGCGTCGGTCACGGGGCGGCCGGACGCATCCGCGTAGGAGAAGGTCTTGGTCGTCTTCCCGCGGCGCTGGAAGCCCGGCGAGCGGTCCGAGACATAGCGCAGGCCCGTGGCCTTGGCGAAGTCGCGGCCCTGCTCATCCTTGGTCGACCGGCTCATCCCGTCACCATGCCGTGCGCGCGCCTGTCCGTCAAGGAATCCGAAGTGCGACGTCGAGAACCAGGTCCACCTTCTGCTCGAAGAACGTCAAGGTCATGTCCCGCCAGGTGCCCTTGGGGCCGACCTGGCCCCCGTCGTTCATCCCATTGATGCCGAGGCTCCAAAACTTCATCCGGACGCCTTGCGGGGAATGCTGCAGGAGGGTCCCGAAGGGATCCGCGAGCCCCAGGAATTCGCCCGAGGCCCGGTATCGGGCGGCCGACCGTAACAAGCGCAGTTCCGCCAGGCGGCGCCATACCGACCAGTCCTCATCATGCCCGAAGAGCGACCAGTTCATGACGAGGGGATTCCGGGACCTCTCGATGTCTTCGTAGGAGTCCTCGCGGCAGCGCTTGAGATCGAGGTACGGCTTCCCCTCGCAGCTGCGGAACAGCCGGGCGCAGCGCTCCTCATGTTCGAACGCCTCGGCCTTCATCTGGCGCTCCGACAGAAGGAATCTCCACCGGTAGGGCGCTCCCTTCAGGATTCCCTGCGATTCCGGATCCATCGTCAGCAGCCACTCCGACCAGCGGGCGAGACGCGCCTCGATGTCGCCAAACGGAAGGCGCTGCCAGCCTTCGGCCGTTTCCAGCTCCGCTTCCAGGCGCCGGAGCTCTTCGGCGGGAAGCTCCTCCGAGGACAGGAGATCCCGGAGCTCGTCCAGGAGCACCCCCAGTGTGTCCGTCGCCTGGAACCGGCAGATGCCGCTGCCGGACTGGGCCCAGAACCGCGCCAGGGGCAGGAAATCGAACAGGGCCGCCACCGCATCGCTCGGCTTCCCCGATTTCCGGCAACGCCGCGAGAGAAGGATGCAGGAGTTCATGACATACGTCAGCGCCTCCCGGTCCCAGTCGCCCCTCCAGCTCGGGGGGAACTCCGCCGGCGCTTCCCTGCTCTTCCGGGCTCCGCGATGCACCCGGTCCAGGATCTCCGCGGCATCCTCCACCACGCGGTCGCAGGGGGAAGGCCGGGCCACGACATTGACCGTCGCCACCGAATATAGATTGTCGTCTCTCCGAGACGAGGCTTCCCGGATCGCCGCCACGAAAAGGGACTGGATGTCCTTCGCCGTTTCCGACGACGTCGCCGTCGGCGGTCGCGGGACCTCCGCGGGCCAGGCTGCCACGAGTTCATGGATGCGCCGCTCTGCCGCGGCCCAGCGACGGTCGGCGACGCGCTGAATCCAGACATAGACGATGGCGGGAGTGAGCAGGAGAACGACGACGATGGCGACCAAGACCTTCCAGGCTCGACGGCTGCGGGCAGGGGACGTCATCTGGATGCGATTGTACCTCCGGCCCCGCGGCCCTTACGCCCGGAACGGTTCGTCGGTGCGCGGCAGGTTCCTCCCCCTGCCCGTCCAGCGACGGGCGGTACTTCACGCAGTCCTGCAGGAACTGGGGCCACTCCGGCACGGCCGGCACCGGATCGCTCCGCTCGGGAAGCAGACCCCAGAGCTGGGGATGATGCCGGCAGAGGCCGGGACCGTGCTGTCCCGATGCGCCCGGATTCCCCCGCGGAGACGTCGCGCTTCTCCGATCAGCTCCTCCCGGATCTTGAGTTCCAGGTCGGTGTCCATGCGGTCCTCCTCGTCTTCCCCTTGGAGTGCCGGCCGACGGGAAGGTTACTCCCCGGAGCCGGAATGGGCTAGAATGATGAAAGCCGAGGATCCCGCAGATGATCGTGCTCTTCCTGCTGACCCTTCTGCAGGCTCAGGATCGCACCGCAGACCAGATCTTCGAAGATCTCTCGTCGCCGGCCATCGAGACCCGGGCGAAGGCGCGAGAGCAGATGAAGAAACTCGGAAAAATCGCCCTTCCCGCGCTGGAGAAGGGCGTCCGCTCCTCGGATCCCGAGCTATCGGAATCCTGCAAGTCGCTCCTCAAGGAGATCCGTGAATCCCTGGCCTCCGATGCCGCCGCCCAGGCCCTGGCCGCGGGGCGCGAGAAGCAGAAGAAAGGCGACCTGGACGGCGCGCTCCAGGAATTCAACCGCGCCGTCGAAGCTCATCCGAAATCGGCCGAGGCCCTTCTCACGCGCGGTGCCCTGCTGCAGGCCAAAGGCGATTTCGACCCGGCCTACGCCGATTTCACGAAAGCGATCGAGCTGCGTCCCAACGATGCGGCGGCCTACCGCATCCGCGGCGACGCCCTCGGCGCCCGGGGAAACGTCCTGGCCGCGTTCGCGGACTATGCCCAGGCGCTGGAGATCGACCCCGCCCTGGTCGACGCCTACTGGGGCCGCGCCCGCACCAAGCAGGGCCGCTTTGATTTTCACGGCGCGATCCAGGACTACACCCACGGGCTGGAGCTCGACGCCAAACATGTCGACGGCCTAACCGGCCGCGCCTACTGCTTCTGCATGACGGGCCATTATCCCCTGGCCATCGACGACTGCAACGCCGCGCTCAAGCTCGATGCCGTCTGCGCGGAGGCCTTCGCCCACCGCGGACTGGCCTCCGCCGGGAAGAACGACCATCCGAACGTCCTGAAGGATTGCGCCCGGGCGATGGAGCTCAACCCGAAGCTCACCCTCCCCTACACCACCCGCAGCTACTCCCGGCTCATGACGATGGACTACGACGGCGCGATCGTCGACTGCACCAAGGCCCTCGAGCTCGACGCGCGGCTCGTCTACGCCTACAACAACCGCGGCTATGCCCGCGTCGCCAAGGCGGAGTTCGACGGCGCCATCGCCGACTTCACGAAGGCGCTGGAGCTGGAGCCCACGAACGTGATCGCGATGGTCAACCGCGGGTGGGCGAAGGTGACCAAGGGCGACAACGAGGGCGCCCTCGAGGACTGCACGCGCGCGCTGGAAATGTATCCCAGCCAGATCGAGGCCTATGCGAACCGCGGCTGGGCCCGCACCAACCTGGGAGACCCCGACGGCGGCCTCGCCGACTGCACGAAGGCCGTCGAGATCAACCCCAAGTCCGCGTATGCCTGGAATGCGCGCGGCTGGATCCGCCTCCTCCGCGGCGAATTCGACGAGGCGGTGAAGGATTGCTCGCGCTCCCTCGAGCTCGATCCCCGCGCCATCATGACGTATATCAACCGCGGCTGGGCCCGGATGTTGCTGCACGAGTATGACGACGCCCTCGACGACTTCAAGGCGTCGCTCGAGATCAACCCCCGTTTCTCCAAGGCCTACGTCAGCATGGCCTGGACGAGAGTCAACGACGTGGACTTCGACGCTGCCTTCGAGGAGGCCGGCAAGGCGATCGAGCTCGAGCCGAAGTTCGCCTACGCCTACTGTGCGCGCGCGGTCGCGTCGTTCGGCCGGGGCAGGCTGGACGCCGCGCTGGCCGACTGCGACCGCGCCATCGAGGCGGATCCGAAGTTTCCCTACTCTTACAGCACCCGCAGCAGCCTGCTGAGCGCGAAGGGGAATTTCGAGGCGGCCCTCGCCGACGCGGACAAGGCGGTCGCGCTCAACCCCAAGAACGGCTGGTCGCATTACCACCGCGCCTGTCTGCGCTACGACCGGCGTCAGTGGGCTGAAGCGGCGGAGGACTTCCGTCTCTCCCGCGGCTTCGAGGCGGATACGTCGGACTACGCGCAGATGCGCCTGTACCTGCTGCGCTGCCGACAGGGCAACAAGGAGGAGGGGCAAACGGCGCTGGCGGAATACCGGACGAAGCGGTCGGCCGCCCGCGGGAAGGACTGGCAGAGCCGGATCCTGGCGTTCCTGGCCGGCGAGCTGGACGAGAAGGGCTTCCTGAACGCCGCCTCGGGCGTCGCCGCGAAACGCTGCGAGGCCTGTTTCTACGCCGGAGAGCTGCGGGCGATCGCGGGGGACAAGGACGCCGCGACGGCCCTCTACGAGAAGTGCCTCGCCACCGGCCAGAAGGCGTACTTCGAGTACCGGAGCGCGAAGACCGGTCTCGAGGAGCTGAAGGGCGGGAAGTAGGCCGGCGCTACGGCGCGGGCCAGAGCTTGATCGAGAAGTCGAGGCTGCAGGTCGCGATCTTCTTCCCGTCGGGCGACACCGCGATGTGCGACAGCGGCCCCTCATGCGCGGCCACGTCCTTCTGCACCGCTCCCGTCGCGGGATCGACCACCTTCAGGTGCCCGTCGGCCAGCCCGACATAGAGGGCCTTCCCGTCTTTCCGGTACGCCAGCGAACGCACGTCGAGGTCCGGACAGGAGAACTTCCCGATCGCTTCGCCGCTGGCCGCGTCCCATTGCTTGACGGAGCCGTCGCCGCCCCCGGTGACGAAGACCTTCCCGTCGGGCGAGAGGGCGACGGCTGTCGAAATGCTGCCGTGCTTCTGCTGCTTGATCAGGTCGCCGGTTTCGAGCTTCCAGAGGTAGACGGCGCCGGCGCCGTCCGTCTGCACGAGCGTCTTCCCGTCCAACGTGACCGCCAGACCGGCGATCTCGTTTTCCGAGCGGAGCTTGGGGGCTTCCTCTTCCGCCGGCGAGGCGGGGTTCCAGAGGTAGACCCAGGGCTCGCGGCTGCCGACGAAGACCTTCTTCCCGTCGGGCGCGACGAGGAGATTATAGACGCCCCCCGGCAGCTCGGCGGACTTGGTGTTCTTCTGCGTGGCCACGTCCCAGACTTTCACAATCTTGTAGAGGTCGCCCGAATACAGCGTCTTGCCGTCCGGCGAAAAGCCGATGCCGTTGACGTCGCCGCCGTGCCCCTTCAGGGTGGCGATCAGTTTC
>DASQOM010000149.1:0-10239 GCA_035644495.1 Planctomycetota bacterium | reverse complement strand
CAGGCTGCGCAGCCTCGGCTCGCGGAGCCAGAGGCCCAGCCAGGCCACGACGCCGATCGCGAACTGGATCAGGAACATCTCGCCCACCCTCCAGTGCGTCAGCATCGCGCCGCCCATATAGCCGGCGACGAGGATCGCTCCGAGCACCGAGGTCTGAGGGATCAGGTAGACCACCACGACGCCCAGCTCCAGGAGTCCGAGCGGGACGGCCATCGACTCCCGCAGTCCCATCTTGGCCATTCCCTGGGCCAGTTCCGGGCCTCCCTTCAGCTTCATGGCGGCGCTGAACAGGAGCATCAGCGCGACCAGGCCCGACAGGACACGGCCGACCCAGATGATCTTTCCCTGCATGGCTGCCCTCCTCAAAAGTCCGCGGTCGCGAGCAGCGCCGAGAGCCGCTCGCGGATCTTTCCGCTCCAGCCCTCGCTCATGCCCTTGTAGGCGAAGGCGTCCTTGTCGCCGAACCCTTCGTGCAGCAGGCGCAGCGTCGTGCCGCCGGAGGCCGACGGCGTCAGCGTCCACGTCACGACCGTATCGAGCGCCCCCCCCCTTCCAGGTGTAGCGGAGGCGGCGCTCCTGGGCGACCTCGAGCACCTCGCAGCGCACGATGCCGTCCCACCAGGGCGTCGGCGTCGCGCGGAACGTGAACCGGTGGCCCACCTCGGCGCGGATGTCGTTCTCCATCAGCCAGCGCCCCAGCAGGGCCGGTTCGGTCAGCACCCGCCAGACTCTCGCCTGCGGCTGCGGCAGGTCATAGTCGATCGTGAACTCCCGGTTCGTGCTCATGGCTCCATCTCCTCGAGGATCTGCTTCATCCGCCCGAGCCGGTCCAGCCAGAACGCCTGGTATCGGCCGATCCATCCCGCAAGCGGCTGCAATCCCGCGCGCGAGACCCGGTAGAGCACGCGGCGTCCGTCGCGCCGCTGCTCGACCAGGCCCGCCCCCCGCAGCACGGCGAGGTGCTGCGAGATCGCGGGCTGGGAGACGCGGAACCGTCCGGTCAGCTCCCCGACGGCGGCCTCGCCCACGGTGAGACGCTCGAACAGCGCGCGCCGGGTCGGATCGCCGAGCGCCCGGAACACCCGGGTCTCCCGCTGGTTCATGTCTGATACATAAGTAACTACTTATAAGATGTCAAGCCCCCGGAAAGGGGGTTCCTTTTTTCTGAAAGGGGGTCCGGATCCCCGCGAATCCGGAGCGTGGAGGAAGAGATGACCGATCGCACGATACTTCTGGTGGACGAGTCGACCCGGATGCGGGATCTGCTGGCATCGATCCTCCGCATGCAGGGCTACATCGTCTTCGAGTACAACAGCGGCCGCGAGCTGCTGAAGCGCCTCCGCGCCGACCGACCGGAGTTGCTGCTCATGGAGGCGATCCTCCCCTTCCTCTCGGGTTTCGAGATCCGCGCCATGATCCGGCGCGACCCCGAACTGCGGGATCTTCCGGTCCTGATGATGTGCTCCATGTCCTACAGGCTTCCCGCCGCCGGCAGCGACGGGCAGACCCGGTCCCGCCTCGACGAGTTCATCGTCCGTCCCTTCGGGCTCCAGGAGCTCCTGGACCGCATCGACCTGATGCTCGGCGCGTCCCCCGCCCTGAAAGCCCTCTCGTGATCGACCCCTCCCGCCGCTTGCAGCGGACCGCCTTCGCAGGTTATAAGGATGCGAGGGGTGCGGCCGCCCTGGCGGCGGTCGCCAAGCGATCGGGAGGAGAACGTGGCGGCTTCCAGGCTCTGGGACCGTCCTTCACGCGACGGATGAACTTTCCTTCGTCGGTCTGGACGCTCATCCTTTCCATCAAGCACGATCCTGAGCGGGTGAAGGAGCAGGTCGTGCTCCGCTACCGCCAGCCGGTCCACGAGTTCATCCAGCGCCGGGTGGGGAGCCACGAGGACGCGGAGGACTTGACCCAGGAGGTCTTCCTCCGCATCTGCTCGGACACCTTTCTCGAGAAGGTGGACCCCGAGAAGGGACGCTTCCGCTCGCTGCTCCTGGCAGTGACCCGCCGGGTGATCGCCTCCCACCAGCGGCAGGAGCTGGCGCAGCGGCGGGACCGCCGCCGCCAGGTGCCGCTGCAGGACATCGACCTGCCCGCGGATCCGCCGGCCGAGGGCGAGTTCGACCGCCTCTGGGTGGGCAATCTCGTGTCGCAGGCGATGGATCGGATGAAGGACGAGCCGCACCTGGTCCCGCTGAAGCTGCAGATCCAGGGCAAATCCTACCGGGAGATCTCCGAGAAGCTGGGGCGCCCGGAGACCGACGTCACCAATTTCATCCACCGGGCCAAGCAGCGCTTGCGCCGCGAGCTCGAGAGCCTGATCCGCGAGTACAGCGGCGGCGACGTGAAGTCCGAGATCGCCGCCCTGATGCAGTACCTCTAGGGTTCGTTCACTCTAGAACTCCCCCTTTCAGCAGATTGTTGACAACCCTTTCCGCCCGCGGCTAGCATTCCACTCACAAGGGACCGGGGGTAGCGAATGAAGCAGCGTCCGTCCAAGTCACACTCCAGCAAATTCGACCGAAAGCCGAAGATGCCCAAAGCCGTCAAAATCATGTCCATGTCTATGACCGGGGAGAGATCTATGTCCACATTGACGCCCGTTCCGGGAGGATTCACGATCGCCGGCGCCCATCGGGTCGTGGCCAACCTCGTGCTGTCCTGCGCCGGGGGTAAAGCTTCCTTCCAGGCGAAGTTCAAACGCGCCGCGGCCTCGGGGGCAAATTCAATGTCGTGCCTCCTGACCCGGGACCTCACCGACGGAAGTCAGCAGTTCAGCAGCGTCGCGATCAGCGCGCCCTCCGGAGGCGACATCGAGATGCCGCTTGGTCTCTTTTCCGGACGACAGGTCATCTGGCGAGTAGGGGACATGGGTCTGTGGCGGATGCTCGCGATCGACGTCAACTCGCTCGACGCCCTCGGCACCGGCGAGACTTGGCATCTCGACTTGTGCGTCTGCGTCCCCGCGAACGGCACGACGGATTATGATATCCGCGCCCTAACTCCGACGGCGACCGTCACCAGCGTCGACGTGACTCCCCCGACGATCTAGTCTGGCGACTAATGGAGCGGGGACCGGACGTAGACGTCCCGCAGGCCATTCGAATCCGACTTCTCGAAATTGGCGTCGGTGGCGAACGCGACTGCGGTCGCTTGCGCGGACAGGGACGGAACGACTGAAGGCTGGCCGATCCCGGCCTGATTTCCTGCCGTGTCGACCGAGACGCGGATCGTGATTCCGAGCAGGATATCGCGCAAGAAGATGTCTGTAGTCGCGTTGGTATCCGAATCAACGAGGTTCGAGGCGACCGACTGGAACGCCACGAATCGGCCATCCGAAGAAATCGACGGATTCGAACTATCACGAGAGGCTTCGGCCTGAACCCCCTGAGTGTTCACATCGACGAGTTGGAGCGACCCGTCGGCAACAGAATATAGGAAGACGTCAAAATTGCCGGTGTTCGAATCCCCGGTGACCAGGTTGGTCGCCGCCGACGTGAACGCCACGAACAAGCCGTTTCCGGAGATTTTCGGACTGTCGAACAGGAACTTTTGCGGGTCGCCACTATGACCATTGGACGGGCCACCGCCCACCGCGGCGGAGGCCAGAACGGTCGTGATGGCGCCGCCCCCGCCGACCGTTGCGACGAAGACGTCCAACTTTCCGTTGGTATCACCAGCGACGATGTCCGCGCACTCCGACACATAGGCGATCACGGAACCGTCATCCGATATCGAGGGATTGACGCTCCCGTAGGAAGTGGCGCCGAGCGTCGGATCGCCGCCGACCGCAGTGACCGAAATTGGTATGACATCCCCCAGAACCATGTCGCGACGATAGATCTTTGGTACTCCGCTTGTGTGAGTGTCGCCGAAGTTTGTCGCCAAGGAAGCGAAAGCGACATATCGTCCATCCATCGAAATGGATGCGGCGAAACTGACGTCGTCTCCGGGGTTGCCGAGCGAATCCTGAGATACCAGCGTCGTCGCGGTCGCGGGAACGGCGTTCATGTCGCGAAGGTAGACATGAGGAACGAACTGCGGCGCGCTGAGGAGATTCGTGGCAAACGATTCGAATGCGACGAAACGTCCATCATACGAAATCGCCGCATGACTGCTGGAATCGTCGCCGGGAAGCTGCACCGGATCGACGGAAACCATCTCGGTCACACCGCTCTGAAGATTTCGCCGGAAGACCTGGGATACATTGGCCGGCCCCGCTTGGGCCAAGGTGGTGGCCATGGAGGTGAACACGACGAACTGCCCGTTTCCCGAAACACACACTTCGCTGGAAGCCTGGTTGGCCTGGGCGCCCGTCGTGCTCACGGACGCCCGGAATGTAAACGGCACCGCGGGGTGGCCGTCGTTGATGTTGCCGCAGGCGGGCAGGACGGCGGCCACCGCGAGCGCCAGCAGGACCCGGAGCTTAGAACTCATGGGTGTACCCCACCGCCACGTTCCAGGAGTCGCCGCCGACTTCCGCGGCCAGGTCGAAGGAGCGCACCTTGTTCTCCTTCGTCGTCCACGAAATCCCCCCGCCGAACGTCACGATGTTGAACTCCTCGTGCTTCGTGTCCAGCACCAGCTTGAAGGCGCCCGTCGCCGGCAGGTCGTTCTTGTCCTTCCATGGCGCCGCGAAACGCCGGTATCCGAGTCGTGGATACAACTGCACCTTCTCGCTCACCTCGATGCGGTACTCCAGGCCCAGCGAGTAGTTCAGCGAGTCGCGGAACCCCGGCTGATCCGACACCAGCGGGTCCTCCGCCGTCGCGCTCCAGTCGATCCACTGGACGTCGAACGTCACCCGCAGCGGGATCCCCCGGTGCAGATACAGCGTCAGACCCACGTTCACCTGCTGCGGCATGTCAAACGCGGGCTCCAGGGTCGGGTCGACGTCGAAGTTGAAATTCACCGCGCTCTGGTACGCCGCGCCGAAGTGGAGCGAAAAAGCCTCTCGGTCCTCATAGAGGCCGATCAGCAGACCGCCGCCGAAGCCGGGGGCCATCGACGAGCCGCGGCGCTCGCCGCGCGGGTCGCCCGCCGGAGCGCTGAAGCGCCACTCCTCGTAGCCGAGGTCGAGGCCCGCGCCCACCGCCACGTGGGTGAAGAAGCCGGCCTCCGCCGTGGGCCGGATCCGGAAGTCGTGGGCCGCCGCGACGCGGAAGCGATACAGCGACTCCGAAACTTCGAAGCGCGGATCGAACGTGGTCTGGCCCGGACTCAGGATCTCGTCCATCGAATAGTCCAGGTTGTAGGGACGCGCGAAACCGGCCCCGATCGCCCAGGGATTGTCCGAGTCGCCGACCTGGGCCACGAACCCGATATACGACGGGATGATGGCCGGACTGGGCAGAATCGTCTTGCCGCTGACGGAGAAGTCCGTCGTTCCGCCGGGGCCGCGCGACTCCTTCTTCGGATAGGCGGTGTAGGTCTGGTACGCGACGGACAGCTGGTCGGGCTGCGTGGCGATGCCGGCCGGGTTGAGCCAGACGAGCAGGGGATCGTCCTGGAAGGCGGTGTAGCTCCCGCCCATCGCCTTGGTGCGCGCCCCGAGCTGCTGGTCCTGGGCGGCGACCGTGGATCCCGCGGCCGCGAGGAACAGGAACACTGCGCCGAGCTGCCTCATCGAAACCCTCTTCCCTCCCGACATCCCCGGCGGACGATCGAGGGATGCTACGGACCCCGCGGCCGGGGTGTCAACAGAATAGGCCCCCCGCTTCTCAGGAAACATTTTCACCGGGGCCCCCGGCGTTGTTCCCTCCCGGACGCGCTGTTATAATTCTGCGCCATGGCTCCCGATCCTCCGGCGGCGGACGCGACCCGGATCTGCCCCTTCTGCGGCATCTCCGTCTCCGGAACGCACGAGGGCTGCACCGGGCTCTTCAAGGACGTCATGAGCGCCGCCCCGGACGCGTCCCCCCTGGACGAGATGCCCCCGGAGGCCGTCGCCTTCGCGGCCGACGAAACGCGCCTCCTCAACGACTACATCCTCGTCGAGCAGGTCGGCAAGGGCGGCATGGGCACCGTCTGGAAGTCCTGGGACCGGAAGCTGACGCGCTGGGTCGCCGTCAAATTCCTCAACGGACAGGATGCCGACGATTGCCTGCGCTTCTCCCGCGAGGCCAAGCTCGCCGCCCGGCTCCGCCACCCCAACATCGCCGCCGTCTTCGACACCGGCGAAGTCCCCTCGAAGCATGCGGGACAGGAACCCGTCCGCTATCTCTCCATGGAGTTCATCGAGGGACAGTCCGTCGGGATCGCCGAGCTGCCCCTCCTCAAGTGGCTCGACATCTTCGCCCGCATCGCGCGCGCGCTCGACCACGCCCATCGCTCCGGCGTCATCCACCGCGACATCAAGCCGTCGAACCTCATGCTCACGCGCGAGCACTGGCCTTATGTCATGGACTTCGGGCTCGCCAAGTCGCTCAAGGCCGGCAGCTCCGTGTCCATCTCCGGCCTGATCCTCGGAACGCCCCCCTATATGCCGCCCGAGCAGGCCATGGGGAACATCCGCGACATCGGCCCGCAGAGCGACATCTACTCCCTCGGCGCGACGCTCTACTTCGTCCTCACGCGCCAGGAGCCGTTCCAGGGCGAGGACTCGGTCGACGTCCTCGTCAAGGTCCTCCAGGGCGCCCCGCGCCGGCCCCGCGAGATCAAGCCGGACATCCCCGAGCCCGTGGAGGCCGTGATCCAGAAGGCGATGGCCCGGAAGAAGAACCAGCGCTACGCGACAGCGGGGGAGATGGCGGACGACCTGGAGAAGCTCGTCGGCGGCGGGACCCCGGCGCTCCAGCCCCGGAGCCGCGCCCCGGTCGTCGCGCTCGCCGTCCTGTGCCTCGCGATCCTCGGAATGCTCGGCGTCGTCGCCCTGCAGCGCCGGCACCCCGTTTCTTCCCCGACTCCCCAGGGCCAGGCTGCGATCGAGAAACCCTCGCCCATCCCCGCGTTCGTGAACCGGTTCCGGGAACTGAAGGACGCCCGCCGGTGGAAGGACGCGCGCGCCTGGGTCGACCAGGCCGCGGGCATCCTCAGCCCCGGGCAGAGGGACGGCTACGCGAAGGAGATCGACGCGGCCTGCCGCGAGGAGCTCCAGAAAGCGACCGCCGCCTTCTGCTCGGGACTGCTGATCGAGCGGATCGAAGCGCCGGAGCCCGGGCTCCGCTTCGAAACGCTCCGGCGGGAGCTCCCGGCCCCCGAACAACTCCTTCTTCCTCACCCCGCCTACGACTGGACTCGCAGGCTTCTCCCGATGCTCGATGAGTCGAAACCCGAAGCGCTCCTGCAGGCGGCCGCCGAGTCCGCAGGCCTGGACGATTCGGGCGACAATCCCTGGTTCCTGGCGGCGGAGCTGGGAGCCCACCGCGCCCTGCTCCGCGACCTGCGGAAGCAGAACGACCGGGCCCGCGGGGGCACCCGCGACATCGTCCGGGAATGCCAGACCGCCGCCGAGACGATCGCAAAGCCCTGGGAGCTCCTGCTGAGCGGCCTCCCCGCAGCCTTCCGGAAGCGTCATGCTCCGCTTCTGGACGAGCACGACGCGGCCGTCCGGAAAGCGGTGCAGGACTTCCCCGTCGATCCGCCCTACCTCAAGGCGGTCGACTTCGACCGGATCCTCAACGCGCCGAACGCGGAGCAGCGGCTCGACGAGGCGGAACGCCGGCTGCGCGCCCTGGGCGGCATCGGAGAACTGACGCGGGAATCCCAACAGTCCCTCCTCGTGAAGATCGTCACGGCGCGGGCGCTCGCCGCTTCATTCCAGGGGACGACGGCCGATCAGATCGCGCAGGGCCTCCAGGAATTCGCGGCCCCGCTCCGGCGCCTGGGGGTGACCGAGGATGAACGGACGAGGTTCGGGCCGAAGGTGGCGGCGGTGTTCGCGCTGCTACTTCGGTAGCTCCGACACCTCGAACTTGTCTCCGTTCATGTCTCCCCACAGGACGTACGTCCGTCCCGGCTGCAGGGAGTTCGCGGAGATGTGCGCGTTCTTTCGCCCATTCGGATGGACGAGTTCGAGGCTGTAATCGTCGATCTCCAGCTCCTGGGGGATGAGGAGCGGCGTGTCCCGGTCGGTCAGCGGAATCTCCTCGCCCCCGCGCTCCAGACGCCGGACGGTCGCCCAGGGACTGACGCCGATCTTCAGACGGAAGGTGCCCCGGGAGTCGCGGATCGACACCGCCAGGCTGCCGGCCTTTCCGGCATCGCCGAGCGCCGACTGGAAGGCGGGGATGCCCCGCAGCGCCGCCGTCACCGTATCGCACCATTCGGCGGCGCGACGCGCTTCGGGGCGCCGGCTGTCGGGGTCGCCGGGCTCCTTCCGCAGCGCGCGAAGCCGGGCGTCGACGCGGCCGATTTCGCCCGCCGTCCACTCGACCGCGTCCTTCGAGAGCTCGGTGCCCGCCAGCAGCGTCAGCGATTTGTCCGCGAGGGCCGCCTGGCCCGGCTTCCATCCGTCATAGGTCAGCGCCGCGCGGACATTCTCCCAGAGCTCCCTCTGCGTCTCCGTCAGCAGCTCGGCGCTGCGGCCGCTCACCCGGGTCAGGGACGCCCGCAGTTCCCCCTGGCCTTCCGGCAACAGATTGTGGAGATGCGCCTTTGTCCGAGTCAGCGACGCCTGGAGATCGCCGGCGGCGTCGAGGAGATACCGGCGCGCCTCCTCGTCCTTGAACTTGCGCGCGACCTGGAGCCGCGCGCGGCCGCGGAGGTGATAAGGGTAGAAGTCGTGCGGATTGAATTCCTGGGACTTGGCTTCGATCGTGATGCGCTGCTCGACCAGCGCGAAGCGGCCCTTCTCGATGCCGTCGGCGAAGATCGGCGCCAGTTTGTCCAGCGCCGCCTCGGGCGCGAGCTTCTCGGCGTCGCGGCAGGCGTCGACGGCTTCCTGGTAGGCGCTGCGGTTCGGATGCCGGCGGGGCACCGTATCCTCGGCCTGGGCGGCGCAGGCGGCCAGGACCAGCACGAGCGGGATCACGCCCTATACCTACTTCTTTCGACGGCGCGGTGCAAGACCGGCGGGTCAGTGCGGCCGGCCTCCGAGCCGCCGATATCCCCGAAGAACCATGACCCGTCCGGGAGCCGACCGCGTCTCCGACAGCTCTTTGCGGATGCAGCCCGAGCAGATGATGCGATTCTCCACGCGAAACGCCTGTCCCCGGTCGAATTCTTCCCCGCTGATCCGGTCGCCGCAGCGGGCGCAATAGTGGATCTCTTGTCCCATGGACAGGCAATCGCGGTCCCGGACGGATCCTGTCACCCATACATGTTCAATGGGTCCTCCGCCGTGGATATTTCAGGCCTCAGCCGGCGTAGTATTAGGAGATGAGGAGCGGGTTGGGACGGGTTCTGGTCAGTCTGATCCTGTGCTCCTTCGGGGCCCTGGCTCAGGATGCTCCGCCGGCCCTCCAGCCCCCGAAGACCGCGAAGCGCGAGCTGGAGGCTGAGCCCGAGCCCGCGGCGAAACCCGAGTCCTGGACCCGCGCCTCCGCCGCCCTCCAGAAAGCCATCGACTCGAAAAATCCCACGGGCGTCTCCGCGGCCGCGAAAGACGTCGGCGCCTGGGATTCCGCCGAGACCGCGACCAAACTCATCAGCGCCTTCCTGCAGTGCGTCAAGCAGTTCGAGGCGATCGACGTCCAGGACCAGAAGGCGATCAAAGGCCTCGACGAAGCCGTCCCCCCGCTGATCAACGCCTATGTCAAGGCGATGACCAGCCAGTCGAATACCGACATCACCACTTTCAACCGCGAGCAGCGGAAGTACCGGGACCAGATCAAGGCCGAAGAGCTCCTCTCCGACCGCATGCTCGGCTTCGACCGCATGGTCGAGGACGTCCTCGAAGGCCTGGCCACGATGCGCACCCGGGAGGCGCTGCAGACCATCCTGAAGCAGGCCCAGGCGTCGTTCAACCTCCGATACCGCGCGCGGCTCATCGAGGCCATGGGATCGATCCGGACCGCCTCCTCCGTGGCCGGCCTCGTCGACATCCTCCAGAGATCCACCCGCGACATCGAGACCCTGGCCGCCGTCCGCGCGCTGCGGACGATCGGCATCCCCACTCCCGAGACCGTCCCCGTCCTCGTCTCCGTGCTGGCCTCGGAATACCGCCAGGTGCGCACGACGGCCGCCCACGCGCTTGCCGAGATGGGCTGCCGGGACAACACGGCGGCGATCATCGAATCCCTCAAGGGGACGACGGGGCAGACCGCGTCGGACCTGAACGACGCGCTCAAGATGCTGACG
>DASQOM010000148.1:0-5202 GCA_035644495.1 Planctomycetota bacterium | reverse complement strand
TCTCGGCTTCGCCTGCACGAAACTCCTGCTCAAGACCGTGGGCCGGCTGAGCGAGGGGATCCGGCTCGGCTGGCGCACGGGCTTCGACTCGGGCCAGTCCCTGGACTATGTCTACGAGAATCGTCCCCGGGGCCTGACGCCGGTCGGCAGGCTCATCGACCGGGTCTACCTCAACAGCGTCGGATGGAAAGGCATCCGTCAGCGGAAGCTGAACCTCGAGAAAGCCCTGGATGAGGCGATCTGCCGCAGCGCGCCCCGCAGCACCCCGGTCCGGATCCTGGACATCGCCGCCGGCCCCGGGCGATACCTGCTCGACGTGATCCGGCGCACTCCGGACGTTCCGATCGAGGCCGTGCTCCGGGATCGCAGCCCGGGCGCGCTCGAGGAGGGACGCCGCCTTGCGCGCGAGCGCGGGCTGACGAATGTCCGCTTCGAAGAGGGCGATGCCTTCGATCCGGCATCCCTGGCCTCGGTCTCCCCGGGGCCCGATATCGCCGTGGTGTCGGGCCTCTACGAACTCTTTCCCGACAACGCGATGGTCCAGCGTTCGCTGGAGGGCCTGTCGCGGCTGCTGCCCCACGACGGCCTGCTCGTCTATACGAACCAGCCCTGGCATCCCCAGCTCGAGTTCATCGCCCGGGTGCTGCGGAACCGCGACGGCAAGCCGTGGATCATGCGGCGGCGGACCCAGGCCGAGATGGACGATCTGGTGCTCGCCGCGGGCTTCGAGAAAATCGGACAGGACATCGACGAGTGGGGCATCTTCTCGGTATCCCTCGCCCGAAAGACGCGGCCATGAGACGGCCCGCCTGGATCGAGTCGGCGCTGTGGGCGGCCGCCTGTTCCAAGCTGTTCATCCTGGTCTATGGCGGCTGCACCTGGATCACGGACCGCCGCATCGACGTCGGCTCGATCCAGTTCGAGTGGGAGCGGCGTCTTCCGTTCATCCCGGGCATGATTCTGCCTTACTGGTCCCTCGACCTGTTCTTCCTCGGCTCCTTTTTTCTCTGCACGGACCGGAAGGAGCGTCGCATCCTGGGCGGGCGGATCACGGCGGCGATCCTGGGAGCCGGTGTCTGCTTCCTCCTTTTTCCGCTGAAGATGAAGGTCACGAGGCCCGCGGGCGCCGGTTCCTGGAAGCCCCTCTTCGACGTGCTGTGGTCCTTCGACCGTCCCTATAACCTGTTTCCTTCCCTCCACATCGCGCTCGTGACGATCCTGGCGGAGCACTACGCGAGGCATACCCGGGGCCTCCTGCACACGGGCATCCTCGGGTGGTTCGCCCTCGTGGCCGTCTCCACGCTCCTGACCTGGCAGCATCATGCCATCGACCTGGCCGGCGGCTTCGTCCTGGGGCTGCTCTGTCTCCGTCTCGTCGGCGGTGCCCCGGCCGCTTTCCCGACGCCGGCCCGTCCCCGGATCGGCGGCTATTATCTCCTCGCCAGCGCGGCGGCCTTCGGGCTGGCGTCCGTCCTGCCGCCTGCCGGGTTGATTCTCCTCTGGCCCGCGCTCTCGCTTGCGCTGGTCGCGGCCGGCTACTTCGGCGCGGGTCCGGCGGTCTACGGCAAGTCCGGACCCTCGCTTCCCTTCAGCGCCGCAATCCTCCTGGCGCCCTGCCTCGCGGGCCAGGTCCTGTCCTGGGCCTTCTATCGCCGGCGTGGAGCCGTCTCGAACACGGTCGCCCCGGGAGTACGGATCGGAGCCTGGCCGACGGAGGGCGAAGCGCGGAGGGCGGTCCGGGAAGGCGTGCGCGCCGTGCTGGATCTGACGGCGGAGTTCCCGGAGGCTGCGGCCTTCCGGAGCGTGGAATACCACAATATCCCGGTCCTGGATCTCACCGCACCGACCCCGGCGCAGCTCCAGGAGGCGGTGGGCTTCATCGAGGAGCAGTCCCGACGGGAGATCGTCTACGTCCATTGCAAGGCGGGCTACTCGCGCAGCGCGGCCGCCGTGGGCGCCTGGCTGCTCGACTCCGGACGCGCGGCATCGGCGGAGGATGCAATCGCTTTGCTCCGGAAGATCCGGCCGCAGATCGTGGTGCGACCCGAGGTCCGGCGGGCGCTCGAGGATTGGGAGCGGGCGGGCCGGCGGACCCCCTTAAGGCTCGAAGCGGAGGCGCAGCCTCGGGTCTAAGAAGCCCAGCTGACGAGCGATGATCTCGGACTTCCGCGCGTCGTCCAGGAGCCCCAGCGCGCGCTCGGCATCCGAGCGCCAGAGCCAGGCGGAGGCGCCGGACGACCCGCCCTCGATACCCTGTCGCAGGTGACGTAATGCCTCTTCAAAGTTCCCCCGGTTCAGCTCGACGCGTCCCTGCTCCACGAGCTCATGGGCCCGCAGCAGAGCGCGGTTCTCGTCGGGCTTTCCTTTCTGAAGGACCAGCGTCAGCGCCCCGCAGATCAGGCCGCTGACGACCAGCAGCAGCAGGGATTTCCGGAGGCGGTCGCAGGTGCGCTCGAACCCGAGCCCGACGGCCGGCTCGACCTCCGAGCGGACGAGAATCTCCATCCGGCGCGCGATCGTGAAATGGCGCCACGACCAGGCCCAGACCGGCACCCGGTTGAGGTCGGCCACGCGCTGAAGCGCGGCCGCCATCTTGCGCGCGGCCCCATAAGGAGGTGGCGCCCCCTCGCCGGGCGGGACCTGACGGGCCGCAGCCAGGTCGGCCTCCGTCTCGAAGCGGCGCGAGATGTACCCGAAACCCAGGCCCCAATACACGGACACCCACGCCACCAGCATCAGTTGGAGCACGGCGGACGGGACGTCGAGGGCCTCGTGCGCCAGCCCGGTGACGAGGGCGAAGGCCAGCGCGCCGGCAAGGTAGAAGACGATATGGCGCTTGCGGGAGTGGGCGATCTCGTGGACGAGGACGCAGTCGAGGTCGTCGGGGCTCATGCCGTCCAGGATGGCTTCGGTGAAGAAGACGTAGCGCCAGCGGGCGGAAAGGCCGGCGACGAACGCGTTGGCCATGCGCGAGGTGCCGGTGGGGACGACGAGAAGCTCGGAGGGCGGATACCCCACCGCCTGGGCCAGCCTGAACAGCCGGTCGCGCAGGTCGCCGGGGGGCATCGGCCGGGCGCCGAGGATAAAACGAAGGAGCGGCGGGAGGGCGACCATGATGCCGATCAACCCTCCGACGACGACGACCCAGCCGGCGGAGGGATAGATGAAGACGAGGCGGCCTAGCCAGTCGATGCGCTCGAAGGCCTCGACGAAAAGGAGCAGAAGGAGGACGGGGAGCAGCGAGAGGCCGAAGAAGCCGCGGAAGGCGAAGCGCAGGCCGCCGGCGCGGGGCTCGACCCGGTTCAGGATCAGGGCGAAGGCGCCGAAAAGGCAGAGCAGCGGGACGAGGCTGAGCAGCGAGCTGGCGAGAGGATCGTCCTCCACGCCCAGCTTCCAGACCCAGAGGGGAAAATGGAAGACGTAGATCAGCAGCGCATAGAGGACCAGGGCGAGCAGCCGCAGTCCGACGCGGACCTGGGGGGTCCGGGAGTACGGTCCGGCGAGGAAGATCCGGCAGACGACGGCATAGACGACGACCGCCGCCAGCGCGGCCCAGGGGGCGACGATGAGGTCCTTTGCGAATATCAGCGGCTCTGATCCCTGAGGGTAGGCGGTGAGCATCATCAGCCCGGCCAGGAAGTAGAAGGGGTTGCTCATGGTCTTGGGCCGACCAGTCTATCAGAAGCCGCGATTTCGCAGCGTTCGAATTGGGGGAACGGAATGGGGGGGCGCGGCTCCGCGTCTATGGATCAGGCTGGGAAGTGCGCAAGTTGACGCCCCCTGGAGGGGGTGGTATAGTACCGCCAAAGCCCAACCAAGAATCCTACGGGGGACCTCTATCATGTTCGAGAAATTCACCGAACGCGCCCGCAAAGTGATGAGCTTGGCGCGCCAGGAGGCGCAGCGGCTCAACAGCGAATTCATCGGGACCGAGCACATCCTGCTCGGCATCATCCAGGAAGGCGGGGGCGTCGCGGCCAAGGTCCTCAAGAACCTGAACGTCGACCTGAAGCGCATCCGTCAGGAGATCGAGAAGCTCATCACGCCGTCGACCTCCCCCACCGTGACCCTGGGCCAGCTGCCCTTCTCCCCGCGCGCCAAGCGCGTCATCGAGCTCGCGGGCGAGGCGGCCAGCCAGCTGGGCCACGACGTCATCGGCACCGAGCACCTGCTCCTCGGCCTCCTCAAGGAGAACGAGGGCATCGCCGCCCAGGTCCTCACCAACCTCGGCCTCAAGCTCGACGAAGTCCGCGACATGGTCCTCGAAGTCCTGGGCGCCGACGTGGGCCAGCAGGACGTCGACGACAAGCTCTCGACCAAGACCTCCAAGTCCAAGACGCCGGCGCTCGACGCGTTCGGCCGCGACCTCATGGAGCTCGCGCGCGAGCGCAAGCTCGACCCGGTCATCGGCCGTCGCAAGGAGATCGAACGCGTCATGCAGATCCTGTCCCGCCGCACGAAGAACAACCCCGTGCTGCTGGGCGAAGCGGGCGTCGGCAAGACGGCCATCGTCGAAGGCCTGGCGCAGGACATCATCAACGGCAACGTCCCCGAAGTCCTCAAGGACAAGCGCATCGTCGTGCTCGACCTCGCGCTGATGGTCGCCGGCACCAAGTACCGCGGCCAGTTCGAGGAGCGCATCAAGGCGGTCATGAACGAGGTCCGCCGCGCCAAGAACATCATCCTCTTCATCGACGAGCTGCACACCCTGGTCGGCGCCGGCGGCGCGGAAGGCGCCATCGACGCGGCCAACGTGCTCAAGCCCTCGCTCTCGCGCGGCGAGATCCAGTGCGTCGGCGCGACCACGCTCGACAAGTACCGCAAGCACATTGAAAAAGACGGCGCCCTCGAGCGCCGCTTCCAGACGATCGTCGTCGAGCCCCCGGGCCGCGACGAGAGCCTCGAGATCATGAAGGGGCTGCGCGACAAGTACGAGGCCCATCACCGCGTCCGCTACACGGACGAGGCGCTGGAGGCCTGCGTCGACCTCTCCAACCGCTACATCAACGGCCGCTTCCTCCCCGACAAGGCGATCGACGTCATGGACGAGGCGGGCGCCCGGGTGCGCCTCCAGTCCATGGTGTCGCCGCCGAACATCAAGGAGCTCGAGGAGGAGATCAAGAAGCTCGAGAAGGAGAAGGACGAGGCCATCTCGCTGCAGGAGTTCGAGCGGGCCGCGCAGATGCGCGACCGCGCGATGCA
>DASQOM010000147.1:0-17047 GCA_035644495.1 Planctomycetota bacterium | reverse complement strand
CCGAGAGGGGAAGAGATGCTGAAGAGACAGCTGCTGTTTTTTGCGATCCTGGCCGTCCCCGTCGTCGCGTTCTCCCTGCGCCGCCCCCTCCTTGCTCCAACCCTCCTGATCGCCGCCGTCGGAGCCTGGTGGGCGGCGTCGCCCGTGTCCTACCCCCGCTGGATCGCCCATGGCCTCGTCCGGGCGCTTCCGCTGGCGGCGGCAGAGGCGCTGGCGCTCTGGTGGTTCAGCCGCTAGAATCTTCCGCCATATGGACCCCGTCAAACGCGCGCTCCTGGAAGACGGCGCCTTCCGCGACGTCACGTCCGCCATCATCCCCAATACCCGCGTCCGCGGACGCTTCCTCGCCAAGGCGGACCTCGTCGTCTGCGGCATGGAACTCGCCCGCCGCACGTTCCGCCTGGTCGGCGTCTCGTTCTCCCCCCGCGTGAAGGACGGCGCGCGGGTGAGGAAGGGTCAGACCATGGCGACCGTGAGCGGCCCCGCGCGCCGCGTTCTGGCCGGCGAGCGCACCGCGCTCAACTTCGTGCAGCAGCTCTCGGGCGTGGCCACGATCACCCGGAAGTTCGTCGACCTCGCCAAACCCGTCCGCGTCTTCGACACGCGCAAGACGACGCCCGGCCTCCGCGACCTCGAGAAGGACGCCGTGCGCTGCGGCGGCGGCCACAACCACCGCTTCGGCCTCCACGACGGCGTCATGATCAAGGACAACCATATCGCCGCGATCGGCGACCTGGAGGTCCTGCGCGAGAAGGTCGACCTGCTCGCGTCCAAGGGGCGGCCGATCGTGCTCGAGGCCGCGACGCACGACCAGGCGCTCCTCTTCGCGACGTTCCCCATCACGGTTCTGATGCTCGACAACTTCGACGTCGCGGGCCTCCGCCGCGCCGTGAAGGCCGTGCGCCGACTCAACCCCGGCCTCGAGATCGAGGCCTCGGGCGGGGTCAATCTGAAAACCGTACGCGACATCGCCCGCACCGGCGTCGACCGCGTCAGCGTCGGCGCCCTGACCCATTCCGCCCCCGCGGTCGACATCTCCCTGGAGCTATGAGCGCGCTGACCCCCGAAGCGATCCGCGCGCGGCTCCACACGCGCGTCGTCGGCCGGAAGATCGTCTGCGTCGACGCCTGCGAATCCACCAACGATCTCGCGTGGAAGGAGGCGCTCGCGGGCGCCGCCGACGGGACCGCGATCTTCGCCGAGGAGCAGAAGAAGGGCCGGGGGCGCTTCGGCCGCGTCTGGACCGCGCCCCGGGGGAAGGGCCTGCTCTGCTCGATCGTGCTGCGCCCGGAAATCGACGCGGACCGCGTCCCGCTGATGACGGCCATGGCGGCGCTGGCGGCGGCGGACGTCGTCGGCCCCGCCGCGCGGATCCGCTTCCCGAACGACGTGATGGTGGACGGGAAGAAGATCGCGGGCATCCTGGTCGAGGCGCGCTTCATCTCGAGCCGGCCGGACGTCTTCATCGTCGGCGTCGGGCTGAACGTGAACGGCCATCCGGAGGGGATGAACGCGACCTCGCTGGGCGAGACGGTGTCGCGGCCGGCGACGGCGCGGGCGCTGCTCGAGGCGCTGGACGAGTGGTACGGGCGCCTGCCGGGGACGCTGCGGGACTACCGGAAATCGTGGCGGGACCGCTCGTTCATCCTCGGCAGGCGCGTCCGGATCCGGCAGAACGGGAAGGCGGCCTCCGGGGTGGTGGAAGAGGTGGACGTGCTGGACGGCATCGTCCTCCGCCTCGACAGCGGCCATCCCCGGACGATCCGCAGCGAGCACGTGGAGCACCTCGAAGTGCTACAATAAGGGTCGACCGGAGGACGGCACCCGTGACGGAGCCCCATCTCGCGCGACAGGCCGTTTTCGACCGTCACCTCGGCGTCTACGGCTACGAAATCCTCCTCCGGGCCGGCGACGAGGACCTGCTGCTCGGCCCGGCGCCCGACCAGGCCGGCGCGACGCTGATCGAGCGGTCGATCAATACCGTGGGCCTCGGCTCGCTGACGGGCGGCAAGCGCGGCTTCTTCAACGTCACCCGCCGCATGCTCGCGGAAGATCTCGCGATGCTGCTGCCGCCCGCGCAGTCGGTGATCGAGATCCTGCAGACGCTGGAGCCCGATGATGCGGTGGTCGCGCGCTGCAGGGACCTCAAGAAGCGCGGCTACCAGGTCGCGGTCGACGCCTATACCGCGCGCCGCGGCATGGCGCCGCTGCTCGCGATGGCCGATGTCGTCAAGATCGACTTCCGCAGCACCGACGAATCCGACCAGTCGTCCTGCGTGCAGCGGTACGGGAAGCCGAACGTGAAGCTGCTGGCGGACCGGGTCGAATCGCACGCCGAGCTCGACCGCGCGCGGCGGATGGGATATACGCTGTTCCAGGGGCCGTTCTTCTGCAAGCCGCAGGAGCTGTCGCGGAAGGAGATCCCGGCGTTCAAGCTGAACTACCTGCGGATCCTGCAGCGGGTGAACCAGCCGGAGATCGAGTTCACGGAGCTGGACGAGCTGATCCGACAGGATCTGGCGCTGTCGCTGAAGCTGCTGCGCTACGTCAACTCGGCGATGTTCGCGCTGCCGCAGCGGGTCGATTCGATCCGGCAGGCGCTGGCGATGGTCGGGATCGCGGTGATCCGCCGCTGGGTGTCGCTGCTGGCGCTGGCGGCGATGAGCGAGGACAAGCCGCAGGAGCTGATCGTCACCTCGCTGATCCGCGCGCGCTTCTGCGAGCAGATCGGGATCGCGGCGGGCCTGAAAGGCGCGGACTTCGACCTGTTCATGGTCGGGCTGCTGTCGTCGATCGACGCGATCCTGGATCGCCCGATGCTCGAGGTGCTGGCCGACCTGCCGATCTCGCCCGAGACCAAGTCGGCCGTGATGGGGAGGCCGGAGGGGCATGGCCGCGTGCTCGGGCTGGCGCTCGCCTACGAGCACGCGGAGTGGGACCGCATGGCGGGGGTCATGGGCAGCCTCTCGCTCGACATGATGAAACTGCCGGGCTTCTACAAGGAGGCGGTGGCCTGGGTCGGCCAGATCTTCATCCCCCCGTAGGCTGCAATAGGGGGTCTCTGGCTATTTCGGCCATTTATAGCGGTTCGTCATCATTGCTCCAATGGGCCTCTAGCGCCCGTATAATGCTGCCGAACAGGGAACCATCCTGATGGCATTATCGCACTGAGGAAGAGTTGGGAAGTCATTGTGGTAGTCATCGTATGTCCCCGGGGATTTAGACAGCTCGATACGAGAGCTTGGTATCCCTGACCCTCGGCGGGGCGGGCAACGGGTCCAGGTCGCCGTTTTCGTGCCGGAGGATTGGTGTTGTTGGCCTAATTCACTCCCCGCTTCTATTGCTGGCGTCTTTCCCAGATTTAGAACTTCTAGAACTTTGTTGACGATTCAATTGGCTACGAATTGGACTGGTGCAGGCGACTGGGGTACGTCAGGCGGGAAGATCTTGGCGGGAGGGGTGGGGGTCGACCGGATGCCCAGTCGCATTCTGCGCGCTTCAGGTTCCTCTTTCTCACGTCCCAATTCATTTCGTGGGCACGGGATCATTGGCGCACTGGGCAGGAACCATTGACTCCACATTGGGGCCCCTGCGGAATCGCTTATACGAGCACTTCCCGACGTGATTCCAGGATCTCCCCTCGATGGATGCGGAAGGGGCCATGGTTGATGGACGAGCTTGCATGCCTTCACAAACAGGTCACGGAGCGGGTGCCGTGCACCCACAGTTCGTGCTGATCCGCGACATTCCGCTGCCGTAGATCCCAGGACGTGATTCAGGCCTCCGGCAGCGTGGCGCCCACGGACACGCCGAGGATTTCTTCCCCCGCCATAGTTCGCCCCGATGGTGATATAATTAAGGGGTCCGTTAGGGCTCGGGGACGCGATGGGTCAGGCGATTCTTTATTGCTTTCGCTGCGCCACTCAGCTGCGCGACGTGCAGTTCGAGCAGGGGAAGGCGTATCGACTGGACAATTGGGTCGTCTGCGCCGCCTGCGCCCCGGAAGCCCTGAAAACCCTCCCTCCCGAGAGCGTTCAAAGGCTCCTGGACATGATCTCCGGGAAGGACACCAGGAAAAACGTGGCCGCGGCTAACCGCAAGACCGGCCATGGGTTGCCCTCGGTTAAGGAGGCCATCCGCGAATCGAGCCGCGCCATGCCGACCACGGGCTCGTCCACCCCGATCAAGTCCGACCCCGACCAGCCCCGCAACCCCTGGATCCTGGTCGGCGCCGTAGGGGGCGCGATCGTGATCTTCGTGCTCCTCGTCCTGATGAGCCGCGGCCCGAATCCCGAGGTCGTCAAGGAGATCCGGATGCCGCAGCCGCGGACCGGAGGAGCCCCGCTCCCGGTCCCGCCGGAGACCAACGGCCCGGCCGCGATCGCGCTCAAGCGGGCCGCCAAGTTTGCGCAGGATTATCCCGACGATCTCGACGGCCAGATCCGCGAGTACTCCGATCTCGCCCTCATGACGGACAAGGGGGACTTCGGCGCCGAGGCGCGCCGCAAGGTCGAGATGCTCAAGGTCCGCGATGCGGAACTGGTCAAGCACAGCCTCGAGAGGATGGAACGGGAGCTTGCGGACCCGCTGCGGCAGGCGAAGTTCTCCGACGCATTGAGGATCATCGACGCCGCAAAAGTCCGCATCGAAAGCACCGCGGGAAAGCTCGCCATGGAGAAGCGAGCGAGCGAGATCCGCGATCTCGCGGCCGCGGCGAAGAGGGCCGCGCTCATGCCTCCCCCGCCCCCTCCGCCACCGCCGCCCGCGGCGAGGTCCGTCGAGGCCAGGGCCTACGACGCGCACTGGGCGAAAGCCGTCGCTCGCGCCTCGCGCCGCGACTATGCCGGCTCCGCCGCCGAACTCGAAAAGGATCTCGCAGCCATCAACGAGGACGCGCTCAAGGGGGAAGCCGCGCAGGATGTGGCCGATCTCAAGGAACTGGCCCGCGCGGTGCAGTCGACGATCGCCGGCCTGGCCGGGGCCCGCTCCATCGACCTCAAGGTCGCCTCGGGCCGCGTCCTCAGCGTCGACGTCGACCGTGTCGAGCTCTTCAGTGAGCCGAAGAAGCCGACGGGGTTCGTGGAGTGGCTGGACGTGCGCGCGGCGGAGTTCGTCCCGCTGCTCAAGCAGCAGGCGACGGACGTGCGCATCCCCGCGCTGTTCGCGATCCTGGACGGCGACGTCGAGACCGCAAAGGGCGTCGAAGGCATCGCGGCCAAGTACTGGGCGCTGAAGGCGGCACCGTCGAAGGCGCCCGCAGACGAGGCGGCCGCGCGCGAGCTCTTCTACATGGCCGAGCGGGACTGGCGCGGGATGGAGACGCGGGAGAAGTCCATCGAGGACTATAAGGCGCTGAAGGCGAAGCACGCGGACACGAGTGTCGTGCGCCACCAGCAGATGCGCATCGACCGCCGCGCCGACTTCGGGAAGGAGTATCTCTTCCTCACTCCTGATATCGCGTACGCCGGCACGTTCGCGCCCTATAAGGACGAACGTCTCGAGTCGATCGCGGACTCCGACCCCAGCCAGGCGACGCGCAACTGGGCGGAGTGGGAGTATTACCCGTTGCCGAGCGCGACCTACCACTGCTGGGTTCTGGTCGGCGGTTGCTGCTCGGAGACGTTCACGTTCTACTGGCAGTCCACCGGGCTGGTCGACGTCAATCCGAAGACGAAGAAGAAGACTCCCGCCGATCCGGGAGGCGGCGCCGCGATCGAGACGCGGCCGCCGGTGAAGGGGCTCAAGCCGACGCATCCCAAGGACGAGCCGAAGAAGCCGGTGCGCTGGGAGTGGGTGGAGCTGCCGATCCCGAAGATCAGCGCCCCCGGCACCCGGCGCGTCCGGATCCTGACCGACCAGCGCGGCTTCGCGATTTCAACGGTCGTCGTCAGCGCGACGCGGACGAAGCCGCCGACCGACGCGGAACTGGCGGAGATGACGAAGGCGCGGGCGCTGGACGCGACGCCGCTCTGGGCCCTCGACCGCCCGGGCAATTCGCCGCGCGTGCTGATCGACGACTTCGAGGACGGAAAGAGCGGCTGGGTCTGGGTCGGCGGCGGGGAGTTCCCGGGCGCGGCGGGGTCGTATGCCGTCGACTCGACGGTCGGCCGCGATAGCAAGGGGTCGGGCAAGATCGTGGCCGACTTCACGGGCGGCGGGGCTTATGTCGGCGGCTGGCGCGACCTGACGAAGCTCCCCGAGCGGAATTTCAAGGAGCTGCGCTTCTGGATCAAGGCGCCCAACCTGACGGGCCTGGGCATCCGCCTCGTGGACTCCAGCGATCAGCTCCACCAGCGGCATATCAAGGTGACGCCCTCGCCGGACTGGCAGGAGGTCGTGCTGAAGCCCGGTCAGATCGCGGGCGGCGAGCACTGGGGCGGCGCGAACGACGGCGTCTGGCACGCCCCCTTCAAGGCCCTCGGCATCAATATCGGGAAGGGCTCCTTTACCCAGGACGGGAAGCAGGGCGACCTCTGGCTGGACGACCTCCAAGGTATCCCTGACATCGACACCCCCAAATAGCTTCGCAACGCTTGCTGGAAGGATCGCGAAGTTACTCCAGACGGAGGACGTCGCCTTCCTCAATTCCGATGCTCTCCAAGATCGCGATGGCCAACCGTGCCGTACAATCAGGCGAGATCGAGGCCCCGCATCATGCTCGTGGCGGAGCGGTCGACCTCGCGGCCGAGGCGCTGGAGCATCGAGACGAAGAGGTTCGGCAGCGGGTAGTTGCGCTCGCGGTCGAACATCAGGTGCCGGCCGTGCCGGAAGCCGCCGACCGCCAGCAGCACCGGCAGATTCGTCCTCACGTGCATGTTCGCGTTGCCGATGTTGTCGCCGTAGAACACCATCGTCCGGTCGAAGAGCGTCCCACCGTCTTCCTTGACGCCTTGGAGCGACGTGAACAGCTCGCCGAGCATCTTCATGTGCTCCTTTTCGATCGACTCCAGCTTCGCGATCTTCGCCGACGACTTGCCGTGGTGCGACAGATTGCGGTAGCCGTCCTTGATATCGCAGCCTCGAGCTCCAACGCTGATGTGTTCTGGCTGTCGAGCATGATCGACAGGGGGGATAGGGCGTTCACAATGGGTGTGGGCAGGGGAGAGCCAAGAGGTTTAGAGGTGAGGGGAGCAGAGAGCCGGGATTCGAGGCAATCCGCTCCCCGTCTGTCGCGCTAAGCTTTGAACCCAGCCTCTTCCAATCAATGCGTCGGGGGAGGGGCTAATGCCGTCGCTGTCTCAACGAGGGAAGCGCGAATTTGCCAGCCTTCTCCGAGTGGACGGACGTCCATTTTGGTTAGCGCCTTACACGTCAAGCACGGTATTGTGTGACTTCCTACCTTGATCTGAATGATGCTTAGCTTGCCACATTGTCTTCAAGGTATCGGAAGTAGTTTCCCCTGCTCCCCCATTGTTGCTCGCCTCTCCACGTAGGAAAGCATTCTAGAATGATGCATCATGGAGTCAAGATGGGAGATATTGTGACCAAAGCAAAAGGAGCGCTTCTTTGGTTATGCTTCAGGCTTTACGGCGTCGATGCGATCAATCCTGACAATAATGCGAGTATCACCGTCTAACAAAACCACGACGGTTTCCGTAGGATTAGAGACGGCCCCATGGAATTCCTGGCCTCCGGCATGGACAAGTGCGCTCGCCCTTTTGTTCACGCTGCGGCGCGGGAACTGTTGTGATGAAAGCCGTCCCTAGGTCCGGTTCTGGATCTTGACGATCGCGGCCGGAGACAGCGCTCCCGACCCGTCCCAGGTGCTGCCGAAGATGCGGATCTCGTCGATCAATCCGCGGAAGCCGGTGCCGGGGTTCGCGGATCGCTGGGCCGGGGGCACGTTTCCGACGGACAACACCGTTGCCACCCGGTTCCCCGCCTTGACGGGAATCGATTTCCCCACTCTGAGGGCCGCGTCGTTGCTGTGATCCCCGATGTAGACTTTCACGTCCCCCGATGCGGTCGTCGTGTCGCAGGTCACGGCGAAAAAGCGCCAGCTGTCGAACACCGCGTTCGGGACTCCGTCCGCGATCGGCGGAATCGCCCGGGACGGCGTGCGGACCTCAGAGTCCTCCGCCTTCTGGTTGATCCCCACCTGCAGGCTGCCGTCGGCCCTCAGGACGATCTCGACCCCGTCCCGGTCGAGCCAGCTAACGATCCGGTTCCCGCCCTTGCCCTCGACGGCGCTGCGGCAGTCGATCCAACCGGTCACCGTGAAGGATTTCAGGCCCTTGAGATATTCCGCCCCGCCGGCCAGGTCGACCGCGTAGGGTCCCCCGTCCTTCCCCCAGTCCAGAGACGTGATTCCGCCCGACACTGGGAATTCGGCCGACCACGCCGGCCAGACTTTGGTGAGCGAAGCCGACGGGCACCAAATCGAGGAGGCCCCACCGTTCAAGACGGCGGTGCCCGCTCGATCGTTGAAGAGGAACTCCATGAGGAGCACCGGCGGCAGCACGGGATCGACCGCCACCCGCTGCTTCTCCAGCTCGCGCTCCCGCAGGGCCGACTTCTCCTTCCACTCCGCGGCGTGCTTATTCCACCAGCGCCACAGCTCCGCCATGCTCGGGTACTTCTCCCCCGAGATCGCCTGCACCTGCTTCAGGATTTCCCCGCCGACGCGCTCATAGACGGTCTTGACCGGGTCCGCGGACCGGGCCTTGCGGCCCTCCATCCAGTCCCACGAGCGGAAGAGCAGGTCGAGCGATGCGTCGGCGGGCAGTTCGCGGGCGACGCCGACCGTATGGAGCGCCAGATCCTCGTTGTTCCCCCGGAGGAACTCCTCCAGGGCCGGGATCGCCGACTCGTGGCCCACCTGCGCCAGGCCGGCGAGGATCTTCTTCTGGAGATAGGGGCTCTTCTTGAAAACCGGGAGGGCCTGGATCAGGGATTGCGAGGCCAGCCGGTTGCCGCGCAGCCGCGACAGGATCGACACGGCGGTCGTCGGAAGCAGCAGGCGGGTGTCCGACGGCGTCGCGTTGATGAAGCGGCAGACCTCGGCCAGGGTCGGCGCGTCCCAGGTCGCCGTCATCCCGAACGCGTGGAGCAGCAAGGCCTTCTCGTCGATGGACTTGGCGTCGCGCAGGGCTAGCTTGAACGAGTCCAGCGACATCTTCTCCGGCTTGCGGGACTCTTTCTTGGGCTCGTCCCCCGCTTGCACGAGGGGGACGCCGGAGAGTTCGGCTAAGAGCGCGAGAAGAAGGATGCCGACCATCTGTGCGCGCATTTGAGATCCTCCTCCCGGAAACCGCTCCCGCTCCGGCCTAGCGCCGGGATTTCTCGATCACGCCGAGCACCCGCGCCAGGAAGGCTTTCATCTCCTTGGGATTCTTGCGCTCCGACGACCGCTCGATCACCGACTTGGGGCCGAAGTCCTTGACGGAGTCGAGCACCAGCAGCGTTGGCGCCGAGATCACGTTCCAAGCCTTCACTTCCGGGGAGTCCTTGCGGTATTCCATCCGCACGAAGACGCACTTCGAGTGAAGCTTGGCGACGCGGCGGTCCTCCAGCGACCGCACCGCGGCGCCGACCTCGTCCGAGTCGTTGCCGAAGAGGACGACGACCATCTGCTTGCCGTCGGACGGTCCGCTCTGCACGGGCGGCGCGTTGACGTTCCACTGGATCGCCTTGCTGGAATACCGGGCCGTCGTCTCCTTCATGGCCGCAGCGACCTCGGCGGAGCTCTTGACGACGGTGCGGAGCAGTTCGTCGCCGTCGGGATCGAAGACGATCAATTCGCACTTGGACGTGGCCTTGACCGCCCGGACGGTGGTCATGTCCGAGCACTTCACGAAGAGGAAGTCGTCCCTCTGGAGGCGGATGGGCTCGGTGGTGAAAACGCGGTCGAGTCCCTTGGTCGCGGGGCCTTCCGCGAGCAGGTCGGTGATGCAGAACACGAGGACGGGCTTCCCGGTGGCCACGGAGCGGGCGCGAGCCTCCTCCCACTTGATCCACTTCACCTGCTCTTCGTCCGCCGTTCCCGGCCTGACCAAGATCAGGGTGAAGAGGGCCGCCGCAACCCGCATCCGCATCCGCATGATTCTTGGCCTCCGACCCGCAAGCCCTACTCCTATTGCCCGGCTGGGAGGCAAACTTTTAAAATACGGTAGGGTAGGGCTATCGGAGAAGGCGGGCGCAACCTGTTGCGCCACAGACTCGTGAGTAGGATCTTCGTGGGGCCGTTGTGGGACTGCCCTCCGGCGCCGCCGGGATAGCTGGGGATGGTGATCGGTTTGCTGCAGTCGTGCCGGTACGCGACCTTGAGCACGAACTTCGACTGGCACTTCGGGCAGACCACGGGCTGTCCGAAGGACCCGGCCCTGGCGACCAGGCGGCAATTGCAGCGGCACCCGAACTGCAGTTCGGCGGGCGGGGCCGGCGCGCGCTTCATCTCCGTCGGTAGGCCGTCCTCGCGCGTGCTGCCGCTGCGGGTCACGTCCTCCAGGGAGATCGGCCAGAACTCCTCCGGACGACCCTCGCCGCCGGGGCGTGCAGGCGAGGACGAAGGGGCGCTTGCACTGGGAGCAATTCCAGTGATGCATCCCCCAGACCTTACAGCACCTCCCAGCGGAGGATCGTGTGCAGCCTCCCGCAAAGGCACGTGAACGCGACGATCATGGCCTAGCCATCCCGGGTTCATCCTAGCACCCGGAGGCCGGGACTACTTCGTGACGGGCAATCTCAGCTTGAGGACGTGGATGATGACGCCCCCCACCCGGATCTCGTCGCCCTGGATCAGCCGGTCGGACTCGATCCGCCGCCGATTCAGCCAAGTACCGTTGGAAGAGCAGAGGTCCTTGAGCCGGAATCCCAAGTCATCCCATTCGATCCGCGCATGCTTCCGGGACAGCCGGTGGTCCGGAAGCGGCAGCGCATTTTCGGGCGAGCGTCCGATCGTCACGGGTTCGTCGTCGTCGATCCGGACTTCCCGCCGGTCGTCGCCGGTGGTGATCAGCAGCTGAATCATCGGAGCCTCCGTTCGAGGGTCCCGAAGACCCCTTCCATATGCTCGGCCGCCGGACGATCTTTTAAAGCGGGAAAAGTCGCCCGGGGATTCACCGAAGCCTGGCTCTGGCGCGGAATCGTCAACTTTCGTCGCCCGACGCCGGATTTCGCGGAGGAAAGCAGCATTCCGTACGCCCTCGATCCAGACCCGCGCTACGCGGAGGTCTAGTTACAGGAGGCCTCAGAGCACCTCCGGGGGCTCGGCAAGTGGCCCGGCCCCTCAGTTCTTCCGCCGCATCGCGACCGTCGTCTCGCGGGTGAGCTCCCCGGAGTTCACGACAAATTGCGGCCGGTCCACCTGCTCGTAGCCGTCCACCCGCACCTCCAGCCAGTACGTACCGGGCGGGACGTCGACGAACGCGAACGTTGCCGTCGTCGGCAGGCAGAAGAACCGCGAGTCGGCGGGGATGACCTGCCGCAGCTCCTCGTCGAAGCGGCTGAGCGTGATCTGCGTCTGCGCCGGGACCATGTCGATCGCGAGCCGGCCGAGCACCGTCCCCGCCCTCGGCAGCACGAAGACGACGTCGCCGGGATTTCCGGAGAGGTTCCGTTTCACGACCCTCCCGTAGCCGGCCCTGGAGGCGGCGAGGTTCGCGGGGGCGTCGGTCAGACCGGTCACGGTGAACGTCCCGTCCTCGGCGCTTTTCGACGTGCCCGCGCTGTCGTCGTTCCCCGCGATCAGCTCCGCGCCGGCGATCGGCGCGCCCGAATCGTCGGTGACGCGCCCGGAAATGCGTGCGCCCACCTCGAGCACCGCGTCGATGCGGGCCTCGTCGCCGCACCGCTGCAGCACCAGTCCCATGCGGTCGAGCGGCTTGTAGAGGGGATGGCGGAAGCGGATCCCGTAGTCTCCGGGGGCCACCCCCCTCAAGGCGTACTGCCCGTGTTCATCCGAGAAGACGGAGCGTCCATCGGTCGAGACCTTCGTCTCCTCGTCCAGCAGCAGCACCTGGGCGCCGGAAAGCGGTCGGCCCGAACGGTCCGTGATCGTCCCGCTGACCCGGCTTCCCCCCTTCAGCTCCACGGTGACAGTCGCGGTCTGACCCGGCGCGAGGACGAGGACCGTGGAATACGGAATCGCGTCCTCCCGCTCAATGCCAATACCGTACTCGCCGGAAGGCATGTCGTGCAGGTACTGCGTCCCGTCGGCTTCCGTCCGGATCTTCATGAAGTCCCCGGTGCCGGAGCGCTGGACGCTGATGCCCGACTCCGCCGGCCGGCCCCGCAGCAGGACTACGAAGCGAACGGCCGAGGTCGTCGTCGGGGCGGATCCTCTGAAAATCGAAGAAGCTGTGGCCGCAGCGGCCGCGGCCATATTCTCGACGGAGACGGCCGCAGCTTTTCCGGGCCCCTCGGAAGCCCGTGAGGGATTCCGGAGGACCAGGAGCGTCGCTCCCAGCAGGACCGCGAGCAGGGGCAGGACCGCCGCCAGCCCTCTCATGTCAGTTCGACGGGACGGGATTTACGAGGAAGATGATGTGCCAGTAGTAGCCGTTGGGCCCGCCGCGCCAGTGGCCGACCGCGAAGTTCGTCCAGCCGACCGCCGCCATGACCGCGGGCTGCGTAGTCAGCAGCTGAGTGAAGACGGCCCCCGGATCACCATATTGCGTCCCGGAGATGACGATGCTGTTGCCGGCGAGGATGGGCTTCAGGGCGACGACGCCGATCTTGCCGAGGCGGCCCTTGTCGCCGTCCGGATTCCCGGGCGCCGGCGTACCGAAGGGATTGCCCTGGCCGGCCGTCGTCTGCAGGGCGTCCCCTTCGACATTCGCTCCGGCGGGAAAGCCGGGATGAAAGAGCGCGTAGTGCTTGCAGTGCGCCCGCGCCGACTTCGTCCCCTTGAAGTGGCCGGAGAGGATCACGCCCTGGACGTTGCCGACCGCGAGGCCGCCGTTGATCCCGCCGCCCCCGCCGACGTTCCCCAGTTTCTGCTGGCGGTAGGCGTTGATCTGCCCCTGCAGCTGATTCTCGCGCGAGGTGATCGCCATGGAGCCCGTGTCCGTCGAGAGAGGATGGAATCGTCCGAGGATATAGGTAATCTTCGAGATGAACACACCGCCCTGGCCGCCTGGAGAATAGGCGTCGTAGGTGGCGTCATCAGCGCTGGAGATGATATTGCTGATCCCGATGGGGCTCGCGCCCAGCCCGGAATTGGGATCCACCCACAGCCCGCCCCCCGGCCCTCCGGTTCCGCCCGAGCCTGCGCCGGTCGTCCCCTGGCTGTTCCAGAGAATGCCGTTTGGGTTCGCCCCTCCCGGGCTTCCGACGTTTCCACAGGCAGGAATGAGGATGGCCGCCGCCAGAGCCGCCGTGCGTGCGATCCACACTCTAGCGGTCGTGCTCGACATAGACCATCCTCCCGGTAAAGCGGGCCTCTGAGACCCGAGAGCTCGCCCCGCCGTCTCTCCTGTTGACCCTGGGGAGATGGAACTTTTGAAGAAATGCGCGAAAGGGGTGAGAAATGCGGATGGCCTACTCCCCCGAAGCTGGGGAACCCAGGCGCTGTCCTTGACGAAGGCGTAGATCACGTCGCGGAACGGATCGCCGCCCTGCTTCACCCCCGGATTCAAGCGAAGTCAGATGGGTTGCAAGGCGGGCACAGGCCGAGCTTCCAGGACGACGTCGCCGTCCTCCCCTGCACGGGGCATTTCCGGGTGATGCTCTTCATTCCCCGCTGGGCGATGACGATACGATTGTCGGCCTGATCCCAGGGCACCAGGCTCAGCGGAACGGGACCCTTCAGCCCGCCACTGAAGAGCTCCCAGCGTCCATCCGGCAGCGCGTAGATCGCGCCGCGCCAGCCGGCGGCGGGAAGACCCGCAAGCATCTCGCGCTCGGTCCTATCCCTTGGCGGGGGTAGGGGACCGTGCTCAATCGGTCCGCGAGATTGAGCACCGCGTGGAAGACACCCTCAGCTAACCCCTTACTCATTATCAAACGGCCAAACCTACCCCAACTTAGGGGGAAGCGCCTACAGGGTTATCGGAAGGACACGGTAGAACGATCAAGTGGCATTACGCGGTTTGGCGGCGTGAGTGGACCACGAGGGCCCACATCCCACCTGCAGATCCAAACTAAAGGTCTATCTCAGTTTCCTGCCTGAACCGCTCAGAGGAACAATTTCAATCTTCTTGATTCGAAAGCCGCCTGAGTGCCAGCCAACCATCAACGCCTTTGGATTGGATATTGCGTAATCTTCGTTGAATGAAAGTTTGTTCAGCAGTCCCTTCCATGAGAAGAGTTGCTTTCCATCCGCAGCTACGCTTATTCCTTCTCGGCGAACTGAGAAGAGAAGGGTAACCGGGGAGCCAAGATTGAGGACAGGACCGACATGAGTCGTCTCATTGGACTTGGCATTCTTGCCCTCAATCATGTCAACTCCAGAGATGCCATCCCAGTCGAAGAGTACTTGGCACCGGGCCTCTCCTGCCAGCACCAAGCCCACGACTAAGGCAAAATCACTCCCGATTCGTTCGACCACCAGGGTGAAGTCATACTCCTCAGGGGGTTGGTAAGGCAATTGAAGCCGCGCGAAGGTAGCCGGCGCACATGCCAATCCGTCCTTGGAAATGGTCCACTCGCCCTTGACTCGATCTTGCTGGGGCTTAACCATGGCCAGAAGATCCAGAGGGGCGGCAGGCAATGGGACAGCAGACTCTCTTAACTGAAAATCCTCGGGCTTGGAGGGAAAGGGCGTGAGGAAGAAATCATCCAACCAAACGGTTCCGCTCAACACCCCTCGGTCGGGGGGGGCGTCCGGAAAGCTCATTCCGAAGGGCTCTTTCTCGTTCTTGGGCCGGGCGACGACCACGAACCGGGCGCAGGTCCACTTCTTCTCCGCGAGCGGACAGGTGCACCGGGAAACGCCGTCCCCCGGAGGCTGATCCGGCAAGACCAGCCCCTTGCTCAGAAAGCTAAACGGGATGGCCTTTCCATCGATGGAAAAGTTCTCGGTCCGGATCCATAGTCTGAGAAGGTACCGGGCACCCGGCTTGAGGACTTTGGAATCGGGAACCATGCACAACGCGACATCGCCATTCCCGGATGCATCGGCGGGCAAGGCGGGCGGGCCGAGGGAGCTATTCGGGAGCAGGATCCGAACGCTCTTCCGTCCCCCATGGGCCATCGTGTCGTCAATCGTGGCGAACGCTTTGTTAGCGAACCGCGGGGCGGACCATTCCTTGAGATCCAGCTCGAAGCCTGGGTTCTTGATCAGATTGAAGGGTTCTTCGAGGGCCGCCACTCCGGCCACATCCTTGTCGGGATCCGAGGGGGGGGCCTTCGCGGGCTCGGCCCCCCTCCGAAGGGCAACAGTCTCTCCATTCCCAAGATCCAAGCTTCCAAGGTCATTCGAGACTTTGAGTTCACCGTCGATCGCGACGATCCGAGTAGATTCACGACCCACCTCAGCCAGGAAGTACACCGACTTCCCCCCGACATGACCGTGAGGTGTCTCCACAGCCAAATCGACCGAATAGGTCTCGACGAGAAGGCGCCCATGGTGAAGCCGCACCGTCAGAAGTTTTCCGACTCGATCGATGCTCAACCCCTCGCCTTCGGTCGCCGTCACTCCCTTCAGGGTCACCATGCAGCCGCCATCGATGCTGATACGTCCGGGGCTTCCCCCCACCGTGCCCACCCGGTCCTGAGGAGTGACCTTGATCCCATGTGTCAGCTTCTCGACCTTCTTGGACTGGCCGCGGAGGATGAGGATATCCCCTGAGAGCGGACCGATCTCGGCAATCTGATCTGAGACGGTAGTGTCCTGGCCAAAAGACTCTAGTTTCGGCCAAGACAGAAGGGTCAACAGCAGGATCGTCTGGAACCGATCCATCACGATGACGGAATTCTTCATGGGGCTCCTTCGGGGATGTGCCGACGACCTGCTCTTTCGGCGCTTCATTGAGCTTACCTCCTTGGAAGGCCCGATACCACACGGTTTCAACCTTTTCAGAATCTCAAGATGGTTTCGACGAGTCCATGACCGTCCCTGGAGCCCTTCGCGCTGCGCAGAAGGCAGAGGATCTCCGACCATGACAGGGCTTTCGGTGACTGGGTCTTGGAGAATGCGTCTTCGCGGTCCTTCGTCTTCAAATTGAAGAAGTACTGGCCCCATAGGGCACGATGTGCTCGAACGCGTACGGCGAGACATGTCGGAAGTCTTCGGGCTCGAATCGAAGGCCGATACCCTTGAGCTCGCCAGCCATCTCGGTCAGCCGGACGGCACTCCGCAAAACCCAGGCGTTGGCCAAGATGAGCCCGGCGCTCGCGCGGTATAGCTGCTGCTCCCTGTCTCGTTCCCAGTTCTCACCGCGCCGCGCGTAAAAGAGGTGTCGGGCAAGGGCGTTGAACATCTCCATTTGATTAGGCCAGCATTGATCCTCCGGCGGGAGTCCACCTTGTCGTAATACTGCATGATGAACCGGGTCTTGTAGACCCTGCCGACGTTCGCAGCACGAGGTAGAGGGGATTGTGTCGTGCGTACGAAGAAAACCCTAGTATCAGAAGTCGGTGGACGCTCGGAGCTGTCGCTCAACAGTTTCGCAGGGACAGGATGAGGATGGACGCGCGGCCGACGCGGAGCTCGTCGCCCTGCAGGAGGCGGTCCGAGGTCACCCGCCGGCGGTTCAGCCGAGTCCCTTTGGCCGAGTTGAGGTCCTTCACCAGGAAGCCCAGCTCATCCTGCCCGAACCGGGCATGCCGCCGGGAGAGCCGGTTGTCGGGAAGGGGGACGGCGTTTTCGCGCAATCGGCCGATCGTCAGGGCCGGCTTCTCGATCGGGACTTCACGCCGCTCTCCGCCCAGCGTGATCAGCGGCTGGATCATCCTCGCCTCCTCGTTCCCCCTCTTATCGCCCGACCGCGGACGGCTCTTTGGTGAATTCTTCCCGAGCGACGTGCTATATACTCCATCGTGGCGCGTCCTGCCAAGCTGCTGTTCACTTGCGGGTGTAAGTCCCGCCAAGGTAAGCCGAGCGGGCGCCTTGTAGCGGACCCCAGCGCGAGGGCGAAATCCCTGGTGCCAAGCGGGGTGACAAAAG
>DASQOM010000146.1:0-53542 GCA_035644495.1 Planctomycetota bacterium | reverse complement strand
CCGGGGTCGCAGCGGGCCGGAGCTCGAGGGGCGGATTCTCGGACGCATCCAGCAGCTTCGGCCTCAGGGCGGAGCCGGTCCGGTCATAGTCCGGCGCGATCTCCGTCCACGCGACGCCGAGCAGGTGGCGGGTCAGGTCGGGATTCCGCGACGCGGTCCGGCGCAGCTCGACCGGCGCGGACGTGAACTTCGCGTCTTCGGGATCGCGGTCGTCCGCACGGTAGTAGCGTCCGCGGCTCCACAGCTCCTGCAGGCCCCGGGTGCCGCCGCTGGAGTAGTTGCCCCGGTTCATCCAGAGATAGAATTCGTCGAAGGTCCCGTCCGCGGAGAAGTTCGCGGGGAAGAGCCCCGCCTCGCCGGGCAGGTCGAAGAACTTGGACGGCTCGCCGCCGAGGCGGATCGTGTTCTTCACCCAGCCCGGATTCTTCGACTTTCCGAACATCGCCTGCAGCGAGTGGACGCCCCACCAGGGCGCGTTTCCGAACGGCTGCCCCTCCTGCGCAAACACGTGGGTCATGCCGACCGTGCCCGGGAGGATCCTGCCGTTGACATGGATTCGCACCGTGTCGGCGTTCGGCAGGCGGTTTCGCGGGTTGTCCCAGGTGACCGCGACGTGCGTCCACTCGTGGGCCCGCAGGGGACCGCGGCCGTCACGGTTCAGCGTCGGGCTGAAGACGAAGGCGTGGTCGGTGGCCTTGTCCGCGGCGGCCGTCCCGCCCATCTCCCAGCTGTATCCGGTCGCCGACGAAAATCCGAATCCGAACGCCAGTGAACTCGAGGGAAAGCGCGTCAGGCCCGCGGCATACGTCGGCGGCAGCTCACTTTCGCCGCCGTGCGGGGGCACGAAGAAGAGGCCGAAGGGCGAGGGGTTCATGAACTCCGGACGCGTCGCGTGATAGCGGCTGACGGACAGCAGCGTCCGGCGCTTGCCGGTCGACTCCGGCGTGAAGGCCGGCTTGAACCAGAACGCGGCAGTCCCCTCGTTGAAGTTGAAGCTGATGTTCTCGTCGATCCAGTACCCGAAGGCCGAGTCGCGCTCGAGATAGGCGCCGTCGACGCGGAGATCCGACGGCGCCGCCTCGGCCCCGGCCGGCGGGGTTCCGCTGAAGCTGCGGGCCAGCCGGTAACGGTCCGCCGATCCGGCCCGGGTGGAATCGACGGGGCCATAAGGCGACGGCAGGGTCTCCGTCCGATCGCCCCAATTCCGCAGGAGCGTGCCGCGCGAACCGAAGGCGGACTGCCAGGCTCCCAGCGGCAGGCGGAACCCGTCCCACCAGGGCGGACGGGTGATGCCGTTCCGGCTCGCGTGGTGGTGCGCGACGAAGTCGTACTGGAAGTGCGCGTGAATCACCGAGCCCATGTGGGAGCCGCCCGGCGCCGTGGTCTTCGCGCCCGGATAGTAGGTCCCGTTGCTCATCGTGGTCCACAGCTCGCCTGGCGGCTTAGTGTCCTGGTCGGCGAGATTCGATCCGAGCGTCGGCAACTGGAGATATCCCTCGTAGTGGCCCTCCGACGGGGCCGGCCCGTTGTCCGGCTCGGGGCCGCTCTCCAAACCGCAGTTGTTGTTCGTCTCCGGCGACGCCCGGCGCTTCGGAAACTCGCCCTGGGTGAACTGCGACTGCGACGTCTCGCGGACCGCGTCGAACAGCTTCACCAGCGCGACGACCTTCTTCACCGCGACGGTTTCAAACGCGTCCTCGGCCACCGGGCGCGTGACGCAGCCGTCGGACTCGATCTCGAAGAGGCCCATGGGCGAAAAGCAGAACTCCGTCGAATGAACGATCAGGTCGGTCTTGTCGACGTGCGCGAACAGCGTCCGGTCCGGATTGAGCTCGTTCAGGTGCAGGTTGGGGTTGAAGTTCGCCTTGAGGACGTCGCCGATCGCCTGCGACGCGGCCCGGAGCTGATGCGGCGACGCGGGCACCGGCCGGCCGGACTCGTCGAGGTCCCAGAAGATCTCCGCCCGTTTGTCGGCGAGGACGCCGCGTTCGACCAGCTCGTCGACGAACAGGTTGAACTGGGCCCAGCTGCCGAAGGGACCGCCGAAGGGGACCGCGGCGTAGTTCAGCCCCGGCGATCCGGGCGACGCCCGTCGCTCCCGGCAGGCGACGATCTCGTCGACGACGGCCGACGCGGGAATGCCGGCGCGGCTTCTCCCGCCGGGGCCGGTGAAGGGCAGAGTCCGGTACAGCAGGCCGCACTCATCGCCGCTCTGGTCGCGGCCGTCGTAGCGATAGCGGAGCGAGGTCCAGGAGTAGGCCGCGCCCGGACTGGCGCAGGGGGAGGAAGAGGCGGCGCCGCGACCCGAGGGTGTTAGATCGCGGCGCCGCTCGACGAGGAGGAAGCCTTCGAGGTCCGTGACCAGGGCCATCAGGACTTCGCGCGGGGCGGTATTGACGTTCACCGGGGCGCGGCCGACGATCTCGATCCACTGCGGATTCAGCGAGTCGCGGCCCCAGACTGCGTGATGGGCCGGGTCGGGATTCCGCGGATCGAAGAAGAGCAGCGGCGCCAGGATGCGGTCCCCGCGCCAGTTCTTCTGATGGCCGTAGCGATAGACCGGCCCGGCGTCGCCGTGCGGCCTCGGGAAGTCCAGCGCGTACTGGCCCGCCGTCTCCGCCGAGAGCGGGACGGGATTGCAGACATGGCGATCGCTCCAGGCGGCGACGGTGACGAAGGGGCGCACGCGCTCGAAGGCGTCGCGGTCGCCGTCGAGCGCCGACAGCAGGTCGTAGACGGTCGCGTAGCCCGTGGAAGGCCGGGACCGGAGGAACTTGTCTCCGAGTCCCGGCACGTTCACGGCGGTCTGCGCGCCCAGGATGTTCAGGATGCGCCGGAGATTCCGGCTCACCGAGTGCTCCGGCCCCCCGGGCGCGCCGTCGTTGACATGGATGCGGGATTGCGCGTCCGTGATGCGGACGCGGTAGAAGTCACCGTTTTCGGCGCGGGAGCCGGACCCCAGGAATCCGGCGTCCTTGACCTCATCGCCGTCGAGGTGGATCGTCTTCCCGTCGGCGACCGACCAGGAAACGTCGGTCCACAGCGCGCCCCGCAGGATCCGCTCCTCGAGGCGGGCCACCGCCGCCTCCACGCCGGACTCGGCGACGAGGCGGGCGCGGACGGCGTCGAGGTAGTTCCGGGAGACCCGCCGGTCGACGCCGGCCATCGTGGCGAAGGAGACGGCCAGCAGGGCGAGCAGCGCGGTCAAGGCGAGGACCACGATCAGCGCCACACCCCGTCGATCCTGCTTCGTCGTCATTCCACCCGGGTAGTGGGGGAAAGGGCGAAAAAGTCGGCAGGAAAAAGGACGGAATCGGGGATTTCGGACAGGGGACGCGCAATCACTGACTCTGAGTCAGCGATTGCAGGCTAGAGCCCTTCGAGGCGGCGCCGGATGAATTCGGCGCGCACGGCGTCGCGCTCCTCGGGTTCGAGGATCTTGCGCTCGATCTTCTGCAGGTGCGCGGGCTGGGTGAAGATGAACAGCTCGTTCAGCACCTTGTGGGGGATGCCGGTGATCACGTTGAGCGTGACGCCGAGCCGCAGCGCCGACAACAGGTCGGTGGCCTCCTCCGACGTGATCCGCCTCGCGTGCTTGAGGATCCCGTAGGCACGCCAGACGCGGTCCTCGAGCCGGCGGGGCTCATCCTCCAGCAGCTTGTGGCGCCACTGGCGTTCGAACTTCAGGATCTCGGGGATGACCCGCTTGAGCTCCGAGATGATGTCGCGCTCGGACTTGCCGAGCGTGATCTGGTTCGAGACCTGGTAGAAGTCGCCCAGCGGCTGCGTCCCCTCGCCGTAGAAGCCGCGGACCGTGTAGTTCAGGCGCTGCAGGGACTGGAGCACCTTGTCCATCTGCTTCGACAGGGCCGCGGCCGGCAGGTGCATCATGACCGAGATCCGCAGGCCCGTGCCCACGTTGGTCGGGCAGGCGGTGAGGTAGCCGAACTGCGGGCTGAACGCAAAGTTGAGCGAGCCCTCCAGGGCCGTGTCCATCCGGTCGATTTCGTCATAGGCCTCGTCCAGCTGGAGGCCCGAGCGGATCACCTGCAGGCGCAGGTGGTCCTCCTCGTTAACCATGATGGAGATGGCCTCGTCGGCGCCGACGGCGACGCCGCGGTCCCCTTCGGCCTTCTCGTGCTCGCGGCTGATCAGGTGCCGCTCGACCAGGAGCGTGCGCTCGACGGTGCTCAGCTCGCCGAGGGACCAGTAGACCAGCTTCCGGGGGAGCTTGCCCTCCTCGAGGCGCGGCCGCACGAAGCGCTCGACCTCCGAGCGGACCTGCGGGGTGGCGACCGTCAGGAAGGGGAAGCGGTGGAGATTCCGCGCCAGGCGGATGCGACTGGAGATCACCACGTCGCTCTCGGGCCCCGTGCCCTTGAGCCATTCCCCGGACTGACTGAGCAGTTCCTCGACCTTCATCGGTTGAGCTCGAGTTCGAGTGTTTTGATGCGATCCCGGATTTCCGCCGCCTTCTCGAAGTCCTCGCTCTTCACCACCGAATCGAGGTCGCGCTTGAGCCGGATCAGCTCGTTCTCCTTGCGGATATGGGCGTCCACGGTGTGCGGGGTCTTCCCGGCGTGCTGGGTCGATCCGTGGACCTTTTCGAGCAGGCGCAGCAGTTCGCTGCGGAACACCTCATAGTCGTTCGCGCAGCCGAGGCGGGCCTTGGTCTTGAACTCGGAATAGGTGATGCCGCACTCCGGACAGCGCACCTGATTCATCTTCGGCGTCTTGACGGGCTCCATGAGCCCGCCCAGAAGGCTGCCGATCGAGAAGTTGAAGTTCGAGATCGCGCCGGTCTGCCGCGCGCATTCGTCGCAAAGATGGGCTTCCCGCTTCACGCCGTTTTCAATCGCGGTCAGGTGGATCGTGGCGTGGTTCTTATGGCACTTTTCGCAGTTCATGAGCTAACGCTAGTTTAACGCGCCTTTTCGGCGAATTCATCGGCCTTTTGACTTCGACCGGGCCGCCGGCTTCACCGGCTCCGTTTTCCCGTTCCCCCCGTCCAATCCGTCGACGATCTTCTTCTCCCAGCGGTGCAACTCGGCCACGCTCCCCAGCGTCGCCTTGCGGCGGATCTCCTCGCGGAGCCGGTTTTCATGCTCCAGCACGTCCTGGGCCCGGTTCGCCACTTCGACGACCTTCGACTTCGGGATACGGACGATCCCCGACTCGTCGCCGATGATCCAGTCGCCCGGCGAGATCTGGACGCCGCCGATCCGGATCGTCACGTTGATCTCGCCGAAGCCCTTGGGCTCCCCCGCCGTCGGCGTCACCAGCCGGGCGGCCGCCGGGAACCCGATCGTCCGGATGCTGTCGATGTCCCGGATCGCGCCTTCGATCACAATGCCCGCCAGCTTCCGCTGAAGGCAGGATTCGCTCGCAAGTTCGCCCCAGATGGCCGGCCCCTGGCCGCAGGCATCCACGAGGATCACGTCGCCCGGCTTGGCGACGTCGATCGCCTCGACGGGTTTGGCCCAGTCGCCGGGAAACGTCCGCACCGTCACCGCCGGCCCGACGATCTTGAGCCCGGGCGTCTGCAGCTGGATGCCCGGCAGGTCGCCCGAACGGTGCATCGCGTCGGAGATGTTCGGAGTCGAGACCTTCATCAAGATGGCGCGGATCTCCGCGTCGGAGCTGCCGCGCTTATAGAGCTCGCTGACGGCGCCCTTCCCCTCGCGGATCGCCTTGAGCAGAGTCCGCGTGGCCCCCGCGGCGTCCGCGCTCTTGCTGATCGCGCCCCCCACGATGACGATCTGGGCGCCGGCCCTGACCATCGCGGGCGCGGTTTCGCTGTTCACCCCTCCGGCGACCGCGATCGGCAGCGAGACGTGGGGCCGCAGCTCGCGCAGCACCGCTGTCACGTCCAGGCCGCGCATCTGGTCGTCGATCGGCAGGTGCAGCCCGACGTGGTGGGCCCCCCACTCCTCGCACTTCTTCGCGACCTCGATCAGGCGCTCGCCGTGGAGGCCGAGGAGATCCACGCAGACGTCGATGCCGTAGTTGCGGCCGGCCTCGATGCACTCGAGGACGGTGGAGTCGCTTTCGGTGATGCAGACGGTCGCGCAGTTGGCCCCGGCCTTGGCCGCCGCCTCGAACTCGGTGCGGCCGGCGTCGAGCGTCTTCGTGTCGGCGATCAGGTAGGCCTTGGGGAACTCCCGGCGCAGGGCGCGGATCGATTCGAGCCCCTCGCTCTTCAGAAGCGGCGTCCCCGCCTCGATCCAGGTGGCGCCGCCCTTGACCGCCTCCCGGGCCACGCCGAGGGCGCGCGAAAGCTCCAGAAAGTCCAGAGCCACCTGCAGGGTCGGTTCCATAGAGGGTTTATCTTATCATTTCCGGGACGGCGCCGCGCAAGCCCTAATGCGTCCCGGGGGTTGTTGTATGTGAAGGAGGATCCACGCATGAGCATCGACCTCACCCGCCGCGGCCTGCTCGGCGCCGCCGCCCTCGCCGCGCTTCCCCGGCCATCGCTCCCTTCGTTCGCGCAGGAGGGGCCGACGTTCAAGCTGGGGACGATTACCTATAACATCGGCGCGACTTGGGACCTGCCCACCCTGCTCCAGGCCTGCAAGACGGCCGGCTACGGCCATATCGAGCTGCGCACCACGCATGCCCACAAGATCGAACCCGACCTGACGGCCGGGCAACGGCGCGAGGTGAAGAAGCAGTTCGAGGACGCGGGCGTCAAGCCGTGGAGCTTCGGCACCGTCTGCGAGTTCCAGTCCGCCGACCCCGCCGTCGTGAAAAAGAATCTCTCGGACTGCCGGAACTTCTGCGCACTGGCGGCCGATCTGGGCGCGAAGGGCGTCAAGGTCCGCCCCAACGGGATTCCCAAGGGCGCGGATCTCCCGAAAACGCTCGACCAGATCGGCAAGGCGCTGCAGGACTGCGGGAAGGCGGCTGCGGAGCATGGCGTCGAGATCTGGGTCGAGGTCCACGGCGCGGTCACCCAGAATCCCCCCAATATGCGCACGATCCTGGACGCCTGCGGCCATCCGGCCGTCGGCATCTGCTGGAACTCCAACCCGACGGACGTGAAGGACGGCTCGATCCGGGAGGCCTTTGATCTGCTGAAGAAGGACATCCGATCCTGCCACATCAACGAGCTCTGGAGCGCTTATCCCTACCGCGAACTCTTCGTCGGCCTGAAGTCGATCGGCTTCGACCGCGTCACGCTCATGGAATGCGCGGGGGTCCCGGAAGCGCCCGGCGCGAAGACCCCCGAGGCGGCGATCCGCTTCATGCGGTATTACAAGGCGCTCTGGTCGGAACTCTGCCGCTGAAATTCGAATTCGCATCACCCTCCCCGCCCCTTGCGCTATCATCAGAATGGAGCAGGGAATCGCTGGGATCGGGGTAGAGTCATGAGCGAATCCAACTCGGCCGGATCGACGCCGGCGCCCGCAGGCAAGAAGGAAATCACCTCTGCCAAATTCAACCGGGCCGACCTGCGCCAGCATGCCCGCTTCAAGATCGAGGAAGCCCGCACCCAGATGTTCCTGCAGGGATTCCTCTCGCGGATCGGCATCGGACGCAAGAACGAGGCCCGCGTCGCCATCAACCTGTCGGAAGGCGGCATCATGGTCTCCACGCTCGGCAAGCTGAAGCCGGGCACCCGGGTCAAGCTGCGGATCGAGATGGAGAAGTTCAAGGACGTCATCGAGACCGACGGCGTGGTCCGCTGGTGCTACGCCAGCGCGCGGAACGCGTCGGAATACTACGCCGGAATTCAGTTCCAGAAGCTGGCCGCGCCGCACGTCTCGAAAATCGCCCAGATGCGCGCCTGGTTCACGTCGCCCGAGTTCAAGCAGAAGAGCGCGACGCGGCGCCGCATGGCCGACCCGGAGCTGCTGAAGTAGCCCCGGGACCGCATTCCATTTCGCTCGACCTTTTCGCCCCATCCGGCCGATATTCCCTATGGATCCGCCCCGGGGCGGGTCGAGGGGGAAGGATGATGACCGAGGTCCCGCCGCCGCAGGGCAAGAAGCAGGAGCTTCGCAAGGACACCCGTTTCCGCATCGACGACGCCTCCCCCCTGGTCTATAAGGAAGGCCTCCTCGCCTCTTTCGGCATCGGACGCAGCAACGAGGCGCGCGCGGCCGTCAACCTCTCCGAAGGCGGCCTCCTCATCCGGGCCGAGGAGCGCCTGAAGGCCGGAACGAAGGTCACCGTGAGGCTGACCATCGAGAAATTCAACGACGTGATCGAGGCCAAGGGCATCGTCCGCTGGTGCGTGCAGAGAGCCGGCGGGGAGGCGGAATTCTACGCCGGGATCCGGTTCACCCAGATTCCGGCCCCGGCGATCTCCAAGATCTCGGCCCTCCGGGGGTACTTCACCTCGCCCGAATATCGCAGCCGCCGTTCCGCCCGCAGGCGCGACGTGCTCGGTCTCGGGCTGCTCTAGGGCTCCATCCCCCGCATTTCTGGACAGCGCGGAAGCGTTGGACTATCATCCCTTCCCCGTCGTGTAACTCCCGGGAGGATTCCATGAAGATGCTCACGCTCGCCCTCGCCCTGTCGCCGCTCGTGCTCCAGGACCCCGTCCAGGACCGGCTAAACAAGTCCCCCCGGCACCACGAGTGGGTCCAGCTCAAGGTCGGCGACCGGACGCTGCACGCCTTCGTCGTCTACCCTGAGGTGAAGGAGAAGTCCGCGGCGGTCGTCGTCATCCACGAGAACCGCGGCCTGAACGACTGGGCGCGGAGCGCGGCCGACCAGTTCGCCGAGGCCGGCGTGATCGCCATCGCGCCGGACCTGCTGTCGGGCCTGGGACCCGACGGCGGAAGGACGAGCGACTTCCCGTCGCAGGATGCCGCCACGCAGGCGCTCTCCAAGCTGCCGCCCGACCAGGTCACGGCCGACCTGAACGCGTGCGCCGACTACGTCTCGAAGCTCGACGCCTGCAACGGAAAGGTCGCGGTGGGCGGTTTCTGCTGGGGCGGCGGCCAGACCTTCCGCTTCGCGACAAACCGCGATTCGCTGGTCGCGGCGATGGTGTTCTACGGCCCCGCGCCGGCGGACGCGGCGGCGATCGCCAAGATCAAGGCGCCGGTCCACGGCTTCTACGGAGAGAACGACGCCCGCATCAACGCCGGGATCGAGAAGGCGACGGCGGCGATGAAAGAGGCGGGAAAAAAGTACGAGCCCGTGATCTACAAAGGCGCCGGCCACGGCTTCATGCGTGCCGGGGAGATGGACGGCGCCAAGGACGACGAGAAGAAGGCCCGCGCCGACGCGTGGGTCCGCATCAAAGAGATCCTGAAGAAGCTCTGAGGAGGAACGACGACATGTCCCTTGCGATGATGGCGATCCTGACGCTCCTGCCCGGCATGGCGCAGGACAACACGCTGACCGAGGACGAGAAGAAGGCCGGCTGGAAGCTGCTCTTCGACGGAAAGACCACCGAGGGGTGGAAGGGCTATAAGAAGGACAAGGTGTCCGACGGCTGGAAGATCGTCGACGGGGCCCTTTCGACGAAGGGCAAGTCCGGAGACATCTGCACGGTCGAGGAGTTCGGCGACTTCGAGTTCCAGATCGACTGGAAGATCTCGCCCGGAAGCAACAGCGGCATCATGTACCGCGTTGCCGAGACCCACGGGGCCCCCTATGAGACCGGGCCCGAGTACCAGGTGCTCGACGACGACAAGCACCCGGACGGAAAAAATCCGCTGACGTCGGCCGGATCGATTTACGCCGTCTATCCCCCCGCCAAGAAGACGGCGAAGCCCGTCGGCGAGTGGAACCGAACGAAGATCGTCTGCAAGGGCCCGCATGTCGAGCACTGGCTCAACGGCGAGAAGGTCGCCGAGGCCGAGATCGGCAGCGAGGACTGGAACACGCGGGTGGCCAAGAGCAAGTGGGCGAAGGTGACCAGCTACGGCAAGGAGACCAAGGGGAAAATCGACCTCCAGGACCACGGAGACGCGGTGGAATACAAGAACATCAAGATCCTGGTCCTCAAGTAGACGGCAGTCCGTAGACCATCGTCCGCAAACAGGAAAAAAGGAGCCCTCGGCCTTGCCGGCCGGGGGCTTTTTTTTTTCAGAAGTTGAGGTTGATCACGAAGCTGATGACGAGATTCGACTGCGCCTTGAACTCGAAAGTGGGGTCCGTGATGTCCTTCCCCACATCGGGACGCCCGTTGAGCTCGTAGACGAACCCGAGCCCCAGATCGACGTGACGGCTCACGGCGGCAGCCACCCTGAAGCCGATCTCGAAGGTCAGATTGGCGGACGCCTTGATGATCTCGACCTCGTCGTCGGTGACGAGGAAGTTCTGCGTCCCGGTGCCCGACCCGTAGAAGATCGGGCCGATGCCGAGGTTCTGGTCGAACACGAAGGCGCCCCACTGCTCCCGCACGCGGGCGCCGAACACCAGCCGCGTCTCCGAAATGGGGTCCACGTCGATCAGCCCCGCGTTTCCGGCCGTCGTATCCGCCGTCACCAGGTCCCCGACGAAGACGTCGGTGCTGACGGAGATATACGGGCCGACCGACACCACGGGGGACACGCGGAACAGCGCGCTGTATTGGGCGAAGAATCCGAAGCCGACGGGGCGGTAGACGTCGGACCACTTGTCGCCGGTCTTGTTGTTGTTGTCGCCGCCGAGGATGGGGAGCCGGAAGCCGAGGCTGACCTCATGGATCACCTCAGGACCGGGGTCCACGACCTGGACGACGTCGAGACGTCCCGAGGGCCGCCACTCCCACAGCGCGTCGCTCTGGGCCTGCGCGGCCAGAGGCATCGCCAGGACGGCCAGCACCGCAGCAATGAGACTTTTCATGGACCCAGAATGACCGCGGCAGCTCGGACCTGTCAAGAAGATCGGCGGACCGCGGAGAGGTCCATCGAGCCGAGCAGCGACGGCAGCAAGGACAGCCACGCTTCGAAGTCGCCTTCGGCGGGGGCGCTGATCTCGAGGCGCTGGCCCTTCACCAGGATCTCGCCCTTCCCCTTCGTCCAGAGCGGGATCTTGACCGCTTCGCGGTGGAAGCCCAGCGAATCGGTCACGGCGAGGATGCGCATGATTTCGGGCGGTCCGACGGAGTCCATAGGGTTATCTCGGCAACAAGTCGATCGTGAGTCCGTTTCCTCGCAGCTCCTGGACGACGGACCAACGGCGGAGCAGGTTCACCTTGCCGCTGCCTCCGCAGACCCGGCATTCGGGGCGGCGAACGAAAGTCGCCCGGGTGTCGTTCAGGACTTCGCATTCCGGGCACTTCCAGAGGGGCACCAGGACCACGCCGGCGGCCAGGCCCAGGAGCAGAAGCCCGACGATGAAGATCGTCCCCAGGCTCGATCGCTTCAGCTCCGCCATCCATGGTCAGTATAGCCGGGACCGGTTTCCGAAGCGCGGACCCTCGCGCAGCCGGCGCTGATCGGGTCGCCGCAGCGGCCCGCGTTCAGGCGTGCTTGCGGGCGGCGGGAAGGGATTGGGCTTTGCGCCGGGCGGTCCGGACCCCGGCCAGGGCGGAGTCGACGGTCTTGTAAAGCCGGAAGAACTGCGAGACGCCCATCAGGCCGAGGACGACCTTCACCTTGGGGGTCGAGCCGGCCACCAGGAGATACCCTCCGTGCTCGGCCAGCAGGTCTGCCACATTGACGAGGTAACTCATCCCCGCAGAGTTGATGTATTTGACCTCGGTCAGGTCGAGCACCAGAACCCGTACTCCATCTTCGCTCGCCTTGGCCAGAGCCGCCTGGAACGGGACAATGCTCTTCGGGTCGACGGAGCCCTGGAGCGTCACGACCGCGACGCCGGGGAGATCGTCCACGGTCCGGAAGTCGATGTTCACGGGCATTGTTTCCCCCAGTTCACCTCCTATATACGACATTTCCCGGCGTGAGTCACTTGCCAGCATTCGGGGGGCTGGTCTATCATGGGCCGGTTCCGGTTTTCCGTGACCCGGAGGCCCCATGCGCCGACTGATCGCCCTGGCCCTCGCCCTGGCCGCCGTCGCCGGCTGCGACAACAAAGCGGCCGGCGGAGCAAAGCTGACGATCGCCGTCATCCCGAAGGGCACCACGCACGAATTCTGGAAGTCGGTCCACTTCGGCGCGCTCAAGGCCGCGAAGGAACTCGACGTCGAGATCATCTGGAAAGGCCCGCTCCAGGAAAACGACCGGCAGGGACAGATCAACGAGGTCGAGGCCTTCATCAACCGCGGCGTGTCCGGCATCTGCCTCGCCCCGCTCGACAGCAAGGCGCTTCGAAAGTATGCGTCCATGGCGATGTCGAAGAAGATCCCCGTCGTCATCTTCGACTCCGGTCTCGAGGGCGACGACTACGTCAGCTACGTGGCCACCGACAACTACAAGGGCGGCGTGATCGCCGGCGATCACCTGGCGAAGGTCCTGGGCGGCAAGGGCAAGGTCGCGCTGCTCCGGTATATGGAGGGCTCCGAGAGTACCGTCCAGCGCGAGCAGGGCTTCCTCGACGCGATCGCCCGGTCGAAAGAAATCGAGGTGCTGAGCTCGAACCAGTACGCCGGCGCGACGGCGGACACCGCGCTCAAGGCGAGCGAGAACCTGCTCGCCTCGCTGGCCAACCCCGACGGCGGCCTCAAGATCGACGGCCTCTTCTGCCCCAACGAGTCGAGCGCCATCGGCATGCTCCGCGCCCTGCAGACGGCGAAGCTGGCCGGCAAGGTCAAGTTCGTCGGCTTCGACAGCTCCGAACGCATCGTCGCCGCGCTCAAGAGCGGCGAGATGCAGGGCACCGTCCTCCAGCACCCCATCCGGATGGGCTATCTCGCGACGAAGGCGATCGTCACCCGGCTTCGCGGCGGCGCCGTCGAGAAGCGCGTCGACACCGGCGTCGACCTCGCCACGTCCGAGAACATGGACACGCCGGAGATGAAGGCCCTGCTCCGCCCCGAACAGGCTCCATGACCGCGGGCCTCCGGCTCGAGATGACGGGCGTCCGCAAGCGCTTCGGCGCCACGGTTGCCCTGGACGGCGTCGATCTCGCCGTGGCCCCCGGCGAGTGCCACGCGCTGGTCGGCCAGAACGGCGCGGGCAAGAGCACGCTGATGAAGGTGCTGTCGGGCGCCCATACCCCCGACGAAGGCGCGTTGCGGCTCGACGGCGCCCCTTATGCCCCGCGCGACCCCCTCGAGGGACGCCGCCGCGGCATCGCGATGATCTACCAGGAGCTCTCCCTCGCCCCCCACCTGAGCGTGGAGGAGAACATCGTCCTCGGCGTGGAGCCCGCCCGCTTCGGGTGGCTCGATCGGAAAGAGATCCGCCGCCGCGCGACGGAGTCGCTCGCCCTGCTCCAGCACGAGGAGATTGCGCCCGATGCCGCCGTCTCGCGCCTGCCGATGGCCCGGCAGCAGATCGTCGAGATCGCCCGCGCCCTCGCGATCGGCTGCCGCGTCCTCGTCCTCGACGAGCCCACGAGCTCGATCCCGCAGCACGACGCCGAGCGCCTGTTCGCGCTCCTCGACCGGCTGCTCGGACGGGGGATCTCGATCGTCTACATCTCCCACTTCATCGAGGAGTGCAAGCGCGTCGCGGACCGCTATACGGTGCTCCGCGACGGCAGGACCGTCGGCGGCGGCGCGATGGCCGACGCGACCCCGGCGCAGATCGTCGATCTCATGGTGGGCCAGAAGGTCGGGCAGCTGTATCCCCGGTCGACGCGGACGCCGGGCGAGGTGCTGCTCTCCGTCGAAGGAGTGGAACTGAGGCGCGGCGAAGTCCTCGGGATCGCGGGCCTGATCGGCGCCGGACGGACCGAGCTCCTGCGGCGGATCTTCGGCCTCGACGGCGTGGGCCCGGCTCCCGCCGCGCGCTGGCGCCAGGGGATCGGCTTCGTCAGCGAGGACCGAAAGAACGAGGGCCTCGCGCTCGGACTCTCGATCGCCGACAACCTCATGCTTTCCAAGCTGGACCCGATCGTCCTTCCGTCGCGACAGGCGTCGGCGTCGCGCCGCTGGATCGACGCGCTCGCGGTCAAGTGCGCGAGCCCCTTCCAGCGCATCGGCGACCTCTCGGGCGGCAACCAGCAGAAGATCGCGCTCGCGCGGCTGCTGCATCACGATGTCGACGTCCTCCTGCTCGACGAGCCCACGCGCGGCATCGACGTCGGCTCGAAGGCGCAGATCTATCAGCGGATCGACGACCTGGTCTCGAAGCAAAACAAGGCGGTGCTGCTCGTCTCGAGCTATACGCCCGAGCTGCTGGGGACCTGCGACCGCATCGCGGTCATGGTCCGCGGCAAGCTGGGTCCGGCGAGGCCGGTGGGCGAGGTCGACGAGCACAGCCTCCTCTTCGAGGCGACCGGCGAGGCCGCCGCATGAGCGCGCGCGCGTGGCTCGCGCGGCTGAGTCCGTTGATCGGCCTGGCCGGCGTCTTCCTGTTCTTCCTGATCGCGGTCTGGAGCCGGACGGGGCGCAATATCTTCGCGACGCCGGGGAATCTCCAGACCATCGCCCTTCAAAGCGCGATCGTCGGAATGGCCGCGCTCGGGATGACGATGATCATCCTGTCGGGAGGGATCGACCTGTCGATCGGCTCGACGGTCGCGCTGACGAGCGTCGTCGCGGCCTGCCTGATGAAGCTGCGGGGCTGGCCGGCCTTTCCCGCGGCCTGCGGCGCGATCCTGGCGGGCGGACTTTGCGGCCTTCTGAACGGCGTGCTCGTCACGCGTCTCCAGGTCGTCCCGTTCATCATCACCCTCGGCACCCTGCTGATTCTGCGCGGGGCGGCCAAGGGGCTGGCCGACGAGCAGACGGTGATTCCGGCGGCCAGCGCGCTCGATTCGCTGCTGGACGTCGGCTCCGTGCTCCCCTCGGGCGTCTGGATGCTCGCCATGCTCGCGGTCGGCGTCGCCCTGGTCCTGCGCCATACCCGATTCGGGCTCCATCTCCACGCCGTCGGATCGAACGAGGCGGCGGCCCGGCTCTGCGGCGTTCCGATCACGCGGACGAAGATCCAGGTCTACACGATCGGCGGCGTCTTTGGGGGACTCGCCGGCCTGCTCCAGTACTCGCGGCTCGCGATGGGCGATCCGACGGCGGCGCCGGGCCTCGAGCTCGACGTGATCACGGCGGTCGTGATCGGCGGGGGCAGCTTGGCGGGCGGCGAGGGCTCGGTGCTCGGCAGCCTGGTGGGCGCGCTCTTCATGACGACGATCCGCAACGGCTGCTCGCAGATGGGCTGGCCGAACTATCGGACCGAGATCGTCGCCGGAGTGATCATCATCCTCGCGGTCGCCGTCGACCGCTGGCGTCACCGCCGCGGTCTATAAGCGGCGCGCACGCGCTTGCAGTAGTCGGTGAGCGCCCCGAGCGGATTGCTGCCGCTGATCACGGGATGGCCGATCGCGACCAGTTCCGCGCCCTTCGCGACGGCCCGGCAGGCGTCCTCCGCATCGAAGGTGCCGACGCCGATGGGGATCTTGACCGACTTGAGGACGTCGTCGAGCCACTGGACGGAGTCCTTGGTCGCGTCGGCGCGGCGCTGATCGGCGCCATAGTGCAGATAGACCATGTCGACGCCCCAGTCCTCGCACTGTTCCGCGCGGGCGGCGACGTTCTTGACGCCGATCAAGTCGACGACGACCCAGACGCCGGACTCCTTCGCGACGGCGACGCCGGCCTTCACGGTCTCGTCGGGCGCGTTGGCGCAGATGGTCATGACCTGACCGCCCTGCTTCTGGGTCAGCAGGTTGTTCTTCCCGCCCGAGTCCATGGTCTTGTAGTCGGCGAGCACGGGGTAGTCGGGATATGCGCGCTTGAGCTGGCCGATGGTGGCCGCGCCCTGGGCGACGAGGAGGGGCGTGCCGACCTCGAGCCAGTCGACCCCGGCCTGGATGCCGATCTTCGCCATGGCGATGGCCTCGTCGATGGTCGTGTAGTCGAGGGCGATCTGGATGACGGGGGGGTTGAGGATCATCGGCCGATGATACGGGATCCGCGGGGCCGGTCGATCTGAAAAAGGACCTCCGGATGCGCCGGCATAGGACTCACACCGAGGGTTGTTCTGTAACGAGAGGTTACGGAAAGTAACGCGGCCGGTGATCCGAGACGCGCCCCTCGAGGGAGGGCCCGATGGCAACGGCGTTTGCGTTCGCTTGTTCGTGGTGTCCGACGCCTACCGCCGCCGCGCTCCCGAAGCCGCCCTTCTCCACCAGGTGGTCCGCGAGAATCTCGACCCATTTCTCGCCTGGACCGACGGCCGCGGCCTTCCCGGCTACGTGAAGGGCGCGTTCGAGCGCTTCCTCGACTGCGGGGTGTTTGCCAGAGGGTTCGTCCGGGTGCGCTGTCCCGAGTGCGGCTTTGACACGGCCGTCGGCTACTCCTGCAAGGAGCGGGGTTTTTGCCCCTCGTGCACGGGGCGGCGGATGGACGAGGTCGCGGCGAACCTCGTCGACCGGGTCTTCCCCCGGGGCGGACACCAGGGCCAGCAGCAGCGGGCTCATGGCCCCTCGGTGATAACCGATGAGCGGCGCGAAGTCCAGCGGCCCGCTGAAACGGTCGGCTCAATTGTTCGACTGGATCGATTTCCAGATGTTGTCGGCCTGCTTGCCGTAGAGCTTCACTTCCTTGCCGCCGACCTTCATCCAGAGGAAGGACTGCTTCTCCTTCTCGTTGCTCGCTTCGGGCGGATAGTACGTCGCCTGGGAGACGAACTTGATGTTGACGCACTCCTGGACCGTGTAGGTGTTCGTGGACTTTCCGTCGCTGGACGATTCAGTGTACGTGTAGAAGATCCAGTTCTGGCCGGCGCTCGCGTCCTTGCCACAACCCACCGCCGTCTGGACCAGGACCGCCAGGGCCGCAAGGCGCAAGATTCTGCTCATGATTCCCTCCCTGATTGCAAATCATCCCGGATCATACCAGGAGGGGACGGATCGTCACCAAGAAGACGTCGCTGAGATCCGCTCCCTTGAGGCGGCGGATCTTCCGCTTGGTACCGCTGAGCAGGTCCCGTCGGTGACGTATAATCCCGAAAGGAGGAACTATCCATGAAGACCCCCCAGAGATGGATCTCGGTGCTCGTCGTCGCCGTCGCCGCCCTGGCGGGCGGCTTTCTGTTCAATCTCATGGTTTCCCGGGACGCCGCGGCACGCGATGGAAGCGCAGCCCAGGCGGCGGCAAAGTGGCAGATCACGGCAGTGCCTGCGGCCACTACAAGCACGGTGCCAACAGCGAGGGCTTTTCGAAAATAGCTCAATAAGGAAGCTCTTTCCACTATACCGCGGCCTTCGGCCGCGGGTTGCCTGGAAGACCGCCCCCGCTTTCCGCCCCCCCTCCCCCTCTACTCGCTCTCTCCCTTCCTCCCTTGCCCTTGGCATGCCCTATCCCCCGGTGGCGCCGGCGCACGGGTTCGAGCTCAAGAGCACGATGTCCTTCGACTTCGCGATCGCGGCGAGGAATCCCTGTTCGCGCTGGAGCATGCTTTCCGAGCCCTTCAGATAGCGGAGCAGGGCGACCTTGCCCTTGCCGCCCAGGACCTTCGACAGATGCAGCCCCGCGAGCTCTCCGCCCTTGTAGTTGTCCGTCGCGACGTAGCTGACGTAGTCCTCGCCTTCGAGGCCCGAGTCGAAGATCACGACCGGGATCTTCTTCGCCATCGACGCGGACACGTACCTCTGGAGCGCCTTGCTGTCGAGGGGAGCGAGGCAGATGCCCGACACGCCGCAGTTGATGAAGGCTTCGACTTCGTTGATCTGCCCCTGGCGGTCGTTCTCCTGGAGCGGGCCCTTCCAGAGGACCCCGACGTCGAGCTCCCGGGCGGCCTTGAGGGTGCCGAAGTGCACGGACTTCCAGAACTCGTGGGTGGTCCCCTTGGGGATGACGGCGATCGTCAGCTTCGCCGCGCCCGGCGCCTCGGCGTCGCAGCCCGCGACCGCAAAGACGGCCAGGGTCAGCAAGAGGAATCGGCGCATGGGGCCGCCATCGTGGAAAAGCGGAACTCGGCCATGATAGACAAGGCTGCGGGGCCCAGGCAAGCGACTCGCGCCTCCGGGCGAAATCGTTGCGTTGCTCCGCTTCTTTCGGAGATGATGGGTTGATGGACGCGCCCGACGGGGCTCCGCCGACGGCGTTCGGGTCCTTCCGCCGTCGCCGCCGGATCCTCCGGTTTCTTCCCCCCGCTCTCCTGATCCTCCTTCCCGCAGTCCTGGTGCTCTCCGCCGCGGGCCGGAGCTTCACACTGTGGGGGAGCGACATGGTCCTGGGCTCTTTCCACATCCGCGGGCTGGTGGGCCGTCTGCTGCGCGAGGGCCGGCTTCCCGTCTGGGATCCCCACACGATGTGCGGCTTTCCGCTGCTGGCCGCCATGCAGGCGGGCATCTTCTACCCGCCGACGTGGCTCGCGGCGTTCCTGAGCCCGGGGCCGTTCTGGACGACGACCGTCCTCCTCCATCTCATCCTCGCCGGCCTGCTCGCGTTTGGCTGGTTGCGGAAGGGTCTCGCGATGGGCACCGTGGGCGCGACGGTGGGGGCTTTTCTCTTCATGCTGTCGGGGTACTTCCTGTCCCGCGTGCTGGGCGGCCACGTCAGCCAGATCTGCTCCTATCCCTGGATCGCGGCCGTCCTCTGGCGAATGGAGCGCTTTCTTCAGAGGCCCTCGCTCTCCGGCTGGATCCTGCTCGCGGGCGCGGTGGCGCTGCTCATCCTTCCGGGGTTTCCCCAGTTCCCCCATCTCGTGGCGCTTCTCCTGCTGGTCCGGCTGACCGCCTTTCAGATCCGTGCGGGCTTTCCCGGATGGCGGACGACGGCGGCCGCCGCCGGGGCGGGGATGGCCGGGATCCTTTTCTGCGCGCCCCAACTGCTCCCGACCCTGGAACTGATCCCCGAGGCGCAGCGGGTGGCCGGAGGGTCCTACGATTTCGCCGCCCAGCTGTCCGTCCCGTTCTATGGCTATATCGGACTTCTGGTTCCGTCGTTCTTCGGCGACGATGCGGCGCTTCCTTACTGGGGTCCGGGGGGAATCTGGGAGGCGTCGGGCTTCGTCGGCGTCGCCGGTTTGCTGCTCGGGACGCTGGCGCTGAAGGGGAATCACCCGCAGCGCCGATTCTGGACCGTCGCGGCGGTCCTCGCCCTCCTCCTCGTGCTGGGGAAGGAAGGCCCGCTGTTCAGGATCTTCTATGAAGGGGTCCCCGGCGTGCGGCTCTTCCGCCCGCCGGGACGCTACTACTCGGTGTTCACGATCGCGCTGACCGTCCTCGCGGCGGCGGGAGCGGACCGCTTGTGGAGGGCGCGGCCGGAAGTCCGGATCTCGGCCCGTCGGGCGGGCATCGCCTCCCTCGGCCTCGTCGTCCTGATCCTCGCCGTGCTGGCGATGTGGGGGAAAAACAATCCCACGGACCCGGGCTCCTGGCCCCGATTCGTCGCCGCCCGGCTGGCGGACCCCGACGCAATGGTCACGGATCAGGATCGGCAGGATCCCGCGTTTCCCGACCGGGCCCGGGCCCAGGCCCGCGGTGGACTGGGATGGGCCGCCGGGACGCTGGCTCTGTCCGCCGTGGTCCTCCTGGGCTGCGCGCGGGGCCTCGTTTCCGGAAGGGTCGGCGCCTGCGTCCTCGGAACGATCCTGATCGCCGAGCTCGCGCTCTACGGACGAGGCTTCATGAGGCCGCACGATCCGACCCAGATCGCCTGGCCGAGCGGTTTTGTCGATGCGGTCCGTCAAGCTCCCGGGTATCCCTTCCGTCTGGTGGCCCCGGGCGCCCGGAACATGACCATGGTCGGGAAATCCCAGCTCGCGGGCCTCGACAACGTCGGGGGCTACGAATCGATGATCCTCCGCCGCTACTGCGAGCTGATCAACGCCCTGCACGGCCGCCCTCCCGAGCTCGTCTGGATGGTGGCCACGGTGGAAACGACGCATCCGGTCCTCGACATGCTCGGCGTCAAGCTCTGGCTCGTCGCGCCGGGGACGCCGCCGCCGCCGGGCTGGAGGGTGCGCGGACTGCTGAACGACCCGGAGGGAGACTTGCTCCTGGTGGAGTCGACGGGAGCATTCTCCCGGGCCTACTGCGTTCCGGAGGCGCTCGTGATCCCGTCGCGCGACGAACGGCTCCGGATGCTCGTGAACCCGGCCATCGATCTCCGCAAGGTGGTCCTCCTGGAATCCCCACCGGCGGGCGCCCCGGCCGCCGGGAGCCGGGGCCCGGCCGAGGCGACGGTGACCGCGTTCGCGGCGGGCGAATACGAAATCCGGACGGAGGCGACGTCCGACGGATACCTCGTGCTGACGGAAACCTGGTACCCCGGCTGGGAGGCCTGGGTCGACGGGGCCCCGGTCGAGATTCTCCGCGCGAACCACTTCGTCCAGGCGATCCGCCTGCCTGCGGGCCGGCATCGAGTGCGGTTCGCGTTCCACTCGCGCCGGCTGAACCTCGGACTGCTGATCAGCGCCGGGGTGCTCGCGGGGATCCTGGGAGCCTCTCTCGTGCAGCGACGTCGTCGCTCTGCCGGATAGCGGATCGCGCTATACTCGTTTCCATGGACGACGAGACGAGCCGGAAGGGACGGGAAGGCGGATTCCTGCTCCTTCTTGGAATCCTGCTGGCACCGCTCGCCGCCGCCGTGTTCCTGCCGCTCTGGAAGTGTCCCGAATGTGAAATCCTCTCGCCCCCGAAGCAGTTCATTGCCCACGAGATGTGTGGATCCTGCAAGGGGAAAGGCCGGAGAAGCCTGTATCAGCGCTGGGCCGTCGTCCAGGCCCTGCGGAGCAACCATATCCAATAAGGAAGCTTTTTCCACCATACCGCGGCCTTCGGCCGCGGGTTGCCTGGCAGACCGCCCCCGCTTTTTCCCGCCCCCCTCCCCCTCTACTCGCTCTCTCCCTTTCTCCCTTACCCTTGGGAGGCCCTATCCTCGGATCTCCTACTTCCACAAGTTCGCGTACGACCTGATCGCGGAGAACGAACGCATCATCGCCGCGTCCTTCGACGGGGCCATCGCGGCCTGGAAGAAAGGGAAGCTCAAGAAAATCACGGTGATCTCGTCGTCGATGGTCTTCGAGAACGCGACGGTGTTCCCCACCCCCGAGGGCGAGCAGAAGCGCTGCCCCCCCCCGAGTTCGACCTGCGGCTTTCAGAAGCTCGCCTGCGAATCCTTCACGCAGGGCGCGCACGAACAGGACGGCCTCCCCTTCACGATCCTGCGCCCCTTCAACTGCGTCGGCATCGGCGAGGGCCGGGCGAAGTCCGACCTCTCCGTGCTGTCCGGAAACGTGTCCCTGGCCTTGAGCCACGTGGTCCCCGACCTCGTCCAGAAGGTGCTGAAGGGCCAGGATCCGCTGCACCTCCTGGGCGACGGCAGCCAGCGGCGGCATTATACGTACGGCGGCGACCTGGCCCGCGCGATCCTCCACTCCCTCGAGCATCCGAAGGCGCTGAACGAGGATTTCAACCTCTCGATCGAGAAGTCGACGACGGTGATGGAACTCGCGGCGCTGATCTGGAAGAAGATCCACGGCGACAAGCCGCTGCGCACCGTCTCCGATCCGCCGTTCGCTTACGACGTCCAGCGCCGCGAACCGTCGGTGCAGAAGACGAAGGACGTGCTCGGCTTCGAGGCGACGACGCCGCTGGAGACGGTGCTGGACGAAGTCATCCCCTGGATCCGCGAGCAGCTGAAGGCCGGCTGGATTTGAGCCGCTAAGGCGCGACGGACTGCAGTTCCACGACCATCCACACCCCGGGACCTTCCGGGAGCGTGCCTCCCGAGGGGGCGTCCACGCTCCATTCCACCGCCGCCGGGGTACTTGTGCGGAATCGAAAGCCCGTCTTCCGGGCCGACGTCGACGAGCGGTCCAGCATCTCGGTCAGGAGCGGTTCGGAGGAGCCGCCGTCGCGCAGCAGCCGGGCGCTGACGCGGAGCTCGCCGGGAGCCTCCTGCAGCGGCGCGTATTCGAGGCGGACCTCATGGGCTCCCGGGGAGACCGCCAGCCGGTGCTTGAATCCTGGGGACAGCCGTAGCGCCTGGCGGCCATCGCGCAGGAGGGTGATTGTCTGCGCGCCGACCGGGACGGGAACGGGGAGCCTCCGATACACCGACAGGCGGGAATCGGCGAGCAGCGTCAGCCCGTGTTCGAACATCTCCTCGATGCCCGGGCACCAATAAGGATGGCGGCAGGCGAGGATGGGGATCGGCATTCCGGCCTCGACGTCGCGGATCAGGAGTCCGTTCGCGTGCTGCCTCTCGGTCGAGGCGTCGACGGCGTGATCCCGGTTGAAAACGAAGAGAAGGAGGACCGGCAGCACCAGCGCGGCCTGGACGATGCGAGCCACCTGCGGCCTGCCGCAAAGGTCGGGGGCCGCGAACAGGAGGAAGGGCGCGAAGGCGAAGAGGGTCACATAACGGTCCGTGAAGCCCACGTAGCGGTTTGTTCCGCCCCGGGACTGGCCGACCATCAGGGCCAGCGCCACGAGGGCCGCGAGCATCAGCAGCATCCCTGAGGCGGGGCGCAGCAGGCCCGGGATCCTCCGGGCTCCCCGGAGCAGCAGCGCCGCCGCGGCCAGCGTGGCGATCGACGCGATCCACCCCGACAGCGGCCAGTTCAGGTAGCCGGCCTTGCCCATGCTCCCGGCGAAGGTCTGGACGGCGACCCGCAGAGTCGAGGCCAGATCGGGGCTGGGCGGGAAATACGGGCGCCGGACGTAGCCGAAATAGAGCGGAAGCAGCAGGAGAGTGGCGGCGGCCGGCAGCATCGACCAGAGTCGGCGCTTGCGGTCCGGATCCCGGAGGCCCATCTGGATCGCCCAGGGCGCCAGCAGGACGACGAACGGGAACGTGGCCGCGCCGATGAAGGGGAGCGCGAGCAGGCAGAATCCCAGCGCGGGGCTCGAGGCGTCGGGGGACCTGCGGCGGAAGCCCAGGATGATGAACACCAGGACCGCGAACGCCAGCAGCAGCAGCGAGAAGGCCACCTGGAAGGGCCAGGTCATGGTTTCCTGGTGGCCCCAGTGAAGCAGGAGCAGCGGAACGCACCCGTCGGACCACAGCACCCGGCCGCGGAGCCTCAGCAGCGCGCGGCAGAGGAGGACCGCCGCAACCGTCATCAACGCGACGTTCAGCGCGCAGCCCCAGCGCTCGTCGAAGCCCGACAGGCGGCTGACCGCGAGCCAGATCAGCTTGGGCAGCGGGATGCGATGCTCATTATGGAAGGAGAAGAGCCAGGGGAGCCCGGCGGGTCGCGCGCCGGTGACTTCAGGGACGTACATCCATTCATCGGGCCAGTACGGCAGCACCGGCGCGTTCCGGATCGCGAAGAGGAGCGTGCCGCCCGCCACGACGGCCAGCACCACCGCGACGAAGAGCGGCGCGCCCATCGCCTGCAGGTACCACCTCAGGTAGCGCGGCAGCCATTGCCAGAGTTTGAAGCGGCTTTCGCCGGCCGTCCGGTCCTGCCAACTGCTGGGGACCTCGTCGACCTTGAATCCCTTCACGTGCGCCTTGACGGTCAGCTCCAGCGCCAGTTCGAAGCCGTGCCGGCTTTCGACCTCGACGTGCTGGATGAACCGGCGGCTGTAGGCCCGGAAATTCGACGTCGCGTCGTGCGTCCCCACCCCGGCGAGCCAGCGCAGCGACAGCCCTGCGGCGCGCGAGAGCAGAACCTTGAACGGCGGTCCGCCGGTCTGCGAGCCGCCCTTCATGTACCGCGAGCCGCTGACCACATCTGCACCGTCGACCCGGATCTTCCGCGCCATCGCGGGAATCGCGTCGGGAGGGTCGGAGAGGTCCGCCATCGTAGTGACGAGGACGTCGCCGCGGGCGGCCTTCAGCCCGGCCCGGATCGCGAACGCGACGCCGCGGCCTAGGGAATTGCGGACGAGCTTCACCGAGGCCGGCTTGTCCGCCATCGCGGCGATGGCGGGCAGCGTCTTGTCCTCGTCGAAGTCGTAGCAGACGAGGATTTCGTGTTCCTCGCCCTGCAGGGCGCGGGCCAGGCCTCTCAGGCAGGCGGCGATGTTTCCTTCCTCGTCATAGACGGGAAGGATGACGCTGATGCAGGGCCCCGTCATGGCTTGGTCGCGCGGAGCAGGAACTGACGGCCGAAGAAGAGCCACGCGAAGGGCAGGTGAAGATACTGGCCCACGAGCCAGGCCGCCTGGGGCAGGGAGGAACGGGTCGTGGTCGGCAGGAAGCGCGCCCGCTGTTCGACGACCTTGAAGTCGAGGCTGCCCAGCGCCTCGGCCAGGGAGCGGTCGGTGATCGGCATCGCCCACGCCAGTTTCCTGAGCTCGCGCAGTTCCGCGCCCACAAACTTGACGCGAACGGGAACGTCACCGGAGCCTGGTCTCATGGCGCGTTCCCATCCCCTAACTTCTCCAGCCCGTTCACTTGGATGACGACTTGCTATCGCGCCATTCGAACGATGCAAACTCAACGAACGGGATCGGGTTGCCCTTTTGTCCCAGAGGGGTCTTTTTCTGATCCTCCGGCACGGCGGCTAGATCGACAAAGCCCCCGACTGTGAAGGACCGAGCCGTGGGGAGTCCATGTTGCGCCACGTCTCGGAGGTAATCGGCATCGAGAACCACCACATCGCAGCCAAGACAGAAGCGGCAGTCATTGTTGAAAATGGATTTCTCCCCGTTGCGTCCCAAAAGAAGCATCACCGACCTGCTCACCTCAAGCGGCTGCGCACAGTTCGGGCACTGTTGGGAGAGGCGGTCGGCCGCGACCGCCAGAGCGCGCCGCCCCCGGAGCTTGTCGGCGTCCATTCCGGCTATCATCCATGCCGGTCAATTCTCCGTCAACGATTGCGGGGTTGTGCCGCATCGCTAGATGAAGAGGTCCGGGAAAGAGCCCCGACGGGTCATTACACCGGCCCCAGGGCCCCTGACCTTCCTACCCGCAATTCCCACTCAGCAAATTCGGGAATTGCCGTGCTACGGAGCACGGAAGTCTACACCCCTCTTCTCGCTCTCTCCCTTTCTCCCTTACCTTTTGGATGCCCGATCCCCCAGGAAGAGCAGCAGCAGGGTTTCCAGCCCGATGAGGCCGCAGCCTCCTCCTCCTCCTCCGCCGCTCCCGCTGCCCGCGGACGTGCTCGCGACGACCGCCGTATTGTTGACGGTCACGGTGATCTCGTGGGTCCCCGTCCGCGCCGGCATCGCGCTGTCGACGACCGTCATCCGCAGCACGTGCGGACCGTCGGACAACAGCGTCGTATTCCAGGCCGTATGCCCGCCGTTCAGGTGATAGTGTCCTGGGCCCACGTCCGTGTAGGCCAGGGTCCCGTCGATGTAGAATTCAGCCCGCACCGTGGCCACGCTGCTCGTCGCGGTACCGAAGAACTCCGCGCGGTCCCCCGACACGACGTCGCCGTTGTAAGGCAGAGTGATCCGGGCGATCGGCTGGCCGGCCACCGGGGCAGGCGACGTGTCCACGTCGGTGACGATGACGTGTTTCGCCTCGAGCGTCGGAGAGACGATGGTCAGCGTCGCCCCGTTGTCGAAGACGTCGGCGTCCACTCCCGCGGAGACGGTCACGACCTGGTTCACGTTCCAGTTCGTCCCGTCGAAGGAAAGGGAACTGGGATCGACGGACACGGACGCCGACCCGAGCGTGTTCGCCACGCCCACGGTCACCGGGCCGCCGGGATTCGCCGAAAGACGGACGCTGAAGGTCGCGGTCGATCCTTCGTTGACGGTGAGGGCATCGACCGAGACAACCAGGCCCTGCACCGCGGCGGAAGAGTATGAGATGCGGTAGACGCCCTGCGCCCCGGCCAGGGCCAGGTAATAGAGCGCTCCGTCCGGCCCGACCGACAGATCCACCGGCCCCGAGGCCCCCTCCAGGAAAGGAAAGGAAGTGCCCGGCACCGCGGAGTCGTGATATCGGATGAAACCCGATCCGAAATCCGTGAAAAAATACTTCCCGAGATAGGTGCCGGGGAAATTGACCGTCGAGGGATTGTAGAACGCTCCCCCCGTGATGCAAGTGCCCTGGGGAGGTCCTCCGGTATGACTGTAGGCGTAGATCGGATCGGTCATGCCGGGCACGCTGCGAACGCCGTCCGTGTTGCCGGCCACCCAGCCGTAGTTGAGACCGGCAGCGCCTTCGTTGATCTCCTCCCAGCTGAAGTCCCCCACATCGTTGATGTGCAGGTGCATGGACCCCGGCTGGAACGCGAAGCGGAAGGGATTCCGGAGACCGACCGCCCAGATCGCCCGGAAGTCTCCCGCCGTGGTGCCCGTGATCCCCGCGAAGGACGAAGGATTGTCCCCGGGAATCGATCCGTCCGCGTTGTACCGCAGGATCTTGCCGAACCGCGAGGTGATCGACTGGGCTTTCGCGGCGTCGGTGTTCTCGCCGACGCCGACGTACAGCTTGCCGTCGCCCCCGAACGCGATCGCCCCGCCGTTGTGCTCGGTCGAAGACCCCAGGTCTTCCAGGTCGACGATCGCCGTTTCGGTACCGTCGGACACGTCGGAGGTCGGGGGGTTCGCCTTCAGACGGCGGACGACGTTGTGGGAGGCCGTCGTCCCGGCCTTCGTATAAAAGATATAGACGTATCCGTTGGAGGAGAAGCCGGGATCGACGCAGATCCCCAGCAGGCCGCGCTCGCCGCCCACCGGGTTGTCCACGTTCTGCGCCATGTGGAAGGGGGTTGCGAGCTGGCTGCCGTTCTTGATCACGCGCACTTCGCCGAACTGCCTCGCGACGAAGAGGCGGCCGTCCGGAGACCACGCGATCGCCGTCCCCCCGTAGAGCGGGCCTCCGTAGGCGTCGACCGTGAAGCCTGTCGGCGCGGTCTGCGCATACAGCGGAAGGCCGAGCGCCAACACGATCGCGACGGACAGAAGGCGACGCATGACAACCTCCACAGCTCGCCCCGGGAATCCAACCTGTCGGGGGGATCCGTGGACGGAGGGATTTCGTACGCGGGAATTCAGGATTTTCCGGAAAGTGATGGGGAAAGTGAAACCTGAAACCGCGAACACGCGCCGTCGTATCTAGCGGCAGACGACGAGGGGAGGACTACAGCTCGAGGTCCTTCAGCGCCTTCGGAAATTTCGTCAGGTTGCGGCAGCCGGTCTTCGTCACGAGCACCATGTCCTCGTTGCGCACACCGCCCACGCCGAAGTAGTGGAGGCCGGGCTCGACCGTCACCACCGCGTTGGTCTCCAGGATGCTGTCCCGAGAGCCCACCGACGGCTGCTCATCGATGTCCAGGCCGACGCCGTGGCCCGTGCCGTGCAAGAAGCCGACCCTCTTCCCGTTCCGCGGCTCGGTCTTATACCCCAGCCGGTCGAAGACCTTCTTCACATCCTCGTGGACCGTCCGACCGTTCACGCCGTGACGCACGGCGGCGATGCCGACTTCCTGGGCCTCGAGCACCGCGGCGTAGAGGCGCTTCACCGCGGGAGTCGCCGTCCCTTTCACCACCGTGCGGGTCTGGTCGGCGAAATAGTGGGAATCGCCGGAGCGCGGGAACACGTCAAGAATGAGCGTCTGGTCCGGCCGGATGGGCCCCGTGCCGCGATTGTGCGGATCGCAGCCCTGGTTGCCCGGGGCGACGATGGTGTTCTTCGCGATGCAGTTCCGTTCCATGAGCGCGACGTTGATCACGCGCTTGAGCAGCTCGCTCGTCACCACCTCGCCTTTCGAGTAGATCCTGTTCCCGCGGATCGTCGCCTACCGCAGCAGGTCGAGCGCCGCGTGGACGGCGTCCTCCGTGGCCCGCTGCGCCGCCTCGATCGCCTTGATCTCCGCGGGCGTCTTCAGGAGCCGCTGGGGGAAGAAGGCGCCGGCGCCCTCAATAAGGAAGCTCTTTCCACCATACCGCGGCCTTCGGCCGCCGCTTGCCTGGCAGACCGCCCCCCCTTTTTCCCGCCCCGCCTCCCCCTCTACTCGCTCTCTCCTTTCCCCCCTTACCCTTGGGATGCCCTATCCCCCGATGAATGTGTTTGATCCGCGATCATACCGCCGGAGCTCGCGCATAGGCTCCAACCGCGCCAAGGGCACCTGCGATGGATGCCAGAAACACAAGCGGAATCGGCCCGGTGGCGCTGTAATCCATTGAGCCGCAATGGTTACAATAGGCGTCGAGAATAGTTCACGCGATGTCAGGATTGTTGTCGGCCCGCGACTAAAGATCGCCCATGCAAGAAGAGTACAGGCTGATCGATGCGGCTCAAGAAGGATCGGTCGAGGCCTTCTCAGAGCTCCTCCGACTCCATCAGGCGCCCCTGCGGGCGTATCTTGCGGGTCTGATCCGCGATTCCGAGGCGGCCGATGATGTGGCGCAGGAGGCGTTTTTGGGTGCCTACCGAAACCTCGGGTCTTACAAAGGGGACGCTTCTTTCCGAACGTGGCTCTTCGGAATCGCCAAAAATAAGGCGCTCCTTCATTTCCGCGACGAGGTCCGCCGACGGTCGCAGCAGTCGGAAACCCTCAAGGTCGCTGTGTCCGATTGGCTCGCCGCGGAGACGGAAGAGGACGCCTCGAGGGTCAGCCGACAACTCCATCTCTTGGACAGCTGCGTCGACAAGCTCCCGAGGACGAGCGCCGCGCTCGTCGCCTCCTATTACCAGGATCGAAAGAGCGCCGACCGCATCGCTCGGGAAACTGGCATGACGGAGGTTTCAGTTTGGAAGACGCTCTCGCGCATCCGGCAGGCCCTACGCCAGTGCGTGGAACTGGGCCTCTCGGGGGAGGCGGGCGAGGCATGAGCGGCGAACGCTTGCAGGAGCTCTGGTCGCGGTTCCTGGCGAACGAACCCCTCTCCGTGGACGAGGAACAGATCCTGCTCATCGCGCTTAAGGCGGATCCTTCGCTCCGGCGGGAGCTTCTCGAGGAAGCCCGGATCGACGGGCGGCTGGGTGTCCGCGCGTCCAATCTCCGCGACAGCGAGGCGCCGATCCGGAGGTTCCTCAAGAGAATCGGGGCGGAGAAGGATGCGACGGGGTTCATCAAGAAGATGAAATCCCGCCTCGAACGCGAAGGGCCGCCGGAGGCCTCCCTCCCCGACCGCGCATCAGGCGGGGCGACGAGGCGCGCAACGGGACGGGGGACCTCCCGCGGGACGTCGCCGCGCGTCCCGTCGGGGTGGAATTTCGGCCTCTTCCCGGCCGGCATGGCGCTCGGAATCGTTGCGCTGATCTTCCTGATCTCCGGCCTTGGAGGATCGCGCGTCTCCTGGACCGCCCGCCAGACGACGAAGCCGCCAGCGCCTGGATCGCCCGAGAACGCCATGCGGCCGACCGATGTCGAGGGACGCCGTGCCGAATCGGCGCGGCTCGAGGCAGAAGCGACTCTCCGGGAGATCGAGCAGGAACGGCTGAAGCTGATCGAAAGGCCTCCGGCCCGGGAAGGCATCGACTCGACGAAGAACGACGATCTCAAGAAGGCGATCGCCGAGCTTGAGGAGCGCAAGAAGCGCACCGAGGACGAGCTGAAAGAAGCCGTCGAGCGGGGAAAAAGGTCCGCGGTCGTCCCATCGGAGGGAATGCCTGCCCGCCCTTCCAAAGACCCATTCCCTGTTCCAGGGACAGAGGCGGCGGTTGCGACTCTGGAGCGGGTGGAGGGAGAAGTCCTCCTTGCCGGCAAGGACGGAAAGATTCCGGGCCGGCCAGATCAAGTCATCCGGGCCGGCCAGAGGATGGAGACCGGTGCGAAGAGTTTCGCCTCGCTCAAATACCCTGATGGTACTCGCATCGAGATGGGTGAAACGACGATCCTAGCCGAGTTGACAGAAGGATCAAAACGACTTGTCATGCTCAAGGGGACTCTTCACGCCCAGGTCGCAAAGCAGCCCAAAGAGCAGCCCATGATCATCGCGACAGCCCATGGAGAGGCCAGAGTTGTGGGAACGACGCTCAATGTCCTCGTGGATCCGGATCCCAGCAAGGGGATGCGCCTTGAGGTGGAAGAGGGAAAGGTGGAGCTCAAGAATCTGGCAGGGAAGACCGTGCTCGTCGAAAGCGGTCACTACGCGGTGGCGGCCGCGGGAGTCGAACTCGCTTCAAAACAGTTCCCGGTGGACCAAGTCGTTCTCTTTCCGACTGCAGGAAAGTCGGCGGGAAACGAGTGGCGGGCGGTGAAAGACGATAAGGCGCTCCGCGGACTGGCTTGGGAGACGAATTCAATATCCCCCTCGGCACCCCAAGCGACCCTATTGCGCGATTACACCAGCTCGGTGGGCCGTGTCAACAACCGGACCGCCTCCTATGTGGAGTTCCGGTTTGTTGCCGACGCTGATAAGGACTACTGCGTCTGGGTCCGGGCTCTGTGCCTGGTCACCACCTCGACGGCCGGCTTTTGCGACCAAGTGGCCATCGAGGTGCCCGGAGGGCGGGTAAGCCGGACGGATCCGGCATTCAAGGATAACCCGGCCATTGCCCTCATCAACGGCCACGCCCTCCGCCCCAAGTACTGGTGGGTGGGAGGAGACGCGGATATGACGGGAAACGCAACGCCGGACACTCCGACCGACGACCCTCCCGTCACGGTTCGGTTCGCGCGAACCGGACCTCAGATTCTGAGAGTATTTTCGCTGGCGACATTCGCGCGCGTCGATGCGATTCTGCTTTCTACGATCCACAAGACACGACCGGAAGACGGATTCGCGCCTTCGGGCGTGGATCGGAAGTAGGGGCTGCCACTTCGGCGGGCTCAGGGGCGAGCTCGAAAGAAAGGGTGAATCATGGACCAGTCACACTCTGTCCGCAGCCTGGCGGCGGCTCTGGCGATCCTGATGATCTCGTTCCATCCCCGGTCTGGAATTGCGCAACCGCAGGCTGCGGCGACGCAAGCCTCGGGACCTCTGCGCGTCCATCCGACGAACCCCCGCTATTTCACGGACGGATCCGGGAAGGCCATCTTCCTTGCCGGCTCCCATGTGTGGGAGAACCTCCAGGATCGGGGCACGACGTGGCCGCCGCCGGCCTTCGATTACAGCGCGTATCTGGATTTCCTCCAGTCACGGAACCATAACTTCATGCGGCTCTGGAGCTGGGAGCAGGCGCGCTGGGCGCCATGGACCACCGGCGACGACTTCTCCACGCCGATGCCCTTCGCCCGCACGGGGCCCGGCAATGCGCTCGACGGCGGCCCCAAGTTCGACCTGGGCCAGTTCAACCAGGCCTATTTCGACCGCCTTCGCGCGCGGGTGATTGCGGCGCGCGACCGCGGCATCTACGTCTCGATCATGCTCTTTCAGGGCTGGAGCATCGATAACATCGGCAAGGGCCCCGGCAATCCGTGGCCCGGCCATCCGTTCAACGCCGCCAATAACGTGAACGGCATCAATGGTGACCTCAACGGCAACGGTCAAGGGGAGGAATGTCATACCCTCGGGAGCACGGCCGTGACCGCGAAGCAGGAAGCTTATGTCCAGAAGGTCGTCGACACAGTGAACGATCTCGACAATGTCCTTTACGAGATCGCCAACGAGGACGTGTTCCCCGATGCCGCAGATTGGCAGTACCACATGATCGATTTCATTCACGGGTATGAGTCGGGAAAGTCCAAGCAACATCCCGTTTGGATGACCGGTACCTGGCCGAGCTCCAACGGATATCTCTTTGGCAGCCGAGCAGAAGCCGTCGCGCCAGGAGCTTATACGGGCGACAGCTCGGACCCCACCGGGTACAAGGACGACCCGCCGTCCAACGACGGCGGCAAGATCATCATCGCCGACACCGATCACATCTGGGGCGAAGGCGGTGATCGTGTCTGGGTCTGGAAGAGTTTCACGCGAGGACTGCACACGGCCTTCATGGACGGCGGGATCGAGACGTTTCCCGCGTCGAACGACTGGCTCGAATCGGCCCGCTGGGCGATGGGGCAGGCGCGGTCGTACGCGGACCGCATGGACCTGGCCTCGATGACGCCGCGCGGAGATCTCACCTCGACGGGGTTCGCGCTGGCCCATCCCGGAGTCGAGTACCTTGTCTACCAGTCCGGCAGCGGCGGGTTCTCCGTCACGCTCCCGGGCGGTGCATACGCCGTCGAGTGGTTCGACCCCTCAAGCGGGACCGCCTCCCCGGGCGCCGACGTCGCGGGCGGCGGGTCCGTCCCCTTTACTCCGCCCTTCGGAGGCGACGCCGTGCTCTACCTGAAGTTCTCGGGAGCGCCGTCCCCCGGCCTGCCCGACGTCATCGTGACGTCGCTTTCCTACTCGAACGGAACGTTCAGCTGCGCCGTGAAGAATCAGGGCGCCGCCGCCACGCCCGGCGGAGTGGTGATCGGGGTTGCCTACCTCGTCGATGGCGTGCAGGTCACCTGGGGGATCGCGAACGGTCCCCTGGCTTCGGGCGCCTCGGTCTCGATCGGGACGGACGGAGGATCCTACGTCATTCCCAACGGGACCTCCATGATCACGGCCTTCGTGGATGACGTGAATCGGTTCGCCGAGTCGGATGAAACCAACAACACACTGGTGCAGACCCTCACGGTTGGGGGGCCGCCCGGGGTAGACTTGAGCGGGATGTACGCCCTGATCAACGTCAACAGCGGGATGGCGCTCAATGTCTATGGGGCGGCGACGACCGACGGAGCTTCGATCGTGCAGTGGCCCTACGCGGGGGAGGCGAACTCCCAGTGGCAGGTCACTGCATCAAGCAGTGGGGGTTATGTCCTCCTGAATGTGAATAGCGGTCTGGCCCTCGACGTGTACGGCGCCTCCCAGACGGCGGGAGGATCGGTGGTGCAATGGACTCTTCACGGCGGTGCGAATCAGGAGTGGCAGATCCTGCCCGTGGGGGATGGGTCCTTTTATCTCTTGAACGTCAACAGCGGCCAGGCCCTCAACGTCTCCGGGGCCTCGACGGTAGCGGGTGCGGAGATCGTCCAATGGCCCTACGGAGGAGAAGCGAACTCGCGCTGGATACTTCAGGCGATCGCGGGGGGCGGCGGCGGCGGAGCCTTCTCCTCCTCCAGTCTGAACAGCGCGAGGGCCTCCAGCGGCAAGTCCGGGGGCGCCTGCGGCTTGCTGGGGCTCGAGGGCCTTCCGCCGCTGGGGTGGGCTTGGTGGCTGCGCAAGCGGCTTCGAAAAAAGAATCGATCGTAATTCGGGAGGACGGCGTATCCCGTGGGGCGTGGAGCCCGCGTTCCTCACGCCGTGGGGGACTTCGCGTGGACGGGCAGGAGTCCGCGACGAATCCCCAGGTCTGGGAGACCAGGCCTTCCTGGAGGAAGTTCTCGGCGCCTTCGGCGGCCAAGTTCCCTGCTCTCTACCTCATGGGACAAAGGAAAGGATGCCGATGACTCCACCGATCGGGTTGGCCATGGCGATCTATCTGGTCTTCCAGGCTCAGAGCGGGACAGGACCCGCGGAACATACGTGGCGCGTCGACGGCGGAGCCGCGGGAAACGATACAGGTCCGGGCACTTACGATCAGCCGTTCAAGACGATCGAGAAGACGCTTTCGGTCGCTGAGCCCGGGGACACGGTCCGGATCGCCTCCGGCGTTTATCCCGGTCCGGTGACGATTTCACGTTCCGGCATGAATGGAAAGGCGATCACCCTCGAAGCGGCCGAATGCCATGGAACGATCATGGATGCCGGGTGGAAAGCCGCCTTCTGCCTCACGTGCCCGCCCGAGGTCTCCTACATCACCCTTCGCGCCCTGGTTCTCCGGGGCGCGAAGTCGCATGGCGTGCGGGTCCGGACCGGTTGGCGGGTCGAAGACGGTGTCATTGAGGAATGCGGCGAGGCGGATCGGGGGAGCGCTCTTGACGTACGCCTGGACGATGAGGGGAGGAAGCGCGCCGAGGGCGTGACCTTCCTTCGCACCATCGTTCAGGACTGCGATTCAAATGGCATAACCAATAAGGAAGCTCTTTCCACTATGCCGCGGCCTCCGGCCGCGGGTTGCCGGGAAGACCGCCCCCCCTTTTCCCGCCCCGCCTCCCCCTCTACTCGCGCTCTCTCTTTCTCCCTTACCCTTGGGATGCCCTATCCCCCTCCTTAGAGCTCAAACACCTTGAGCTTCTCTTCTCTTGCCGCTTCTGCTTGTTCCACGTCCGCAGTCAAGAAGGCGAGAGATCTTTTCCCCAATCCCTTTCGAAGGATGAGCGCCGCCGCCACATGGACTGCGTCTCCGGCGCGCAAAGAATATCGCTTGATCAGACGCGTGGCCTGGTCGAGGTGCTCTTCATCAACTGCGGACAGGGTGAAGTAAGCGAGATGCTCGTTGATGGTCAGCAGTAGAGCTTCCCGATTGCGCTTGTCACGTCCGAGTTTTCGGACAACGGCGCTCACCAATTCCGGCACCAAGAATGCGGAGCCTTGGTGTCCTTTCTCGGACAAAAGGAAATTCCTCGCGTGTTCATGTGCAGATTCCCCCGGATCATAGCAGCGCACCAGAGCACTGGTATCCCAGAACACTAGCGGCGATCCCTATCCAGTTGTCTGGCCAGCCCGGCGACGCGCGGCAACGGATACGCGGGGATGACTCCCGGCTTCCCCAGTCTAAGTTTACCCAGAGCCGCAAGACGCTTCAGCCTCCGTTTTTCAAGGGTGTCTTCGGATGACTCCGCGTCCGCTTTTGCCAGCACCGCTACCGCCCTGCCGTGCGAGGTGATGATGATGCGGTCCCCCCTTTGGGCGGCTCTCAGGGCCTCTCCAAGATGGGCCTGCAATTCCCGGACTCCATAGCTTAGTTGCTTCATGCATGTACTATATATGCATTGAGAATCACTGTCAAGGACCCCTGGAGGGGTGGACGGAGGATGATTCAGGAGAATTCACCGTAATCCTAAAGCCCCTATCCACAATCCGCCCGCCAATTGGCGAAACTCATCGGCTTCAACTCCTTGTCAGCGGTCGAGTGAACACCAGCCGGCCCATTGCCCATCAAAGCAAAAACGGGAAACTCCGTACGCTAGATTCGCCGATGGGACGCCTCAATACGGAAGCTCTTTCCACTATACCGCGGCCTCCGGCCGCGGGTTGTCTGGAAGACCGCCCCCGCTTTTTCCAGCCCCGCCTCCCCCGTCTACTCGCTCTCTCCCTTTCTCCCTTACCCTTGGGATGCCCTATCCCCGCGTCGAAGTAGTATTCCCGCGAGACCTCGCGCGTCGCCCCGATCACGGCCGCCCTCGTGGCGCGCTCGGGCGATGTGGCCAGCAGCTGAGTTGCTTTCTTCGCCTCCCGCGACGCGATCGCCCGGACCAGCGCCAACAGCGCGCGGTCTGGCGGTTTGGCCATGTCGCTCCCCGATTTGCCGCGGCGCTGCGTCGTCCCGGGCGTCCAACGGATATGACCTTTGCGACGCTCCTGGCCTGCTCCCTGCTCGCCTCCGCTCCGCAGGACCGCAAGGCCTTCGACGAGTATATGAAGGACCCCGCGGGCTGGGTCAAGCTCGGCGCCGTCCCGGCGATCAAGCTGCAGACGACGCGGACCGCGACCAGGGAAGAGGCCGAGCGGATCAAGGAGCTGATCCAGTGGCTTCAAAAGATCGAATCGCCGGACGTCGGCCTCTCGGGCACGATGTCGGGCGGCTCCTTCTCCCCGCTCGGGAAAAGCGAGTTTAGCAGCGGCCTCCTCACGAACCACGCCATAGAGCCGAACCAGGCCGTCGCGGTACTCGTCCATCTGGGACCCAAGGCCCTGCCGTTCCTCCTCAAGGCGCTGGAGGACTCGACGCCGACCAAGCTGGTCATCACCCATGGCGCGGGATTCGACGGAGGGATGTGGTACAGCCAGGAGCTCGGCGGGAATCCCGCGAACACGAAGGAATGGGCGGTGCTGGCCAAGAAAAGGAAAGGGGATGCCTTCGGGTCCGCGACCATCGACAAGCACGTTGTGACGGTGGGCGATGTCTGTTTCGTGGCGCTGGGCCAGATCGTCGGCCGTTCCTATTCCGCCATCCGCTACCAGCCCTCGGCGTGCATCATCGTCAACAGCCCGACGCACGACGAGGCCTACCGGGCGCTGGTGCGCGAGATCTGGGAGTCTCCGGACGCGGACCAGGCGCTGCTCGATTCGCTGCTTCTCGACTACTCGACGAACGGCGTGTTCAACGGGCGATCGCTGGACGGCTGGGGCCTGGGGAGCAGCTTGCAGTGCGACGCGGCCCTCCGGCTTCTGTACTACTACCCGAACGAAGCGGCCCCGCTGGTCGTCGAGAGGCTCAATAAGCTCGATGTCACCAGGGGCGACGGCATGGACGCCTGGATGAAGACCACGGTCCAGAACGGCGTGCGCGCGGTGGAGTTCATCAAGGCGGTCGCCTGGACGTCGAATGCCGAAGTCCGCGACGCGGTGGTCGCCGTCATGAAGCGGACCAACGACAGCGAACTGTTCCGCGCGGGAATACCGGCCTCCCGGGGCAAGGACGACCGGATGGTCCTCGAGCGCCTGAAGGCAGACCTCGCGGCGTTGCCCAAGGAAGAGCGCGGCTCCTATGGCGAGGGCTATCATTTGCTGCTCCTGCTCGGCGATCACTTTCCCGAATCCGCCAAGCCGCTCTTCGCGGAGTACGTCCGGGATCCCTCGCCGCAACGCGTGCTGACGATTTGCCACGTCCTGCTCAAGACGCGCGGGGAGTGGGCGCTGGAACTCCTGTGCCCGCTGCTGGCGGACTCCCGCGAGCTGAGGTGGGGTTACGGCGTGGCGGGCGGCAGCCCGCTTTCGGGGGTGTCGAGCCGTGCCTGCGACGAGGCGGCGAAGACCATCTACGCGCACAATCCGGACCTGGTCTTCCTCATCGACGGCGACCGCGCCAATCTCGACCGTCAGATCGTGGCGATGCGCAAGCAAATCGACGACCGGCAGAAGAAATAATCGCCAAGTAACCTTTTCGCCGGATGGCGACTCCATGAGCTGGAGCCCAGCGAGGAGGCCTCGCACGGAAACCGATCTGGACCTCATGTCCGGGGAGCAGCTGGAGCAGGAAGTGCGCCACCTTCGGGCGGGCATCCCATAAGGAAGCTCTTTCCACCATCCCGGGCAGACCGACGCCGCTTTTTCCCGCCCAGCCTGCCCCCCTACTCGCTCTCTCCTTTTCTCCCCTACCCTTGGGACGCCTATCCCCTGGCGCGAGCAGGAGCGCTGTCCGAAAGCGGGGGTTAAGGCATTGTTCTTGGGTGATTCGGGCCCGTCGCTTCACCGGGGAGGAGTTTGGAGGTATTCTTTCGTCGTGCGCCGTTCCGACCACCGGGCCTCCAAGGAGTGGGCCATCGTCTGCCGCGCGCCGGCGACGGGGCCGCAGATCCTGGACGACGCGGACGACGATCGGAAGACGAACGACCTCGGGGCGAGCTTCTCGTGACGGTCGTGAGACGCTGGAAGGACTCCGTCGCGACGGCGATCGCGTGGCGGTATGCCGCGCACGCAGTAATGGTCGGCGTCGCGCTATGGAACGAGCGCCGGCCGGCGCCGACGCTGCCCGACGCGATCCTGGACCGCGTGCCGAGGGTGGAGTGGCTGCTTCGGTACAATTACTGGCTCTGGGTGCTGGCCTGGATCCCGCTGACGGTGCTCCTGCTGCTGCGGGACCGGCCGCGCTTCATCCGGTTCATGTGGGTCGGGGGCTGGCTCAGCCTGCTCCGCGCGGTGTTCATCCCGCTCACCGGACTGGGTCCGATCGGCGGAGGCGACCCGAACGCGGGCGCGGATGCGGCGACCCTCTGGAAGGCCTGGCGGGCGATCGTCAATCCCGTCACGGCGCTGATGACGAATGTGCCGCACGTCGCGCTGACCAAGGACCTGTTCTTCTCGGGCCACGTCGCATCGACCTTCCTGCTGTGGCTGTATTGCCGGCGCGTGCCGAAGCTCGGCCCGCCGGCGCTCCTCGCGCACCTCGCGACGACCGTGGTCGTCGTTCTTTCCCATCTCCACTATTCGATCGACGTCGTGGCCGCCTGGGCGATCACCTTCTCCGTCTACACGCTGGCGGAGCAGCGCTCGGAGCGGGACCTTCAGGCAGGCGCGGCTCCGCACGTCGCCGAGCTTCCGGCCGACGCGTCCGCGCGCCCCTGACCCGGTCGCTCTCTAAGGAAGCTCTTTCCTGCCCGGCGGCCGGCGGCGCGGCCCCTCACCCCTTCGCGCTTCAGACCGCGAATCGATCCGGAGCATCGGGCCCGTCCGGGATGAGCCACGGAATCGGACCATACCAGCGCTCCAGCAGTTCGCCGGTCTTGGGGAAGTGGGAATCGGCAATGCTCCCGTCCCAGTCCGTGTAGTACGCTTTTCGGACCCCTTCCGATTCCCTTCCCGGATCCAGGTGAACGAGCCGTTCCAGGGAGAGCGATTCCGCCATGGAGCGGAGTCCGGCAAACGTGGCGCGTCCCTCATAGAAGGTCAGCCAGCGGAGCTCGGTGGGATGGGGAGACAGGGCCAGAATCTCCAGTTCCGCGTCCGTCACGGGCGCTGAGTGAATGAGGATGCTTTTCAGACGGGAGATCTCTTTCGAGCCGAAGAACGCCGCCACATCCGTCGCGTCCCCGTCCCGCAGGGTGAGGTGGCGGATCGGCGCCAGGGCATAGAGTTCCGTAGCGTGATCCCGGTAGTTCCGGAAGCTGACCTCGATGTGATGGACGACGCCGTCGATCAGGTCATAGGCGGCTTCGCGGTCCTCGTCGGGCGCGGCCAGCAGGGCGAGCAGTCGCGGGTCGATCTCGGTCATGCTATTCCGGCCCCTTCAGAAGGCGGACCACCGCGTCGTGCCCGGCCTTTTCGGCCCAGTCCAGCGCGGTCCGCCCGGTCTTGTCTTTAGCGTCCAGGTCCGGCAGGTCCCGGAGGATCTCCCGGACGACGTCGACCGAGCCGAACACGGCCGCCGTCATCAGGCCGGTTCGCTCCAGCTCATTGACTCTTCCGGAACTCTGCGAGATCAGCAGCTTCGCGATCCGGAGCCGGACCGGGTAGGCCTTCGGCAGTTCCTTTCCCGCGGCAAGCGCTTCCGGCGCCGGCTCGGGCTCCTTCAGGAAGACGGCGACCTCCGGGCGGCCCAGAGCGACCGCCAGAGCGTGGCAATCGATCCCGCCCTCGTCATAGAACTCGAACATCGATCCGCTGTCGACGATGGTGCGCACCGCCGGCTCGTTGCCGTCGAGGATCGCCTTCTCCAGACACCCCGGCGGGATGTATCGCTTGTTCCGGCACAGCACGGAGACCATCCGGGGCTCTCCCGACTCGATCGCCACCTGCATCAAGGAATTGCCCCGCGCGTCCAGGAAGGACGTGGGAACCTCATGGACCTCCAGGAGCGTGCGAACCGCCGCGACGTCGCCCTGCGAGACCCGGTCCAGCAGGATCGGGTGCAGGGACTTGAGCAGCTCTTCGAAGCGGACGGTCAGATCCCAGTACTCTTCGGGATAGCTGTACAGCTCGGGCCCCGGAGGCCAGAGTTTCATCGTCCGGCTGCGCTGGTCCTTCAGGACCTGATCCAGTGCGCCCGGCGCGATGCGGCGCGTCGTCAGCACCTCCCGGGTTGCCGTCACGACGGCGTCCCGGTTTTTCTTCAGGGTGCTGAAGAACTTCTCGAGGCGGTCGACGTACTCCTGCACGGGTTCCGCCTGACGGTCGAGCAATCGAAACAGGTCATACAGTTCGCCATAGCTCTTCGCCCCGTAGGCCTTCAGGGACTTCGCCTCGGGGGTGCTCCTGCGGGCGGCCATCTCTTCCACCATCGTCCGGGCCCGGATCAGGATCTTTTCCTGGGCGGGGACGAGTGCTTCAAACTCGTCGCCATAGTCCCCGAGAAGCCGGAAGAATTCCTTGAGCAGCGGAGAATGCAGCTCGGGATGCGTGTCGATGATCCGAAGATAGATCTTCCTGGCCTCGTTCCATTGAGAGGACAGTTCGCTGAGGTCCTCGATGATCCCCGGAGCCTTCTCGAACGCCCTCACGATCCTCGGGACATATCCCTCGTCCCCCGAGCGGATCCAGCAGTCCAGGGCGTTCCGGAAGACATTGACCTTCCCCGGAGCCGGATCCTCCACGTCCTCCGGACGCCGGTCGCGGAACAGAATTTTGGAGATGCCCCACTGGACGGATCCCAGGCGGACGCGGCCGCTCGAGAGCTCCGGCACCAGAGGCAGCGCGGCGATCGCGTCGAGGGCCGCCTGGATCAGGGGCCGGCTGAGTTCGGGATGCGTGAGAATGATCCGAAAGTCTTCGGCGTCGGCCGGGTCGGAGAAGAGGCTTTCCGGCGTCCAGGAGGCTTCGACCGCTCCGCTCAACTGATGAAGGGACGCCGGATACGGACAAGCGGGATTGATGACGAGATGAAGGCGTCCGTCCTGGATGTCCACGATCAGACTTCCCAGTCTGAACCCGGGCCTGCACTGCGCCACTTTCCTCAACGATGCGGCGAACTTCTCCGCGATCCGGTCGCTGAACGGCTTCGCGGGCAAGGGAGGAACCGGGCTCGGAGCAGGTCCGGCGACCGGCTTGAGTCCGGGGTCCCAGCCTCCGATCAACCAAAGCCTCGACTCCTGCGACTGGGTCCATTCCGCGGCGAGCGGCTTGCGCTTCAGGACATTGAGCTGCTCGTCGTCCACCGCCAGGATGCTCCCGTCGTCGAGCGGAATGGCTTCGATGCAATTTCCGAGCGGCTGTCTGGACGTCCCCCAGCGTTCGACGCAACGTTCGACCGACCGGACCGCGGGTTCGCCCGAGGACAGGTCGAGCGTCCAGACCTCCCCCGTGCCGGCGAGGAAACCCCAGCCTCCTTCCGGCGAGGGCCAGGCCTTGGCGAAGCTGGAAAAAGGAAGGGTCCCCAGGGATCGGAGGGGCGACCGGGAATCCCCGACCCGGTTCACCCAGCAGATCCCTCCCTTGAGATCGAACACGAAGAGGAAATCCTCGACGATCTGTATCCGGCTGGCGTGGAACGGGACGCCGCCGATCCGATGGATGGACCGCAGACGGAGGCGACGGGGATCCGAGACATCGCAGGCCAGAACACCCCGCCCCTCGGATGCCACAAAGAGAGTCGAGCCGTGGATCAGGGCATCGGCGAGATCCCGGCCCGCCGAGCTGATCCGCTGGGTGTCAGAATCGGCCGCCGCCTCGAAGTCGATCTCCGCGGGCTTTGCAGGGTCCGAGAGATCGAAGAACCAGCAGCGGCGACGGGAGCCGAGCACGGCCAGCCGCTCATTCGCCGCGACGTATTCATAGGCATCCGAGGGCCCCGTCCCCTTCGGCGCCACGACGCCGGCGACCGACAGCTTCCGCGGATCGGCCGCGTTCACCGACACGAGCCCCCGTTTGCGATCGGCCAGCAGGATGAAGCTCCCCGAGCGCGTTGCGGCGAAGAGGTCGGCATCGGGCAGGTCCAGGTGTCCGAGGAACGGCGCCGGCACGGCCCCGCCGGCCGTTCCGGTCAGGAGGTGCGGATCGATGCTGCGGCTCAGGTCGCGCCTCGTGACCAGCTGCCGCATGTAGCGGGGAACCTGCTGATCGTCCTCCTTGCGGACATAAGGGGTTCTTTCCAGCGCCTCCGGAAGGGCCAGGCGGGGGTCGAGCGTCCAGAGTCCCTGCCGCTGAAACACCAGATGGGCGAAGGCGCCGACCCGGATCGCCGCCACGGACGTCGACGGCGACGGAACCGAGAAACAGTTGACCGCCTCGTACTGCCCCTTTCCGGATCCGCGCCCGGAAGTCCAGGCGTCCGTCCGGAGCCGCAGCGCCTCGCTGCTCATCGTCGGAATCGAGTCCGGCAGCACCGTCCGGCGCACATATTGGTATCGGTCTCCGAGACGGGCCAGGAGACGCGGCCGGCTCTCCAGCACCTTCGCCAGCCGGCTCAGCTCCTCGTCGCAGGGGGGATTCGGATCCGTATGACCGGGAAGCAGGAGGGTCTCGCCGTCGCCTGTTGAAAAACGGATTTCGCTCTCCGCCAGGTGAACGCGGCTCAAGGACTCGAACGGAAAGAAGGTTCGCGTGGGATTCCGACCGAGGATGCCCGCCGCGCACCGCTCTCCCTCGGGAAGGAGCAGCGTCAGTCCGTCGGGATGAACCTGGAGCCATCCGTAGCGGCGGGCCTTTTTCCTGCCGGGCCCGAGATCGTGGAGGTTGCGGACCGGGAATAAGAACGTCGCGTGCCGGGCGCCGGCAAAGTCGACGAGTTCCGGCCGCGTCCGCTCCTGATCGTTCGGGGCAGGCCGGGCGATGCAGAACGCCGTCAGGCAGTCCATGCCGGAGAACATCGGATGGGACGCCACCCCTCGGACGGCGGTCGCCAGATCGTCCATGAATTGATGGACCCCGGCGCGGACGTCCTCGACAAATGCGGCCAGGTTCCCGGGGGCATTCCGGAGGGCGGCTTCTTTCGCGTGGATATCCTGTCGCAGAGTTCGGATCGGGAGCAGCGCCAGATCCCCCCATTGCGGGTAGCCGGCGACGGGATCCTCCCAGATCGGGCTCCATTGAATCTTCAGCCGCTCGAACCCCGGCGTCGGGAAGACGAGAACCGCCGTCAGGTCCCCGGGCGTGATCGGTCCGTCCCGAAAAACGCCCGAGAAGCAGTCCGCAAGCTGCGCCTCGAGCTCTCCTGCCGAATCGGTCATCGGGCCGCCTCGATCCTCCCCGCCCGCGCCGGTCGGGTGCCGCGGGCTTGGAGCAGATCATTCCTGCATCGGACGGTTTTTGCAATGAAGAAGTCTGCGGCGGGTCGCACGTCGATCATGAGTTGACCCTGACGTCGAAACAGGCGCATTTTTCAGGAGCGCGATGCCGGGATGCCCCTGGTCCCCTGCTCCCGGCCCTCTCCCTGATTGCCCTTTCGCAGGCTCCGGGGAATAATAGTCCAGCCATGCGTCCCCGCCTCCTTCTCCTGCTGGAATCGGCCGCCGTTGCGGCATTCGCCGCGTTGCTCGCGGTTTTGGCCGTTCGACTCTTCCGCGGCGCGCCCGACTGGAACCAGGTCCCTCTCCTTCTTCTGGCGGCCCTCGCCGGCTATCTGCTCGCCGACCTGGCCTCCGGGCTCATTCGCTGGTTCTGTGACACCTTCTTCCGGGAGGACACTCCCGTCATCGGACCCGTCCTCATCCACCCCTTCCGCGAGCACCACCGCGACCCCGCGGCGATGACCCGGCACGGATTCCTGGAACTGACCGGAAACAGCTGCCTGGGGGTACTCCCCTTCCTCGCGCTGGCGGTCTGGAAGCCGTGGGCTCCGGCCCTCGATGCGGGACTGCTGGCTTTCGCTCTCGCCCTCTTCGCGACCAATCTGTTCCATCGATGGGCGCACTCCACGCAGGTTCCTCCGATTGTGTCATGGCTTCAACGCCGTCGGGTGATCCTTCCCCCGGGGCAACACGCCGTCCATCATGCCGCCCCCAATACGAAGGCCTACTGCGTCACCAGCGGCTGGATGAACGGGATCCTCGACCGGGTCCTCTCATGAGCGCGGCCGCTCCGCGACAGGAGGACCGGCGCTTCGGTTCGGGATGGATCAGCGGCGCGATTTCCGCAGTCCTCGGCCCTCTCGCCTTCGGCGCCGTGCTCTGCCTTCGCTTTCCGCAGATCCTCACCAGCCCCCACTTGCGCGAGATTTACCCCATGGGCCTGGTCCGCGGACTCATCCACGTTTCGCTGGTCGCCTCGTTCGTCCTCGGCGTCGTCAGCGTGTCCCTCCGGAGCAGCAAGCTGCTGGGCGGTGCCGGCATTCTCTTCCCCGTCCTCGGCACGCTCCTCGGGGGCTCGGAAATCGCCGTCGACGGACCGGTCCGCTCCTCCGCCTACCTCGGCCTCGACTGGTTCATCCTCGATCTCTTCCTGCTCGCCGTCCTCTTCGTCCCGATGGAACGGCTGTTCTCCCGGCGGGACCAGCCGGTCTTCCGCCCGGGCTGGACCACGGACCTCGCCCACTTTCTCGTCAGCCACGTCGCGGTCCAGCTCCTGATGCTCCTGACCCTGACCCCCGCAACCGTGCTGTTCCGCTTTTTGCTCGATGGAGCCCTCCAGCGCGCGGTGAGCGCCCAGCCCGGCTGGATCCAATTCCTCGAGATCGTCCTGCTCGCCGATCTCGCCGAGTATTGGACCCACCGCCTCTTCCACCGCGTCGGCTTTCTCTGGAAGTTCCACGCGATCCACCACTCGTCGCAGTCGATGGACTGGCTGGCGGGTTCCCGGCTCCATCTGGTCGACATCGTGATCACCCGGGCGCTGGCCTTCGTCCCGCTCTACGCGCTGGGATTCTCCCGCTCGCCCGTGTATGCCTACCTGGTCTTCGTCGGCATGCACGCCGTGTTCCTCCACGCCAACGTCCGCTTCCGGTTCGGGCGCCTCGCCCAGGTGATCGGCACGCCCCGTTTCCATCACTGGCACCACAGTCCGCGGCGCGAGGCGCTGAACCGGAATTTCGCGATCCATTTGCCCGTGCTGGACCGCGTTTTCGGGACGCTGTACCTGCCGGGTGAGGATTGGCCGGAGTCGTACGGGATCGAGGGGAATCCGGTGCCGGAAGGCTATGGGGCCCAGCTCGTCCATCCCTTCCGCCGCCCACAGAAGGAGTAGACCTGCCCTCCCCCTCTACTCGCTCTCTCCCACGTCGCGTGGATCAACAAGATCGCGCTTGCGAAGGACCGGAGCGGCAACCGGGGCATCCCGGTCCGAAGAAGAAGTCCTGGGCGTCGCGGCGCTCAGCGCTTCTTCGCGGACTCCTCGTCATTCTTGTCCTTGTCCTTATCCTCCCTCCGCTCCAGGCGCGGAGGCGTCGTCGGGAAGACGGGGCCCACGACGGGGGGACGATAGTTCTGGGTCAGCTTGACCGCCGGGGCCGCGGGAGGCGCGGCGGGCGGCGGCGTCACCGGACTCACCGGCGCCACCGGAGCCGGGGGCTCAGAGACCGGAGGAGGAGGATAGCCCGCGCCGTAAGTGCTCTCCCAGCGCATGCGGTCCAGCTCGGCGCGCAGGAAGTCGAGGTCGGCCCCGCGCTTTTCGGCGGCCTTCCGCTCGATCTCGATCCGCTCGCGCTCGAGGGCCAGCCGGACCATCTCCTCCTCGTGCTTCTGGTCGGCGATGCGCGCCTCCAGGGCGTTGCGGTCCGATTCGATGCGGGCGCCCTCGCGCCGGTCCAGTTCCCGCTGCGCGTCTCCGCCCGCCAGCCACTTCCCCTCGAGCTTGACCATGCCCTGCGCGGTCTTCAGGTCGTCCCCGCGGAGCCAGCGGCCGCCCACCCGCTCGTAGCCCAGCGCCTTCCGCGCATCGGGCTGGTCGGGATCGAGCCGCAGGACCCGGTCGAGCAGGTCGTCGGCGCGGTTCCGCAACCCGTTCTCCCGGCCCCAGAGCGCGACCTCGACCAGGCCGCGGGCGCCGTCGGCCTTGGCGGACTTCTCCTCGAAGGTCTTGACCACGTCGTCCCCCCGGACGATCGAGCGGACGTCGACCTTCTTGAAAGTCATGGTGCCCAAGTCCATCTCGATGGTCACCTTGTCGCCCGACTCGCGGACGGCGCCGCTGAACGACGACCCGTTGCGCAGGATGAGTTCGTCGGCGGAGGCCGACGCGGCCAGAGCGGCCAGGGTTGCTGCGGCGAGCAGGAAATGTTTCATCGGCGGTCTCTCCAATCCTCTATCCTATTAGCAGGAAAATCCCGGCCTTTCTTCCTCAAATCCTGAACCCCTTTCTCCCCTACCCGGCCCACTTCAGAACCAAGGATCCGGGAATACCCGCGCTGAAGGCGACGTTAAATGGCTGATTGGATCATTCATTCGGGAGGCGAGCCCAGCTTCGGTAGTCCGTTCATGGCGCCTTCCCCAAACCACCCCCTGTATATCCTTCCAAGGTTTCCTTCCTGCGAAGGGCGGCTGTTCGCACCGGGCTGAGCCCCGCCGTCCTATTTCGGTTCATCCACCAACATCAAACATCCAAGAAGAAAGAATCTATGTCTTACACGGACAAGCAAATTACCTGCGTCGACTGCGGCACCGAATTCACGTTCTCCTCGGGCGAGCAGGAGCGTTTCGCACAACTCGGATTTATCAATGAGCCCAAGCGATGCTCTTCCTGTCGAGCCGCAAAGAAAGCCTCTCAGGGAAGTGAAGGCGGCGCGCCACGATCCTCGGGGAGCCGAGGCGGGCGTTCAGGCGGGCCTCGGGAAATGTTCCCGGCCGTCTGCGCCCAATGCGGGAAACCCACCCAGGTCCCGTTCCAGCCGCGCGGAGACCGGCCGGTCTATTGCAGCGATTGCTTCAGCAGCAGGAGGTAGACGGAGGGATGTCCTATCCCCCGGATCCGCGAGAAGATCGGCGTGATACTCGGCAGCCCCGAGACCACGCCCGGCGGCCGCGCGCTGAAGCTCTACTCCAGCGTCCGCGTCGATATCCGCCGCATCGGCCACCTCAAGGAAGGCGCGACCGAGATCGGCACGCGCGTGAAGGCGCACATCCTGAAGAACAAGATCGCGCCGCCCTTCAAGGGGGGCCGAGTTCGGCATGCTCTTCGCGAGCGGCATCTCCTACGAGGGCGACGTGCTGGACCTGGGCGAAATCCACGGCGTGCTGGAGCGCTCGTGCGGTTGGTACCCCTACAAGGGCGAGAAGATCGACAACGGCCGCGAGAAGTGCCGGGGCATCCTGAAGACCAAGCCCGCGCTCGCGCTCAAGATCGAGAACGACTTCCGCGCCAAGGTCGGCATGGATCCGCGCCTGGCGCCCGGCGCCAAGGCCGCCGCAACCGCCGCCGCTCCGTCGTTCGACCTGAACAAGAAGCCCGTCGAAGACAAGAAGCCCACGAGAAAGTAGCGGAAGCCTTCGGGGGAGCGGGAGCCATCCCGCTCCCCCGCTTTATTTCCGGCGCTGCACGGTCCAGACCACGTCGCCGTCCTCGTCCTCCGCCTCGTTGTTCCGGCCCGGCGTTCCGCCGTCATCGATGCGGTTTTTCCCGACCGACCAGAGCTTGCCGCCCTTATAGCGAAGCGGCAGCCCTGTCACCGGACAGACCGGTACCCTAGGAAGATACCCGGGGACCAGGTCCTCGAGTCGATCAGGGGAACGGCCCTTCTCGGCCTCGAACCAGGCGATCGAAACGGCGACCCGGAGCAAGGTCCGACCAAGCTGTGACCGTGCGTCGTTCTCCAGCGGCCGACGGACCGCGGGGGTCAGGACGGCCAAGAGGGGATTCTTGAGGCGGAGCACTTCCGGAACAGGGTCCGGCGCCGACGCGGGGCGCTGCCAGGGCGGCAGCGGTCGAAGGTCCGGCAGTCCCGCGAACAATTCCGGCACGTGGTTCAAGGCGTGCGCCCGGGTGATCCGCTCCGAGAACAGGAAACGCCACGATGGACGCTGGGGCTTCGTCGTTGGCTGGAGGCCGATCGAGAAGGTCCGGAAGAACGACGCCCAGGGCCCTTCCAGCAACGACGATCGCATGTACAGCACTTCTCCCTCCCAGCAGTCCAGGGCATCCGGCCGGGACGCCTCCAGCCGATCCAGGCCCGCGGCCAGCGCCGAGAAGTCCGCGGCCGGGAGAGAGTAATCCTCCAGGACGTCGCGGAGGGACGAGACGAGAATCCCGTCCACCACACTGGCCACCAGCGTGTGGAGCAGCAGGCCGCTGCGGCCATAATCCTGCCCGAACGCCATCCCGCCCAGCACGAGCGGCACCGCCTCCCGGTCCGCCCCCATCCGATGGAGGTGCCGGACGGCTCCCGCAAGGAACCTCGCCGCCCGGATGGGTTCCGAGAGGTACGGGATCTCCGCATCCGCCCGGAACGCAAAGCGGGGTGCGTCGGCGATTCGGCACCGCGCGCCTTTTTCGAAGGCGGCCAGGGTCGACGCGTGCTCCCGGAACAGGGTGTGCAAGGCGTGATCGTCCGGGGAAGGCTCCTCTAAGGCATCGTTCACCCCCTGGATCTCCGGGACCAGATCGGCGATATCGTTGGGGAGGTCCCCGATCACCTTCAGCGCCGGAGCATAGTGATCCCACGCATTGCCGTCGGTCGTCTCCAAGAATATCGACTTCCGGGAATGGTCGCGGGACCGGAACGCCGCGACCTCCTTCTCCAGCTCGGCCCGGGTCCGGTCGAGTACCGCCGACGCGCGACGATGCGCGTCCCCCACCAGCAGGCCCAGGATGATCGCCATCCCACCCAACAGTCCCAGAACCAGCTTCCAGGCCTTCCGCTTCACCGGCGCGCCTCGAGGACGATGTCCGGGCCCAACTTCGGTCGCCACTCGCCGACGCCGCCGTTGTCGACCCCGTCCGCGCCGATGCTCCACAACTTCAACCCCGCACCCGACGCGGCCGACATCAGTTGCGCTCCGAAGGAATCGGGCAGGACTAGCTGCTCGCCCGTCCGACGATAATGCGTCGTGACCCTCAACAGCCGCAGCTGTGCGAGCAGATCTCGAATGTACCGTTCGCTCGACGCTTGCCCTGTCGCCATCGTCCGGCTCATGGAATCCCAATAAGGAAGCTTTTTCCACTATACCCCCACGTTCCCGAATTCCCTGCATCTTCAGGTCATGCTTGGTCAGCCCCTGGCCCTTCAAGGCGAACCAGCGCTGCTGTGCCTGCCAGAGGCGGGCGTGGAGCTCGTCTTTCATTCTCGAGATTGCCATCGGGCTTCTCCACACTGTTCACCAGGTTATAGTGTTATAGACCAGACGAAAGGCCCAAGTTCAGGAGCTAGGGACGTCATCTTGGTTGCCTGCCGCATTCGTGTCCACGTTGTCGACGCCGACTCTCGAGAGCCTCTGCCGGGGCTCTACAAATCCATTCAGCTACTTCGACTGTCTGAACTCCACCGCAGTCTCGAAGGAGATCCCGTCCGTACACCAATCCATTCGTCGAGGACTAAGCAGTTTCCGGAGTACGTGGAATATGAATTCGAATCGGACTCTCCGTTCATTGGCGAGGTGAGGGTGTATGACCCGCCGCCGGATTCATGGCCGGTTCAGGAGTGGTTGCTCGTTCGTCCCGGAGCCGATGAAGACGTTTGGATCGCCGTCTATCAGGATGCAGCCTCCTGGCCGGGGAACCAGCGCGACAAACTTCGCGACATTCTTTGGAAGAACACGTCTGGACTAATGAGTTACTCCGGGATCAAAGGACGTATCATCGCGCCCGAGGGGCAGCCGTTTTACAAATTCATTGATACGGCTGTTAGACTGAAAAAGGTCGAGGATACTTCAATGGACGACTCTCTCCCCCTATCCCCGACAATTCTTCCTAGAGGGATGGCGGAGTCGTGGTTCGACGTTCCGATTCCACCCGGGACTTGGGATCTTGTCGCCTTCGGGACGAGGATTGAGACACTGTCCCTTCGACTGGACCTGATTCCGGGCGGAATTGTAGATGTGGGCGACGTGCAGCTGACGCTCCGGGATCCGGAGAGGACTTAAGCCTCCCGGCAGTTGGACAGTCGACACTTGTTGCACGTCGCATAGTATCCCCCTAAGCCCATCGGGATGGCTCCTTCAGAATCGCGTGACAATTGCAGTTGTTCAGAGCTGGATTCCGCGACGAAGCAGCGAAGGGCCCGATCCCGCCGGGAGGCGCCGCAAGACAAAACTTCTGGCGGACGCGGTGTTTAAGTATCATCTCCACTTCGCCGGAGCGGGTCGCAGACCAGGACTGGGGACAACCGTGGAAAACGCCTCCAAGCCGCTCAAGTGGTACCAGGGCCTCGAGAAGTACTGCTGGGTGGTCCTCGTCATCTCCGCCCTCGGCTGGCTCTTCGACACGATGGACCAGAACCTCTTCAACCTGGTCCGGAAGACGTCGATGGAAGACCTGCTCATGCCCAAGGCGGAGCGGCAGGCGCTGACCGGCGACGCGAAGACGAAGTTCAACGACGACGTGAGCTATAAAGGCGGCGTCGTCACCGCCATCTTCCTCCTGGGCTGGGCCACCGGCGGCTTCATCTTCGGCATTCTGGGCGACCGCCTGGGACGGACGCAGACGATGATCATCACGATCCTGATCTACGCGGTCTTCACGGGATCGAGCGGCCTGGTCCACGATTGGGGCCTCTATGCGGCCGCCCGCTTCATGACTGGGGTCGGGGTCGGCGGCGAATGGGCCGCGGGCGCGGCCCTGGTCGCGGAGACCTTCCCCCAGCGATCTCGGCCCATGGCCCTCGGCTTCCTCCAGGCGCTGTCGTCCGTCGGCAACATGATGGCCGCCTGCATCACTTGGGGCATCGAGGGCGCGGGCATCCAGGAGGTGCAGACCTGGCGCATCGTCTACTTCGTCGGCGCGGTGCCGGCGCTGCTCGTCCTCTGGATCCGGCGCTCGGTCCACGAGCCCGAGAAGTGGGTCCAGGCCAAGGAGCAGGCGTCGGTGGGCAAGGAGCTCGGCAAGATCGGGCAGATGTTCACGCATCCCGTGCTCCGGCGCAACCTGATCGCGTCGGTCCTGATGGGCGCCGCGGGAGTCGGCGCGCTGTGGGGTGTCGGCTTCTTCAGCACCGACTTCATCCTGCGCACCCTGATCGCCGCGGGGAAGAGGCCCGAAGAGGCGAATCGGATCAAGAACATCATGTTCATCCTGCAGAATCTGGGGTCGTTCTTCGGCATCTACACCTTCGCGGTGCTGACGGAGCGCTTCAACCGGAGGAAGGCGTTCTTTGTCTCCTATGCGCTGGCGTGGATTTCCGTGCTGGCCTTCTTCTGGAGCGTTTCGAAGGCGGGCTCCTCGGCGACCGTGGTCTGCCTGATCATGGCGCCCCTCATGGGCTTCTTCACGCTGATGCCCTTCTCCGGCTTCACGATCTACTTCCCCGAGCTGTTCCCCACGCGACTGCGGACGACGGGCTGCGGCTTCGCCTATAACGCGGCCCGAATCCTTGCCGCGCAGGCGCCCTTCGCCATCGGCTTCCTCGGCAAGAAGTACGGCTTCCCCATGGCCGCCACGATCGTCGTCAGCGTCTATATCCTCGGCTTCATCGGGACGGCCCTCGCCCCCGAGACCAAGGGCCTGCCGCTGCCGGAAGACAAGGACTTCGAAACAGCCTGAGGCCTCAGATCAGGCCGCGGTGATAGAGAAACCACTCGGCCAGCAGCAGGGTGAGGACCCCCACGACCGCCAGGAAGGCATAAGGGACCTTCGCGTGCCAGGGGGCGGGCGGCGGCAGCGGAATGCCCGCCGCCCCGGCCGGCTTCTCCCGGAAGTCGGACTCGGCCGCGTCGAAGAGATTCACGGCCACCCACTCGGAGCGGCCCACCGCGCCCAGGCGGGCGAAGCCCGGACCCGCCGACGGCGACGTCCGCGCCAGGCCCCGGCTCACCGGGATCCGCTCCGCGCGGTCGCCCTGCGCGAACGTCAGGTCCCCGTCCTCGATCCACAGGGGGCGCTCCGCGCGCAGGGGCTCCCCCATCGCGAGCTGGGTGGGGAAGCTCCGCAGGCCGCGCCACGGCGCCCATTCGATCAGGTTGATCAGCATCAGCAGGAAGGTCGGGCGCGCGGCGATGTCGCTCTCCTCGAGCGCGAAGCCGATCTCGACCAGCGCCCTGCCGCCGCGGGCCGACCACGTCGCGACCGGCCCCTCGAGCGCCCGGATCAGCGGATCCCCCTGGAGGATGCGGGACTTGCGGATCAGCAGGCCGCCGTAGTCGATGCGGCGGTTGGGCGGAGCCTCGCGGGCCCAGTCCACCACGGTGGGCTTCTCGACGGCGCCCGTCCCGGGAGCGCCCAGCAGGAGCACTCCGCCCCGGTCGGGCAGCGACGGCGGCGCGACGCGGTCGAAAATGATCAGCCAGCCTTCGCCGAGCTTCGACTTCAGCGATTCGTAGCGCGCGATCGGCGCCTTGCTCAGGCTCTGGCCGCCGATCAGCCCGCCCGCCTGCAGCGTCTCCAGCGCGTGCATCAGCACCGCCGACGGCTCTCCGGGATGGAAGACGATGACCGGCGGCGGCACGAGGGGCGGGAGGACGAAGGAGGCGACGTCATCCAGCGGGAACGCGTCCGCCGGCTCCAGGGCGACCTCGACCAGCCCGCCCTCCTCGAGGCGCGAGCCCGGGAACTTGGCGGGATCGAGCACCCACTCCCGCTCGACCGGCGTCGCCGGCGCGAGGGCCAGCTTGCGCCGCGCGAGGGCCCTGCCGTTCAGGGACAGGACCTCGTCGCGCTCCACGGACCGGGCCGCGAACGACTCGGCCTGCAGCGCGATCGTCACGCTCCGTTCGCCCGCCCGGCGCGACAGTCGGCCGGCGACCCAGCCGCAGTTGTCCCGCGGGCTGCCGACCCGGACCACCCTCAGGCGGCCGTTCTCCAGCAGATCGTCGACGCCCGGGGGCAGACGGTCGCCGAACAGGACGGCGACGACATCCTCGCCCGCGGCGAGCGCTTCGAGGACCAGATCGCGGTCGACGCCGTCCTTCGAGGGCCGGGAGACGGACAGTCGGGCGGAGAGGACGGCCAGATCGGACGTGAACGGGAGCCGTGCGCCCGAACGGTCGAGCGCGGAGGCCTGGTCGCCGTACGCGAGGGTGCCGAGGAATTCGCGGGCCCGGTCGACGGCCAGCTCCGCCCGTGTGCGGCCTCCGCCTTCCACGGCGGCCATGCGGGGAGCGCTTTCGAAGATCAGCGCATAGCGGGCCTTCGGGCGCGTAAAGCCCCTGACGTTGGGAAGGGAGACAGCGGACGTGAGCAGGACCAGCGCGCCGAGCGAGATCAGCAGCGAGGTCCAGTGGCGGATGCGCCGGAAGGCCGACTGCCGCTCCTCCTCGACGATGATCTGCTCCCAGAAGAGCAGCAGGGGGACGGGCATCTTCCGGATGCGGCCCTTGTAGAAGTGGAACGCCAGGATCGGGATCCCGAGCGTGAGCAGCCAGAGGCCCTGGGGATGATCGAAGCTCATCGCTGTTCCACGATGCCGCCGGCCCGGAGGATCTCGACCACCCGTCGCTCCAGGGGGTCGTCCGCCATCACGCGCGCGTAGGCGAGCTCGTGCGTGCGGCCGAACTCCTCCACCTCGCTGCAGAAGGCGCGGAAGCGGCGCATGTAGGCGGCCAGCGTCCGGGGCAGCAGGGTCGCGTCGCGGGTCTTTCCCGTCTCGAGATCGATGAGGCTGAAGCGCCCGCGCGCGAACGGGGACATCTCCTCGCGCGAGACCATGTGGATCAGGTGGATGCCGAAGCGCTGGGAGAGCAGTTCGCGGATGCCGCCGTTGTAGCCGCCGAGGTCGTAGAAGTCGGTGATCAGGAGGATGAGCGAGCGTCCCCGCAGGCGGGGGAGCGACGGCCCGAAGGCTTTCTTCATGTCGGTCTCGCCGTCGGCTTGGAGGGGCTCGATGGCCGAGAGGAGCTCGAAGATGCGGCCCTTCCCGCGGAGGAACTTCTTGATGGGGCGGACCTCGTGGCCGAACGTGAAAAGGCTGAGGGTGTCGTAGTTGGAGAGGCCGATATATCCGAGGGCGGCGGCGAGCTCCTGGGCGGCCTGGAACTTGCCGCCGAACGCCATCGAGCGCGACGTGTCGAGAAGGATGGAGACGTGGATGTTCTCCTCGGCGGTGAACTCCTTGACGAAGAGGCTCCCATGGCGGGCGTAGACGTTCCAGTCGATGTAGCGGATTTCGTCGCCGGGGGTGTAGCGGCGGTAGTCGGCGAACTCGAGAGAGGCGCCCTTCCGGGGAGTAAGGCGCTCGGCGCGGTCGTCCCCGACCAGGGTGCGTCGGGCGAGGAGGTTGAGCGCCTCGAGGGTTTGGAGGAAGGCGGCGTCGAAGGCCA
>DASQOM010000145.1:0-2541 GCA_035644495.1 Planctomycetota bacterium | reverse complement strand
GGATTCAGCGCCGGGGGCGAGCAGGCCGCCTGGGTGACGCTGAAGTTCGACGGCGGCGACCCCAAGGCCGAGGACCCCGTCGAACGCGAGAGCTGCCGGCCGGATTTCTCGGTGCTGATCTACCCGGGCTGGAAGCGCATGGATCTCGACACCGTGGCCAAGGACACGCCGCCGTCGTTCATCACCTGCGCCGGGATCGACGACACGTTCCATGCCAAGCAGTCCGTGGAGTTCTATATGGCCCTCTTCAACGCGAAAATCCCCGTCGAGATGCACCTCTACGGCCATGGCGGCCACGGGGGCAGCATCGACCCGCGCAAAGGCATGCCCTTGGGCACCTGGCCCGCCCGCTTCGTCGAGTGGGCGAAGGACCTGAAGCTGATGGACGCGAAGAAATGAGTCGGGCGACGGGCCTGCGGCTCCTGCTCCCCCTGCTGATGGCCGCCGCGCCGGCAGAAGTGATCTGGCGCGGGGACTTCGAGACGGGAAACCTGGACCAGTGGAAAGGGGCGCCCAAGTCCGACGCGGTCAAAGTCGTTCAGGACATCGTGCGCGAGGGCAAGTACGCCCTGCGGATCGACGGGACCAACGCCGCCCGGAGAGGCGCCCTGGATCGCATCGAGCTCCAGCACCAACCCCAGCCCCCGGGAACGGCGGAAGGCACGGAGCGCTACTTCGGCTGGAGCGTCTACCTGCCCCAGAAATTCATCGACGTGGTCCATCACGTCGGCTATTTCGAGACCCGGAACAGCTGGAGCCAGCTGATGTCGTTCGAGGCCAAAGGCGAGGACCTCCAGTTCAGCACCCGGGTGCCCTATAAGCTCCACTGGACGGGCAAGGGAAAGCTCACGCCGGGCCGCTGGCACGACTTCGCCCTCCACGTCCTCTGGTCGCGCGATCCGGCGAAGGGCTTCGTCGAAGTCTGGTTCGACGGCGAGAAGGTGGTGCCGCCGGCGAAAACGGCGACGCTGCGGGATGAGAACGTCGCCTTCTTCCAGATCGGCCTGATCCGCGAAACGAGCGAGGTGCCGGAGTCGATCCTCATCGACCATATCGTCGAGGCGACCACCCTGCAAGAAGTCACGCCGCCCCCGCTGCCCAAGGGCCGCTGAGCTCCGGGATTGCGATTTCGTTGCGGGACGGGCCGGATGGGGTAGGATTTTGCCATGCGCACAGGGGTTCAGAGCTTCGCGTGTCCGCGTTGTCGCCGCGGGGAGTTCCGCTCCCTGCCCGGCCCCGGCGGGAAGGCGTTCTGCCCGTGGTGCGGAGACACGGTCGCGGCATCGTCGATATCGGGATCTGTTCCGGCCGACGAAGCGCCGTCGGAGGCCTTCTCCCTCGTCGATATCGCGGAACAGATCGCGGGTCGGGCTCCGAAGGCCCCGGCGCCGGCGGCTCCGCCCTCCCCCGATCAAGAAGCGCGCCTCGCGGATTCCGAGCGGCGGCGCGAGCTGGCCGAGACGGAGCTCCGCAAGGAACAGGAGAAGAGGCAGGAGATCAAGAAGGCCGTTCTGGAGGAAATGGGCCGGCTGGAGGCCGAGCTCGCCGAAGCCAAGGCCCGGATCCGACGGAAGGACGAGGAGCACGGCAGCGCCCTCGAGACCCTGAACCTCCTCCTCCAGGCCAAGCAGCAGGAATGGGAAGGCGAGCGGATGAAGCTCCGCGACGAGGTCGAGCAGAAGGAAAAGGCCCGTCGGGCGCTCGAAGTGAAGCATGAGGAACGGCAGAAGTCCGCGTCGGAGCTCCAGGGGGTCCTCGACGCTTCGCGCGCGGAGCTCGCCAAGCTTCATGCGGAGGCCGCCGCCGCGGGGGCCGAACGGACCGAGCTGCGCCGCAAGCTCAGCGCCGCGGACGCGAAACTGCAGCCGCTCAAGGACGCCGCGACCCAGCTGCGCGACCTCCAGAAGCAGTTGCAGGAGTCCCGCACGAAGGCTGCGGGCCTGCAGACGGACGTGGAGAAGCGGGACCAGCGGATCAAGGAGCTCCAGCTCCTCATCAAGACGCTGGGGGAGCGCCTCAACGACCTGGCCGACCGCCGCTGGCCGACCCCCAATCCCCCCTCTTAGGAGCACGACCATGCGGATCTTCGTCAGACTCCTGCCCCTGCTCGCCCTGCAGATGGGCGGCGCCGCCCTGATGGCGATGCCCGAGCCGCGCCGGGGGGATCAGTTCCTCCTTTTCGACGTGACGTTCAGCTTCACGAAGGAAGACGCGGAAAATTCGACCCCAAGCAAGTCGCACTACTACGTCAAGGGCGACCTCATCAACAAGGAGCGGCCGAAGGATTGGACCGCGCCGGTGGACTACCGGAACGGCACGGTCCACATCCGCACGGAGGTCCTGGAAAAACCCGAGGGCGGCCAGCCCTGCACCTGGAGCCTCTGCTACATCCCGAACAAGGGCCAGAAGAACGGCTACGGCTGCACCAGCACCGTGGTCTACCGCAAGGAGGCGTCTACGAGCAGGACGTGAAGATGACCTCCTTCTGGCAGAACGACTCCATCGTCTGGTCGGAGGGGATCAAGGAAATGCACCTGGTCA
>DASQOM010000144.1:0-2891 GCA_035644495.1 Planctomycetota bacterium | reverse complement strand
AGGTTCGCCGATACGTGGAAGAAAGTTACGAACTCATCGCGCCGACGAAGAGCCTCGCAAAGCTCAAGAAGATCTAGAACAATTGCCGAAGTCTGATCCCTTGCACGAGCGATTTCCGATTGGCGATTTCCGAATTACAGGGGGTGAATCTCCAATCGCAAATCGCTAATCCGAAATCTGCCCCCAAATGAAGACGGCGCCCCTCGCGAGGCGCCGTGAATTTTTAGCCTGGCAACAACCTACTTTCCCGACGATGTAATTCCCGTCAGTATCATCGGCCCCAGGGGCTTAACGACCGTGGTCGGAATGGGAACGGGTGTTGCCCCCTGGGAATCGAGTCACCAGGCAGGGACATATATACTTTTCTACTTCCGCCCTGTCAACCGAAATGTTATAAGACCGCTGCAAAAAAAACATATGCCCCCTCTCAAGATCGCCGTCCCCAACAAAGGCCGCCTCATGGAGGAGACCCTCGAGCTCCTCCGCGACGTCGGCCTCCGCGTCCCCCGCAACACCGATCGCACCCTCATCGCCACCACCAACGGGGGCAAGTACCAGGTCCTCTTCACCCGCGCCGCCGACATCCCGGAGTTCGTCGAGCTGGGCGCCGCCGATGTCGGCGTCACCGGCCTCGACCTCGTCGAGGAGACCGGCTGCAAGGTCGAGAAGCTCCTGGACCTCAAGTACGGCCACTGCAAGCTCGTCGTCGCGGCCCCCGAGCACTCCGGGATCACGTCGATCAAGACCATCCCGGCCGGCGCCCGCGTCGCCACCGCGTTCCCCAACCTGACGAAGAGATACTTCGAGCAGAAGAAGATCAAGGTCAGCGTCGTGCCGGTCAGCGGCGCCACGGAGATCACGCCTTCCATCGGCGTCGCGGACTTGATCACCGACCTGACGCAGACCGGGTCGACCCTGAAGCAGAATCATCTCGTCGAGCTGGACGTCGTCCTCGCCTCCTGGGCCGTCTTCATCGCGGGACCGTCGACCAGGGGCGAAGTGCGCCAGCACGCCGAGGACCTCGTCCACGCCTTCGACAGCGTCGAGAACGCGCTGCGGAAGCGCTACCTGATGGTCAATATCCCCGAAGCCAAGCTCGCCACGGTGGTCAAGCTGATCCCCGGCCTCAAGAGCCCGACCGTCATGAGCCTGGCGGAGAAGGGCATGGTCGCCGTCCACGCCGTCGTGGAGGAGGACCACATCAACGCGCTGCTCCCGCAGCTCAAGAAGGCGGGCGCCAGCGGCATCCTCATCCTGCCCATCGAGAGGATGGTCCCGTGACCCCGGTCACGCGGCTCAACGCTGAGATCCGCGCCCGGTATCTGTCGCGTCGCGGAGCCCTCTCCGGCGCCGTCCGCGACGCGGTCGATGCCATCTACGCGGACTTCCTCAAGGATCCCGACGGCACGATCCGCGCGCTGACGAAGAAGTTCGACAAGGTCGACCTGGCGACCTTCGAGGTCACCGCCGAGGAGGTCGCGAAGGCCGAGGAGCGGCTGCCGCAGACCGTCCAGGCGGCGATCCGCTCGATGTACGACAGCGTCGTCCGCTACCACAAGGTCGATCTTGCCAAGAGCTTCGAGATCCAGCCGATCAAGGGCGTGAGCCTCGGCAAGCAGATCGTGCCGTTCGACCGCGCCGGCCTGTATGTCCCCGGCGGCCTCGCGGTCTATCCCTCGAGCGTCATCATGGCGGCCGCGCCGGCCGTCGTCGCCGGGGTGAAGAACCTCGTCCTCTGCACGCCGCCCACCGCCGACGGGAAGATTCCCGACGCGGTCCTCTTCGCCGCCCTCGTCTGCGGCATCGGCCATGTCTATAAGGTCGGCGGCGCCCAGGCGATCTTCGCCATGGCGTACGGGACGCCGACCGTCCCGAAGTGCGAGATCCTCGCGGGCCCCGGCAACGTCTACGTCACGGCCGCCAAGAAGAAGGTCCAGGACGACGTCGCGATCGACTTCCTCGCCGGGCCGACGGAGCTGCTCGTGCTGTCCGACGGCACGACGAACCCGAGGTTCATCGCCGCGGAGCTGATCGGCCAGGCCGAGCACGCGCCCGACACCTGCTGCGTCCTCATCACGACGAGCGAGCAGCAGGCCAAAGAGGTCGACGCGGAGATGGAGCTGCAGGCGAAGGACTGCGAGCGCGCGGAGATCATCCGGAAGTCGATGTCGACGGGAGGCGGGCTCGTGGTCGCGGGATCCTTCGACGACGCCGTGGCGTTCACGAACGACTTCGCGGCCGAGCACCTGACGATCTCGACGCAGAAGCCGATCGAGATCCTCAAGCGCATCAAGGCGGCGGGCTCCGTCTTCCTGGGGGAATACAGTCCCGTCGCGGTCGGCGACTACGGGATCGGGCCCAACGCCATATTGCCCACGTACGGTGAGGCGCTGCGGCGCGGCGGGCTCTCCGCGAACACGTTCACGCGGACGGTGTTCTACCAGATGCTCTCCAAAGAGGGCCTGCAGCTCGTGGCGCCCACGGCCACCACGCTCGCCCGCATCGAAAATCTCCAGGCGCACCTGCGCTCCATCGAGGTGCGCCTTGGCAAGTGAGCTGCCCCTGACGCTGCTCGACTATGGCGTCGGCAACATCCACAGCATCAAGAAGTGCTTCGAGCGCGCCGGCGCGGCGGTGTCGGTCGAAACCGACCCCGACCGGATCCTCAAGGCCAAGGTTCTCGCCCTGCCGGGGGTCGGCGCGTTCGGCAAGGTCGCGGAGCAGATCGCGCCGTATCGACGGGAGCTCCGGGCTCGGCTGGAGGGCGGGCTGCCGGCCTTCGCCGTGTGCATCGGGATGCAGATCCTCTACGAGTCGAGCGACGAGGGCGTGGGCGAGGGCCTGGCGCTCTTCCCGGGCCGCGTCCGCCGGCTGCGTCATCAGCGGCTGCC
>DASQOM010000143.1:0-17317 GCA_035644495.1 Planctomycetota bacterium | reverse complement strand
GCCCGAGCGGAAGGACATGTAGGGGACGTTCTTCAGCGGGCCCTCCTCGACGACGAGCGCGGGCACCTGCTGCCACTTGCCGCTCCACTCCTTCTTCGCGCCGGCCTCGACGCACTGGTCCCAGCGGGGCAGGCGCGTCGCCGCGGCGGCGGCGCCGGCGGGAGGCGTTTTCTTGACGATGTCCTGGATCTCGCTGCGGTCGAGCTCGACCGTGGCGTACTTGAGGCGGACGACGACCTCGTCGCCCTTGTCGTGGATGATGACGCCTTCCAGGCGGCCGCCGTTCTTCAACAGGATGATGTCCCCGAAAAGGATGCCGATGGCGAGCAGGGCGGCGTGCATGGATTCCTCCCTCAGTAAGTCCCGTCGAGTCTAGCGAAGTTGGGTCGATATTGCCAAGGGCGGGGGAATCCCCTTGCTCTTGCCGGGGCCTGTGCTAGACTCTGGGCGACCGGGCGGTACTCGGAGAGAGGGGTTCATGTCGCACGACGCTGTTTCCGTTCTTGCGGTCGATCCCGACCCCGTCGTCCTGAACTTCATCCGCCGGGTTTCCCTGCATCTCGGCTACGGTTTTTCCGGCGCCAAGGGGGCGGAGGACGCCTTCCGCAAGATGAGGACGCAGCGGCCCGACGCCCTGGTCATGCGGGCGACGCTTCCCGACCTCAGCGGCCGCGAATTCATCTCCCTCTTGCGCGAAGAGCAGTCGGCGCCTCCCGTGCTGCTGACGGCCCAGCGCGGCCAGGAGGCGGAGGTTTCGGCAGGGCTCGAGCTGGGCGCCGTCAGCGTCGCGTTCTTCCCGTTCACGGAGGCGGAGTTCCGCGTCCGGCTGGGGGCGCTGCTTCGCTGGGCGAAGCGTCCCGGCATCGAGGCGATCGTGAACCTGGGCGCGGTCACGGTCGACCTGGAGAAAGGCGAACTGATCCGACCGGTGCCGCATCCTCTGACGGCGTCGGAGCTGGAGATCCTGCGCTGGCTGCTGAGCCCGCCGGGAAGGGCGGTGACGCGGCGCCAGATCCCGGTGGGGACGGAGCGGGCGGTGGACGTCCACGTCGCGGCGCTGCGGTCGAAGCTGGGGGCGGCGGGCTCGTGCATCGAGACGATCCGTGGGATCGGCTATCGGATTCGCGGCGCGGCGTGTTTGTAGAAATTATCTGTTCATGACCTTGACAGTTTGCAGTTTATAGTTTATAATCCTCGGCGTCGGGCAGTAACACACGCAGAGAGAGGGGTCGAATCGGTGAGTGAGAGAGGGGCCGTACCCGCAAACCCAACACCTCCCGCTCAGCGTCCGTCCCCGGAAAGGGACCGCTTAACGTTGCCCTAATACCCCACCCCAGCTGTCCGTCCAGAATTCGCTGTTCCCTACTCTCCCGCACGGGGGTTCTGGGCGGAAATCTTGAGCGACGGGGCCCGGCGCGCTGAGAATGGCGCGCCGGGCCCCCGCTGTTTTAAACAGTGTGTGCAGTCCTGTGTGCCCTAACTTCGTGGTGTGCAGTGGTGGGGAGGACTTCGAGGGAGCGGCCAGCCTGTGAGAGCAGCGCCGCTCAACCCTTCAATTGCAGCAGGGTCTTGATCAGCGGATCGGCGGCGCCGGCGATCACCTCGCTCTTCGAGTAGCGGTGCGTCGCCCCGCCGAGCAGGAGGCGGTCGTTGTTGGCCGGGATCCCCGAAAACGTGAGCACCGGGATCGCGAACCCGCGCGCGCTCATCCAGACGAGGAGCTCAACCCCGTCGCCGTACGGCATGTCGTGATCGAGGAGGATGAGGTCGACGGGCACCGCGGCGATCACCGCGGCCGCCGTCTCCGCGCCGCACACGAAGCTCGCCTGCACCTCGCCCTCGTGCGCGAAGAGATCCCGGAAGTGCGCGGCAATGTCGGCCTGGTTCCGAAGCACGTCCTCGCAGACGAGGACATGCTTCTCCGGCATCTTCAGGCGGTTGACGAGCTTGCGCGTGAACATGCCCCCCATGGTAGCACAGGGTCCGTCCCGACGGCCGCCACTCCGCGCAACGGGGAGGTATACTTTTCCTGGCGCGTGACCGTTTTGAGGATCCTTCCATGCTTCAGCTCCTGATCCTGGCCGCCCTGAACTTCGCCGCGCAGGACATCGACGATCTCCTGCGTTCGTCCCAGGAGAAGTTCGCAGCCCAGAATCTCGGAGGAGCGCAGGAGGACGCCACCCGCGCGGTCCAGCGCGCGCCGAGGGACGCCCGCGGCTACGTCCAGCGGGCCGAGGTCCGGCGGGCCCTGTGGAACTACGACGAGGCCTTCCAGGATCTGAAGACCGCGCTGGAGCTGGATCCGAAATCGGCGTCGGCCTACCGGGTGCGCGGGCTGACAAAACAGGAAACCGGGGACCTGGACGGAGCCCTCGCGGATGCCGAGGAGGCCCTGAAGCTCGATCCCAAGGAGGCGTCCGCCTACGTGCTGCGGGGGCTCGTGCGGGACGACAAAGGGCTCTTTGACGAGGCCATCGCCGACGCCACCCGCGCGATCGAGTTGAATCCCAAGGCAGCCGACGCCTACAACAACCGCGGCAAGTCGAAGTACTCCAAGAACGACGCCGCCGGCGCCCTCGCCGATTTCCAGAAGTCCATCGATGCGGACCCGAAGTTCGCGATGGCCTACAACAACCGCGGGGTCATGCGGAAGCTGAAGAACGAGCTCGAGGAGGCGCTGGCGGACTACGGCCGCGCCATCGACCTGGACCGCCGCTGCGTGACCGCCTATACCAACCGGGCCTCCCTCCGGCGGGCCCGGGGCGACCTCGAGGGGGCCGTCCAGGACTACTCGAAGGCGGTCGAGCTCAAGCCGTCCCAACTGGCCGTTCATCTCGAGCTGGCCGCGACGTACGATCAGAAGAGCGATCCCGACGGAGCGGCGCGGACCTATGCCCGGACCCTCGAGCTCTTTCCCGCGGACTCGGGCGCCGTCCTGAAGTTCGCGGGCCTGAGATTCCGGCAGAAGGACTACGACGGGGCGATCGAGCTCTATTCGAAGGCCATCGAGCTCGACCCGAAGGCGTCCCACCGCTACAGCGACCGGGGCCGCGCCTTCGAGCTGAAGCTGGATTTCGACAGCGCGCTCGCCGACTTCGACAAGGCGATCGAGCTGGATCCGCGGAACTCCACCGCCTACAACTACCGGGGCGGAGTCCGGGCGAAGCAGGACGATCCGGAAGCGGCGGCGGCGGACTTCACCCAGGCCCTGGAAATCAGCCCCAAGTTCTCCCTGGCCTGCTCCAACCGCGCCGACAGCCGCTGCCTTCTCGGCGACTTCACGGGGAGCATCGCCGATCTCACCCGGGCCATCGAGCTGAACCGGAAAGGCGGCTCGATCTATTACGCCCGCGGCTGCGCCTTCTACGCGATGGAGGTCTGGCGCGAAGCGGCCGCCGATCTGCGGAAAGCCTCGGAGCTGCTGTCGGGGGAAGGGCGCGACTACCCGCAGCTTTTCCTGTGGATGTGCCGCTGCCGGATGGGGGAGGAGAAGGAAGCGACGACCGACTGGCAGACCTCCCTGGCGGCGCGCGACTCGGCGGGCGGTCCGGACTGGATGTCCCTGATGGCGGCGTACCTGCTGGGCACGACCTCGGAGGCGGACTTCCTCAACTCGATGAAATCGGAATCCGAGGAGATCTCGCGGCGGCGCTCGTTCGAGGGCTCCTTCTGCATCGCCACGCGGCATCTGCTGAACGGGGACAAGGCGGGCGCCCGGGAGCACTTCTGGAAATGCCTCCAGTCGGGGGAACGCGACGTCCCCGTCTTCGCCGCCGCGGGCGCGGCGCTTCGCAATCTCGCGCCGGAACGGGATGTGCTCGACCCGGCCAAGCCCACGAGCCATCTGCTGCGGGGCTACTCCCGGCGCCGGAATCAGGATCTGCAGGGGGCCCTCGCGGCCTTCGACCGGGCCGTGACCGCCGGCCCGGACAACCTGGATGCCGTGCTCGAGCGGGGGCGGACCCGCGTCGAGCTGGGAGAATCCGAGCAGGCGATCGCGGACTTCACCCGGGCGCTGGAGCTGTCGCCCAAGTCGACGGCGGCGCTCCTGGCGCGCGGCGAGGCCCTGCGCGTGCAGGAACAGTGGGAGGCCGCTCTCAAGGACTTCACGCAGCTCCTCGAGCTCGAGCCCCGGTCCACCGAGGCCCTCCTGGGACGCGGCCGCGTCAAGGCGGGAAAAGAGGACTATCCCGGCGCGATCGCCGACTTCGACGCGCTCCTGAAACTGCAGCCGGAGTCGGCGGACGGCTTCGAAGGGCGGGCCGACGCGAAACGCGACCAGGGAGATTTGAAAGCCTCCCTGCCGGACTATGACAAGGCCGTCGAACTTCGGCCGGACGTCAGCACGGCCCTCCTGAGCCGGGCCCACATCCGCTTCGACCTCGGTTCCGACCGGGACGCGCTCGCGGATTTCCGGGAGGCCGTGGAGATCGACGCCGCTGCGGATCCGTACGTCCAGGCCCGGATCTGGATCCTGCGCAGCCGCCTGGGCGAGCGCGAGGAGGCGAGCGGGGAGCTGGAGACGTTCCTCAAGGGTCAGGAGGAAAACATCGACCCGTGGGCGGTCAAGGTCTGCCGCTTCCTGCTCGGGTCTCTCCGGGAGAAGGAGCTCCTCAAGGCGGCGGAGACCGACGATGAGTCGATGGTGAAGGAGCACAGCTGCGAGGCGTACTACTATGCGGCGGTGAAGCGCTCCCTTGAAGGAAACAAGGACGTGGCCCGGCAATACCTCCAGAAGGTCCTCGAGACGGGGATGAAGGGCTTCACGGAGTACGCGAGCGCCCACCGGACCCTGAATCCGGAAAAGTAGCGCTCAGGCCGAATCGACCAGGCCGAGCTCCGATCGCAGCACCGGATTGCGCGCCGCCTCTTCCAGGGCCCGCAGGACTTCCGCGCTGAGAGCCCCTGCCAGCTCTTGTTGCGCGAAGGACCGGAGCCGTCGCTCCCGGAGTCCCCGCAGTATCCCGTCGATCCAGCTCCCGATCAGGGCGATGCCGACATAGGAAAACGCAGGTCCGACGGCCCAGCCCAGCACGAGCCAGAATACTTCCAGCTTGCTGGCCCGCGGGCCGCCCGACGACGAGAAGGTCCAGGAGAGTCGATTCCAGATCCGGCTCCAGTCGCTGATCGCGAACCAGATCCAGGCTCCGAAGGCCACCAGGGCGGCGGCGCCGCCCAGGACGCCGAAGATGCGGCTGAACATCGTCGAGGGAGGGGACGTCACGTCGGATGCGACGTCGACGACGAGCTCCGCCGGCCTTCCGGAGTCCCAGACGATCCTTATTCTTCCCTCGAGGCTTGATCCTTTCTGGACTTCAACCCAGTGTTCCCGGACGGACGGCTTGCCGCCGGGAACATTCGCCTCCAGCTCCCTCACCTCGAATCGATCCTTGAACGTTCCCGCCAGGCCCGAGGCCAGTCGCCGTCCCCAGGCCCGCGTCAGGCGCTGCGCCTCAACGGGGCCCGCAGGCTTGATTCTGAAGGCCTTCGGGGAAAGGGGGAGGGGCGCCGCGGCGGCCAGGGCCGCGTCGCAATGCGCCTTCATCTCCATCAGCAGGGGCTTCTGGGCGGGTTGCAGCGGGAGGAGCTGGTCGATCTCGACGAGCGCCTCGCGGGGGCGGCCGAGCTCGATCAGGGTCGCCGCGCGCAGGGAGCGGGCGGGGATCCAGCCGGGATTCAGGCGCAGGCATTCCTCGATGAGGGCGAGCGCCTCCGTCAGGCGGCCCTCGTCGCCCAGGCTCGTCGCCTGCTTCAGCAGATCGTCGCGGGAGGCGTCCATCAGGCCCGGGCGACGTCGACCCGGCTGCGGAGGTCGGCGGTCTTGTCCTTATGGCACCACAGGCAGAGCGTCTGCATGTTGTCGAGCCCGCACTCGCCGCCGCCCTCGACGACCGCGCGGATATGGTCCGCGTCCCAGAGGCTGTGGCGCGACGTGACCTTCAGCGCCTTCCGGAGCGCGCCGTAGGCTTTCGATTGGCCGAGCCGCGAGAGCACCTGTCGGAGGAGGGCGAGGCTTTTCTCGACCTCCCGGCAGCGCAGTCCGCACTGCGCGCAGCGGCCCTTGTCGCGTTTCCAGACGCGGCTGCGGACGTAGGTGGGATCGCTCCTGAGGCGCCAGGTTTCGACGCAGACGTCGCCGCAGAAGGTGCGCCGGCCGCGGGGGACCTCCCGTCCGCAGTGACGGCAGAGGCAGCGGCCTTCGGAGCCGCGGGGCAGGGTGGCGGGATCGACGCGGCCGGCGGCGGGGTTGATGCGATGCATGCTCATGGGCGGTTCCTCGGTGCGACTCTGCCTGTTTTTCGGCTGCGAGCGGTTCCGAAGGACAGTTTTTCTAGCGGTGGCGCTGTCCGAGGCCGGGAGCGAGGGACAGGAAGGGCGAAAAGAGCGACACGACGATCCAGCCGGAGACCAGGATCGTCAGGACGGGGATCAGGACGCGGGCGATCGCCGCCCGGCGCCCCGTCCACGTTCCGGTCTGGATGGAGAAGACGACGATCCCGATCGGCAGGAGCCGGACATCCTCCCTCACGCCGCGGGAAAGGGCGAGGATGGTCTCGATCGAGCTTCCCATCGAGACCTTCACCTGTTCAAAGACTTCAGCGAACTTCGGAACGACGGCCGCCAGGATGCCGCAGATGAGCGACAGTCCGAGAAAGGATGCGAGCGCGAGCCGCCAGTCCCATGTCCGGGCAGGCAGGGCGGGGGGCAGGGGCAGTCCCGGCGATTCGTCCCTCATGCCGAAATGATATCCCCGGATTTGCAATAAGCGGCTCCGATTGATTTATTGCAGGATCGGAAGCAGGACGCCATCCCGGCGGCTGAGCGTTACAATGTGACCAAGGCATGGACGAGCCCAAGAAGGAACCGAAGAGCCCCTTAAAGCAGTTCCGCACCGCCTGGCCCGAGATCTGGGCCCTGGTCAAGCCCCGCCGCGGGCTCCTCGCGGTCGGCCTCGTCCTCATGATCGTCAACCGCCTCTCCGGCCTCGCCCTTCCGGCCACCGCCAAGGTGCTCGTCGACGACATCCTCCTGATGCGCCATACGGCGCTGCTCCTGCCGCTCGTCATCGGACTCGTCGTCGCCACCCTCATCCAGGGCGCCAGCTCTTTCGCCCTGACCCAGCTCCTCTCCAAGGCCGCCCAGCGTCTCATCGCGGAGCTCCGCGAAAAGGTCCAGGCCCATGTCTCGCGGCTTCCCGTCGCGTACTACGACGCCAACAAGACCGGTCAGCTCGTGTCGCGGATCATGACCGACGTCGAGGGCGTCCGGAACCTGATCGGCACGGGCCTCGTCGAGTTCGTCGGCGGCCTCATCACCGCCTCCATTGCGCTGGTCGTCCTGATCTATATCAGCCCGATCATGACCCTGGTCGCCTGCGTCTGCCTGGCCGCCTTTACGCTGCTGCTCAAGCGGGCCTTCGTCACCCTGCGGCCCATCTACCGCGAGCGCGGCAAGATCAACGCCGAGGTCACCGGCCGCCTCACGGAGTCCCTCGGCGGCGTCCGCGTCATCAAGGGCTACCGCGCCGAGGAGCGCGAGCAGGCGGTCTTCGCCGGCGGCGTTCACAAGCTGCTCCACAACGTGCTCCGCACCCTGACCGGGACCTCGCTGCTCACGTTCTGGTCCATCCTGCTGGTCGGCATCGTCGGCGCGGTCGTGCTCTATATGGGCGCCCAGCAGATCCTCGCCGGAAAGCTGACGCTCGGCGCATTCTTCACCTACAACATCCTGCTGGGCTACGTTGCCGCCCCCGTGTTCGGCATCGTCAACATCGGCACCCAGATCACCGAGGCGGTCGCGGGACTCGACCGCATGCGCGAGGTGATGTCCGAGCGCCCCGAGGACCAGGACCCCGACCGCACCGGCGCGCTCGAGAACGCGAAGGGCGCGATCCGCTTCGAGGACGTCGTCTTCGCCTACGAAAAGGACAAGCCCGTCCTCAAGGGCGTCCGCTTCGACGCGCCGCCGGGCAGCCTCACCGCGCTCGTGGGCTCGTCGGGCTCGGGCAAGTCGACGATCATCAGCCTCATCGCCGCGTTCTACAAGCCGCAGGGCGGGCGCATCCTCGTGGACAACCTCGACCTGGGCCGCGTCCGCCTCGACTCCTACCGCCCCCTGCTCGGCATCGTTCTTCAGGAGTCGTTCCTCTTCGACGGCAGCATCCGCGAGAACGTCGCCTTCTCGCGGCCGAACGCGACCCAGGACGAGATCGTCCGCGTCTGCAAGATCGCCCGCGTCGACGAGTTCGCGGAGAAGTACCCGACGGGCTACGACACCGTCGTCGGCGAGCGCGGCGTCAAGCTGTCGGGCGGCCAGCGTCAGCGCATCTCGATCGCGCGGGCCATCCTGGCGGACCCGAAAATCCTGATCCTCGACGAGGCGACGTCGAGCCTCGACTCCGAGTCCGAGGCGATGATCCAGCAGGGCCTCTCGCACCTGATGAAGGGCCGGACCACGTTCGTGATCGCGCACCGCCTGAGCACGATCCGCAAGGCCGACCAGATCCTGGTGATCGAGGCGGGGGAAGTCGTCGAGCGCGGCACCCACCAGACGCTGCTCGCCGCGCACGGGCGCTATCACGAGCTCTACACCCGCCAGCACGGGGTCGAGATGGACCTCTTCCTGTCGCCCGGCGAGGGGGACAAGGTCGAGGAAAAGGAGGCCGCCTCTTCCTCCAACGGGGGCGACCCGGTCCCGCCTCCCATCCGCCTCGTCTAAGACCGAACACAGAGACCCGGACGGACGGCGAGGATACTCCTCAGGATGCACGCCGAGGACGCGCCCTCCTCCGGAGGGGGTCTTGTTTTTGCGCTTTGTGTTTTATCTTCCGTTTTTCCCTAACCTCGGATTCCCACCGGTCATAGTCTGGTGTGATGAACGACGACGCGGTCGAGGAAGCCATCGTCCAGGTCCGCAACGGCAGCGTCGACGCGTACGAGACCGTCGTGCGCGCCTACCAGGGGCGCCTGAGGTCCGTCGTCGCCAACGTCTGCCCTCCGGGCATCGACCCCGACGAGATCGCCCACCTGGCCTTCGTCGAAGCGTTCCGCAAGATCGACGACTATCAACCCCGCACGCGCTTTTTCGCCTGGGTCTGCACCATCGCGCGCCTGATCGTCCTGGGCGAGCTGCGGAAACAGCGGCGCGAGGCGCGCAGCCGCGAGAACTACCTGGGACGCGTCGTCGGCGAGACGGCGGAGGCGGAGCTGGAGGGCGGCGGCGAGCTCGACGAGGACCGCGTCCGCGCGCTCCGCGGCTGCCTGGCCGCGCTGCCGGAGCACCTGCGCGAGGCCGTCCAGCTGCGCTACGACCGCGACGCCACCATCGAGAGCATCTCCGCGCGCCTCGGGAAGTCCCCGGGCGCCGTCAAAGTCCAGCTCTTCGACACCCGGAGGAAGCTGCGCGACTGCGTCAATCGCAAGCTCGCGCTTTCGAGAGGTTAGGATGGACCGCTTCGACGATCTGCTGAGCGACTATATGGACGGAGTCCTGGACGCGGCCGGCCGGGCCGAACTGGGCGCCGTGATCGAGTCCGATCCGGCCCGCCTGGACGCGTTCCTCGACGCCGTGAGCGGGCAGCGCATCCGGCGGATCGCGATGGAGAGGGCCTGACGTGGACCGCTTCGAGGACCTGCTGTCCGAGTACCTGGACGGCACGCTGGACGCCGCGGGGCGCGCCGAGCTGGCGTCGCTGATCGACGCCGACCCGGCCCGCCGCGAGGCCTTCGTCGACATGGTCCGCGAGCACCGGGTGCTGTCCGCCGAGCTGGGGGATCCGGCGGGCGAGGGCTTCACGCGGAAGCTGATGACCGAGCTCAACAAGGACCGCACGCAGTTCGTCCGCGCGGTGATGGCGGACCTGAAGGGGCCGGGTTCGGGAGGCACGCGTCCGGCGCCGAAACCGCGCCGGCCGTTGCGTCCCCGCGATACGGGCACGCCCGGCTGGGTGGTCTGGACCGCGCTGGCCGCGGGCCTGCTCGTCATCATCGCCGTCCTGATGTCGATCGTCGGCGGCGAAGAGCCCGCGCGGCCGGACCGCAAGACCGTGAAGGAGCGCTCGAAGCCGGCCAGGGTCGAGCCGGCGCCGGCGCCCCAGCCCGAGATCGTCAAAGAGCCCGAGCCGCCTCCCACGCCCAGGCCGGAGCCTGCGCCGCTGCCCAAACCGGAGCTGCCCAAGCCGGATCCGCTGAGGCCGACGCCCGCTCCCAGCGTCAAGGTCGAGCCCGTCCCGGCGCCCGCTCCCAAGCCGACGCTCGTCGAGCCCGAGAAAGCTCCGGCGACCCTGGCCGAAGTCGCGAAGCTGGAGTCCGTCGACGGCGACGTCGGCCTCAACGAGGCGGCCGCGAAGCCCGGTCCCCTGACCGCGGGCTTCATCCTCGACACGCGCACCGAGAAGAGCGCCGCGGTGATCCGGTACCCCGACGGCACGCGCGTCGACGTCGGCGGCCTGACCCGCCTCCAGGACGAGCCCACGAAGCCCGGCCGCGTGCTCACCCTGAACGGCGTCCTTTCGGCGGAGGTCGCGAAGCAGCCGGCCGACAAGCCCATGCTGTTCCTGACCCCGCATGCCGAGGTCCGCGTGCTCGGCACCCGGCTGAAGGTCGACTCGGCCGGGGACTCGACGCGGCTCGACGTCACCGAGGGCCGCGTCCGTCTCACGCGCCTGAAGGATAAGGCGTCCGTCGAGGTCGCCGCCGGCCATCACGCCATCGCGGGCTCGACGGGCTCGATGACGAGCCGGCTGACCCGGGCGTCGTCCGGTCTGATCGCCCTCTATTCGTTCAAGGAGGGGAAGGGCGGGATCGTGCACGACACGTCCCGCGCCGGCGCGCCCCTCGATCTCAAGATCGAGAACGAGGCGGCCGTCAAGTGGACGTCGAAGGGCCTCCTCCTCGGCGCGCCGACGATGGTCGCCTCGCCCGGCGCGGCGACGAAGATCGCGCAGGCCTGCCGGCAGTCGAATGAAATCACGATCGAGGTTTGGGTGCGGCCCGCGACGCTGACGCCCGCCGGCAAGGACTGCCGCATCGTGACGCTGTCCGCCGACTACCTGAACCAGGACTTCATCCTCGGCCAGGACGAACTGAAGGGTCCGGCGCGCTCGTACTTTACGCGGCTGCGGACCACCTCGACGGACCTCGTCGGAAAGCCGGCCCTGGCGACGCCCGACAATACGCTCGCGCTCAAGCCGGCGCACGTGGTCTACACCCGCAACGCCGCCGGCGTCGCGGCGCTGTATGTCGACGGCGTCGAAAGCGCCCACGTCCTCGGCGCCGGCAGCTTCACGAACTGGAGCGAGGGCTACCGGCTTGCGCTCGGCAACGAGTTCGGGACCGACCGCTCATGGCTCGGCGAGTATCAGTTTGTCGCGATCCACGCCAAGGCGTTGACGGCCGACGAGGTGAAGCAGAACTTCAAGGCGGGGGCCGAATGACGGCGCTCGTCGCGATCCTGCTCGCGGCCTGCTCCGGAGCGGCGTTCGACGAGGACGACGACGTCGCCGAGGTCATCGTCGGCGGCCGCCTCTTTGCGGACACGCGCTTCTCCCAGTTCTTCTTCGCGCACGCGAAGGGCCAGGTCAACCGGCCGCTCGACGCGGGCGATCCCGTCATGGAGCGCTCGGTCGGCGCGTGCGAGGATCTCCCCGGACCGTTTGCGGGCCGGTCCATGAACTGCCGCGCCTGCCATCTCGTCAACGAGCATCTCAACGTCCCCGGCGGCAGCGTGCGGACGTATACGGACTATGCTCGGCGCAGCCCGATCCCGGCCCGCGGCGACGGGGCCACGGTCACGGCACGGCGCTCGCCGGTGCTGGTGAACTCGACCGTGGAACGGTGCGGCCCCGTCGTCCTGCACGCCGACGGCGAGTTTGCGTCGATCGAAGCCCTGATCCGAGGCACGCTGACCGGTCGGAACTTCGGCTGGCTGCCGACCGAAACCCGCACGGCCGTGAAGCATCTGGCCGACGTCATCCGCAAGGACGACGGGAGCGATCTGTTCGCGATGAAGACGGCGCGGCTCTCTTATGCCGTCCTCTTCAAGGGCAGCGATCCGACCCTCGCGCCCTTCGTCCAGATCCCGGAGGCCTATCGGCTCGACGTCCGCAAGGCGACGGACGACCAGATCCTGGACGCGGTCGCGAAGCTCCTGGGCGCTTATGTCGACTCGCTCCGCTTCGGGGTCTTCCAGGTCGATCTCGGCGCGCAGTACGCGGGGTCCCCTTATGACGCCTTCCTCGCCAAGAACGGGCTGCCGCTTCGGCCGGAGAAGGAGGAGGCGCCCATCGACTACGCGCGCCGCCTGCGCGGGCTGCTCGAGGCGCTCACGGAGCCGGCCTGGGTGAGCAACGACGACTGGGGCTTCAAGCTGCACAACCAGCCCTACCAGTTCGGTCCGCGCCAGCTGAACGGCCTGAGAGTCTTCCTCTCCGAGTCCGGCTCCACGAAGGGCCGCGTCGGCAACTGCGTCGCCTGCCACACGCCTCCGGCGTTCAGCGACTACACGTTCCACAACACGGGCGTCGCGCAGGAGGAATACGACGAGGTCCACGGCGACGGCGCGTTCGCCGCGCTGAAGGTCCCGACGCGGACGGAGCGGGCCGCGTCGCCCGAGCGTCACCTCCCGGCGACCCCGCTGCTCCCCTCGGGGCAGGGGCCGTTCCGCGCGGTGCCGTCGGCCCCGCATCCGGGGCTGACCGACCTGGGTCTCTGGAACGTGTACCTCAATGACGCGATGCCGGAGCCGCAGGCCGCGCTGAAGGCGCTGCTCGGGAATGCGGACCTGGAGGACACGATCGCACTTTTCAAGACGGCGACCGTCCGCGACCTGGGACAGGCGGGCCCGTATTTCCATACGGGTCGCAAGGACGGCATCGACGCCGTGCTGCGGCACTACGTGCGCTTCCCAGAGCTGGCCCGAGCGGGAAAGGTGAGGAACGCCGATCCGAAGCTGCGCGAGATCACGATCACCGGCGTCGACCTCGATGCGCTCCAGGCATTTCTTCGTTCGCTGAACGAAGACTACAACGACTGAGTCGAATTTCCCTAACCGCCCGTTGCGGGCGGACATTCAAGGTGGGACGCCCGGACGGGCGTCCGCGGGGCTGAGCCTTTCCGGGGTGTGAAAAAGCTCCCAAGAGCTCCCCAGAGACACTCTGTCCGCAATAAGGAGGATCCACCATGGCCAAGCGACTGTTGTTGCTGGGATTGTTCCTGCCGTTTCTTCTGCCCCCGCTGGTCGCCGCGCCGGCGGCGGCGGGGATGAGCTTCACGAAGATCATCATCGATCCCAACCCGGGGAACGTCCCCGTCGAGAAGCTCATGGCCGACCTGGACGGAAACGGCAAGCTCGACATCATCGTCGGCTCCGAGCACGCCGGACTGTACTGGTGGCAGTTCCCGGCATCGGGCCGGATCACCGATCCGTGGTCGAAGCACACGATCAAGCCCGACGGGTTCTTCTACGAGGACCTGCAGCCGTACGACCTGAACGGCGACGGGCACATCGACATCATCGCGTGCCACGACAACAACATGTACTGGTACCAGAACCCGGGCGGCAACGCGACCGGCACCTGGAACGAGCACTTCCTGGGCAGCGGCCTGGGGCACGACGTGCGCCTGGGCGACATCGACGGCGACGGGAAGATCGACGTCATCACGCAGTACGGCATCTACTTCCAGAACAACCCCGACTCGTGGACCTACAAGGGTCTCGGGAGTCTGAAGGGGATGGCGCTCCTGGATATCGGGTCGGGGAAGGGTGCTATCAACATCGCGCTCAATACGGCGTCGGGCCTGATGTGGTTCGAGAACCCGCGCGAAAGCGGCGGCAACGCCCGCACGGGCAACTGGATCGGCCGCGTCATCGATTCGTCGACCGGCGCCGAGGAGCAGCCGCTCGCGTCCGGCTTCTTCAGCAACGACGGCAAGATGCACCTGCTCGGCAATCCGCCGAACCAGGGCCTGGTGTGGTGGCAGGCGCCCAACGACCGCCGCAACCAGGGCTGGGTGAAGCACACGATCAACAGCTCGTATCAGGCGATCCACAAGATCGTGGTCGTCGATGTCGACAAGAACGGCACGCTCGATCTGGTCGTCGGCGAGCAGGAGCAGTCGCACGATCCCGCGGGCGGCCCCTATACGTTCAACAACGACCGCGTGGCCATCTTCTACGGCAACGGCGCGGGCGGCTTCAGCGAGCAGGTGCTCGCGACGACGGGCGGCCAGAATAACGTGGTCGGCGATGTCGACGGCGACGGCGACATGGACATCCTCAACGTCAACCACGGCTTTTATGGAGCGCCGCACGGGATCGAGCTGTTCGTCAACAACACGAACAGCGGCGGCTCGCCCCCTCCTCCGCCCCCTCCTCCTCCCCCCCCTCCTCCGGGGAACCAGGCTCCCTGGGGCGGCAGCCCCGCGTCCATCCCCGGCACCTTCCAGGCCGAGAACTATGACACCGGGGGGGAGGGCGTGGCGTACCACGACGCCGAGTCCGCGAACCAGGGCGGCCAGTATCGCCCCAGCGAAGGCGTCGACATCGGGACCAGCACGATGTCCGGCAGCGGCGGGTTCGCCGTCGGCTGGTGCGTCGCAGGGGAGTGGATCGAGTACACGGTCAACGTGACCGCGGCCGGCAACTACGACCTCGCGGTTCCGGTCGCCCTTCCGTTCGCGGGCGGCACCTTCCATATCGAGTTCGGCGGAGTCAACACGACCGGCGCCGTCTCCGTGCCCAACACGGGCGGGGCGGACACCTGGCAGACGGTCCATAGGACGGTCAGCCTCAGCGCGGGCGTCCAGGTGATGAGAGTGGTGATGGATTCCAACGGGTCCGCCGGCTGGGTCACGAACCTCGATCGCTTCACGTTCACGTCGGGCGGCGGCAGTCCGCCCCCGGGCGGAGGCGTCGTCGGAAACGGCAGCGGCCTCAAAGGGGAGTACTTCGACAATACGGACTTCACCGCGCTCAAGGTCACGCGGACGGACGGCGTCGTGAACTTCGACTGGGGCTCGGGCTCGCCCGACGCGTCGGTCGGAGCGGACGCCTTCTCCGTGCGCTGGACCGGCCAGGTTCAGGGGCAGTTCAATGAGACGTACACGTTCTATACCGACTCCGACGACGGCATCCGCCTCTGGGTGAACGGGGTGCTGCTCGTCAACAACTGGACCGATCATGCTCCGACAGAGAACTCGGGGACGATCGGGCTGTCGGCCGGGGGGAAGGTCGACATCAAGATGGAGTACTACGAGAACGGCGGCGGGGCCGTTGCGAAGCTGCTGTGGTTGAGCCCGTCGACGTCGAAGCAGGTGGTTCCGCAGAGCCAGCTGTATCCGGCCGCAGGGGGAGGCGCGCCTCCTCCTCCGCCCCCTCCGAGCTCGGGCAATCTGGCGAAGAACCCCGGCTTTGAGTCGGACCCGAACGCCGACTACTTCCCGTACGGCAGCGCGACGTTCTCCTGGGCCACCGACGCCGCCCACAGCGGCTCGCACTCGGTGAAGATCGTCAGCGTCCAGCCGGCGGGCACGCTGACGCGCTGGCTGAGCAATACGACCAGCCTGTCGGCGACCGCCGGGTCGACGTATACGCTGAGCGCCTGGTTCAAGTCGGCGAACGTGACGGACCACGGCGTCATTACGGTGAACTTCTGGAACAGCGCGAGCCAGGTCCTATCGGGCGTGGACGGCGGGACGATCAACGGCACGACGGACTGGAAGCAGGTGACGGTGCAGGGCACGGCCCCGGCCGGCACGGCGTTCATCCGGGTGGAGTTCCGCCTCTGGGGTGGCGGCACGCTGTGGGCCGACGACGTTTCGATCATCAAAAACTGAAAGGGTGCAAGATGACTCGGCGGTGGGCGATTATAGGAGTGCCGATGTCCATCGGGAGTCTGCTGCTGCTGCTGTTGAGCCTTCGCCCGGGCCGGGTCGACGTCGACCCGGTCCGCGGCCGGGGCCCTGTTGCGCAGCGGGCGGTCGAGGCGGCCCGGACCGTCGTCCGGCAGCCGGAAGCGGCGCCGGCGAGTGAAGGTCCGACACGGCCGCAGCCCACGTTCTCGATCCTGCCGGAATCGACGGTGCCGCACGCGAATGCGCGGGCGGTGAACTCGTGGTTCGACTTCGAGAGCTACCTGAGCGACCTTTCCGGGTACCGCGAGATTCTGGGGGACGAGTCGTATCACGAGGAGCTGATCCGGGTGACCGCGGAGTTCCTGGAGCTGCCGGCGCAGCGGGTCCCGGCGTTCGAGTCGACGCTGCGGGTCGTGCAGGGAGAGCTTCAGGGTGTGCAGCGCGAGATGGGGAAGGTGCTGGCATCGTATCCCGTGGATCTGAACGACGAGCAGCTGCGGAAGATCCAGTCGGAGACGGACCTTCGCTACCGCCGGGACCGGGACCGCGCCCTCGCGCGCTTCGACGAGTACCTGGATGCGCGCTCCCGTCACCGCGAATTCCGCTCCTATCTGGAATATTGGGTCACAAACAGCTGCGGTCTGGAATAAGACGGAAGGTCTGCTCTATCGCAGGAGGTGCGGCATGAAAAACGTCATCCAAGCCGACCGCGTCCATGTGCTCCGGCGGCTGCGCGACCTGCGGGACTGGGCGCGCTTCATCCACGAGTCGGTGAAGGAGGACCAGGCCTTCGAGACGGGGAAGCGCGAGCTGCTCGCCACCTACATGGGCGAGGAGTTCCTCAAGATGTTCGTCGAGGACAGCGCGAGCCTCGCCCAGCGGCTCGAGGCCATGATCGAGCGCCTCGAGTCCAGCGCGAAACCGGCCGAACAGTCCGCGATCTGCTCGCGATGATGCTCGCGCTGCTCCTGGCCTCGACCTGCCTGCAGGACGCCTCGTGGTATAAGGGCAACACCCACGCCCATACCCTTTGGGACGACGGGGACGCGCTGCCCGAAGCGGTCGCCGGCTGGTACCGCAGCCGCGGCTACCACTTTCTCGTCCTCTCCGACCATAACGAGCGCAACGCGATGTCGGGCCGCGAGCGGTCCATCACGGTCGACGGCGTTGCGACGCGTCTCAAGCCCCTCGAGGAGCTTCAGCGGGACTTCGACAAGCCCGGCTCCTTCATGCTCGTCCCCGGCCAGGAGATCGGCGACAGCTTCCGCGGCAAACTCGTCCACCATGCCGTCGTCAATTCGGGCCGCATCCTCATGCCCCCGGGCGGCACGTCTCTGCGCGAAACCCTCGAGCACGCGCTGTACGACGTGGCCGGGGAGGGCGACCGCCTGAAGCGTCCCGTCCTCGCGCAGCTCAGCCACCCGAACCTGGGGTGGACCGTCTCGGCCGACGACCTGGCCGCGGTC
>DASQOM010000142.1:0-7755 GCA_035644495.1 Planctomycetota bacterium | reverse complement strand
CGTCTACGTCCACTTCGGCAGCTACGGCACGGCCTGTCTCGACGCGAAGGCGGGCAAGGTGGTCTGGGCCCGGAACGACATGCCGTGCAACCACTGGCGCGGGGCGGGCTCGTCGCCCATCCTGTGGCAGAACCTGCTGATCCTCACGTTCGACGGCTACGACTTCCAGTACGTCACGGCGCTGGACAAGAAGTCGGGGAAGACGATGTGGAAGGCGGATCGGAAGCACGACTTCGGGACGAACGACGGGGACGCGAAGAAGGGCTTCAGCACGCCGACCGTGATCGAGGTGGGCGGGAAGCCGCAGCTGATCAGCAGCGCGTCGGCGGCGACGCTGGCCCTCGACCCGATGACGGGCCGGGAGATCTGGAAGGTCACCTACAAGGGGCACTCGCCCGCGAGCAAGATCGTGTACGGGAACGGCCTGGTCTACTTCACGACGGGGGCCGGCGGCGAGATCCTGGCGGTGAAGCCCGACGGGACGGGTGACGTGACGTCGACGCACATCGCGTGGCGGGCGAAAGTAGGGGCGCACAAGCCCTCGCCGCTGCTGCACGAGGACCTCCTCTACGTCGTGAACGACGGGGGCGCGGCGACGTGCTTCGACGCGAAGACGGGCCAGCAGGCCTGGAAGCAGCGCGTGGTGGGCACGGGCTATTCGGCGTCCCCCCTGTATGCGGACGGCGCGATCTGGTTTTTCGCGGAGGACGGCAGCTCGATGGCGATCCAGCCGGGCCGCGAATTCAAGGAGCTCGGGAAGAGCAAGCTCGAAGGCGGCACCGAATGCAAGATGACGCCCGCCATTGTCGGCAAATCCATCTTCCTCCGCACCTCGGACAGCCTGTACCGGATCGAACAAAAGCAGTAAGAAGGCATCCGGCACCTCTTCCTCTGGGCTCCATCGATGGACCTTGCGGGGGGTCGCCGGGCTTCCTCTCCCGGATGCCCTATGCCTGATGCCTTATTCGTTATTCCGCCCAAAGAGGTTCTTCAGCGATTTGATCCACCCCTTGGGCCCGGATTCCTTGGGGGCTTCCGCCCCGGGGTCGGCAGGCGGAGGAGCGAGTTCGTGTTCGAAGCCGGACCGGGTGGTTTCCACCAGCTTTCCACCTGCGGCCGCCCACGCGTTGATCCCGCCTTCGAGGTACGCGACCGAGTTGAGTTTGCAGAATCCGAGGGTGCGGGCGACCATCGAGCTGAGCTTTCCGTCGTTGCAGACCAGGATCGCCACGTTCAGGGTTTGAAGCTTGCGCACCAGGGCCGTCGTCTGGGAATCGGGGGCATTCTGCGAGCCCCCGATGTGACGGGGGTGGAAGACCGCCGCCTCCCGGACGTCCAGCAGGGAGGGGGGGGTGCCCGCCCCGATCAGGACCATCAGCTCGACGACGGTGACGGCCGTCGGAGGCTTCCGGATGGTGCTGGGGGACGGAATCCGGGTCGGGGTTCTGTCCATGATCAAAATAAATTATAGCCCGGGGCGGCGGAGCGGGCAGCTTCTTGTAAAAACCTTATTCACATTTCATGCATCCAACGATTGATTCACGTGTGACGCCTCGTATAATGCGGCCTCATGGCACTCGCAGGGCTGGTGAGGCAGGAATCCGGGGTCGAACAATACCTCAAGGAGATCCAGGCCGTTCCCCTTCTGACCGCGCGCGAGGAGATGGTCCTCGCGAAGCGGATGAAGAAGAGCGTCTCCAAGAAGGAGAACGAACGGCTGGACGCCTCGAAGGCGCGGGAGGAGTTCATCCGCGCCAATCTCCGCCTCGTCGTCTCCATCGCCAAGTACTTCGCGAACCGCGGCCTCTCGCTCCTGGATCTCATCGAGGAAGGCAACCTCGGCCTCCTCCACGCCGTCGAGAAATTCAACCCCGCCCGCAAGTGCCGCTTCTCGACGTATGCCACGTGGTGGATCCAGCAGGCGATGCGCCGCGCGCTCATCAACACCGGCAAGACGGTCCGCCTGCCCTCGTACCTGGTCGAAATCATCGCCAAGTGGAAAACCCTCGAGCACGGCTTCCTCCAGAAGCACGGCCGGCCCCCCGAGTTGGAGGAGGCCGCCCAGGCCCTGGGCCTCGGCAAGGAAGGCGTCGAGATCCTCAAGCGCGCGATCCGCGCCTCCGAGAATTTCTCCCGGCCGGTGAGCCTCGACGTGATGTGGGCCGCGACCGGCGAAGTCGCCGACGACCGCGAAGACCGCGGCAACGAGGGGTCCGCCTCGACGCCCGCCGACCTGGAACGCATCGCCCTGTTGCTCGGCTCGATCAGCGAGCGCGAAGCGGCGGTGCTCCGCCTGCGCTTCGGCCTCTATGAAGGCCATCCCATGACCCTCGACGAGATCGGCCGCAAGCTCCGGCTCACCCGTGAGCGCGTGCGGCAGATCCAGAAGGCCGCCTTGGCCAAGCTCCAGGAGCGGTTTACCAAAGAGGGGAATGAGGTCTGAGGAAGGCGTCAGGCCTCAAGCCTGAGGCCTCCGACGCAGCCCGCTCAGCGCCCCCCCTGCTAAGCCCCTCGATTCAGCACGACCGGAAGCCCTCCCGGAATGTCTCCTGTTACTTTTGGGCCTTGCCGAGCTATCTATGGGCGTAGGTTATGCAGAGGAACTGATGCTCACGATTCTGGGCGGGCCGAACGGAAGACAGGACCCCGATTGGGCGCGGATGTCGCGTCGCTGCTTCCTCAAGATCGGCGGCATGGCCGCCGGCGGCCTGTCCCTGTCGCAGCTCCTCTCGATCGATGCCCACGCGCGCACCGGCAGCTCCCATAAGGCGATCATCAACATCTACCTGCCGGGCGGACCGTCGCACCACGACACCTTCGACCTGAAGCCCGATTCGCCCTCCGAGGTCCGCGGCGAATTCCGGCCGATCTCGACCAACGTGCCCGGAATCCAGATCTGCGAGCTGTTCCCGCGCATGGCGAAGATGATGGACAAGTTCGCCATCATCCGCTCGGTGGTCGGTTCGGAGGGGCTCCACGACGGCTTCCAGTGCATGACCGGCCGCACCCGCAAGGAATCCAAGCCGCCCGGCGGCTGGCCCTCGATGGCCGCGGTCGTCTCGCGGCTGGAGGGCGAGGCCGACCGCAGCGTCCCGCCCAACCTGTCGCTCATGTATCCGACGGGCAACCGCACCTGGGGCGAGCCCGGCGGCCCCGGCTTCGTCGGCGCCGCCCACGCGCCCATGAACCTCGTCAATAAGGACCCGCTCGAAAAGCCCGAGGGCATGACGCTCAAGGGAATCTCGCTCGAGCGCCTCCGCGACCGCACGGCGCTGCTCCGCTCGGTCGACACCTTCCGCCGCGACTCCGACGCGTCCGGGTCGATGGACGGCCTGGACCGCTACGGCCAGCAGGCGATCGACATCCTGAGCACGTCGAAACTCGCCGACGCGCTGGACCTGTCGAAGGAGGACCCGCGCATCGTCGAGCGCTACGGCTCAAATGACCTGAGCTATCAGCGCGACGGCGCGCCGCGCATGATCCAGAACTTCCTCGTCGCGCGGCGCCTGGTGGAAGCCGGCGCCCGCGTCGTGTCGCTCAACTACAGCCGCTGGGACTGGCACGGCGAGGACGGGATGAACTTCCCGATGTCCCGCGTCGAGTTCCCGATGCTCGACCGGGGCCTCAGCGCCCTGGTCACGGACCTGCACGAGCGCGGGCTCGACAAGGACGTCTCGGTGGTCGTGTGGGGCGAGTTCGGCCGGACGCCGAAGATCAACAAGATGAACAGCCGGGATCACTGGCCCTCGGTCACGTTCGCGGTGCTGGCCGGCGGCGGCATGAAGACGGGGCAGGTGATCGGCGCGACGGACCGCCAGGGCGCGCAGGTGACCGAGCGTCCCGTCACCTTCCAGGAGGTCTTCGCGACCCTGTATCATCGTGTCGGCGTCGACGTGCGCACCGCGACGGTCGTCGATCCGCAGGGCCGTCCGCAATATCTGGTCGACTCGGGCGTCGAGCCCATCCGCGAGTTGATCTAGGCCCCTCAAATCCCCCTTGAACGGGTCCGGAAGTTGGCCCAATATAGCGTTGAATGGCGACCGGGAGGATCTGGACGGCGGTTGGTCTCAGCCTCGCCCTCGCCGCTTTCAGCCCTCAGCAATCCCAGGACGACCAGATCCTCGAGCGTGCCGACAAGATCCTCGAGCAGTCCAAGGCGGCCTACGAGGCCGCGCGGCAGAAGAACTCGGTCGAATCCTTCGTCGATGCCGGGTTCAAGCTCGAGGAAGCGCGCATCAAGTACTTCGTGCTCCAGGAGATCGGGTCGCCCGAGAAGAAAAAGATCGCCGTCGACCGCCTTCGCGCCGTCAACCAGCTGAGCCGGCTGATCCACGACGGGAAGGCTGCCGTCGGAGGCAAGGTCGTCGAGGCGCCCGCCCCGGCCCCGGCTCCCGCGCCGGATGCGCCTGCGCCGCCGCCGGCCGACCCCGCCGACCCGGCCCCCAAAGCGCCGCCCGCGGCGCCGACCCCGCCCCCCGTGCCGGCCGTCGACGTCTTCCGCCGCGCCCCCGTGCCGGAGGCGGCGAAGCAGAAGGAAGCCGAGAAACTGCTGAAGGAGCTCTATAAGGAGCAGTACGCGAAGAAGGGGGCGAACGACCGGCAGATCCTCGCGCGCGCGCTGCTGGACCAGGCGCGGAAGTCGCTCGAGGATCCGGCGGCCCTGTGGGTGATCTACCGCGACGCCCAGGACTTCGCCGCGCAGACGGGCGATCTCAAGACGCTGCTGACGGCCGTCGACGAGACGGCGCGCTATTTCGACGTGGACGGGCCGGCGATGAAGCACGCGGCCCTGACCGTGGCCGCCAAGAGTGCGAAGACAGCGGAGGACAACACCGCGCTGCTGGAGGCGCTGGATCCCCTGATCGACGAGCTCCTGGCGGCCGACCAGTACGAGGCGGCGGAGAAGGCGGCGTCGACCGCCCAGCAGATCGCCCGCAAGCTCAACCTTCCGCGGGCGACCGCCCGGGCCGCGGTCCGTGCGAAAGAGGTCTCCGAGGCGAAATCCCGCTTCGCGGCCATGAAGTCCGTCCTGCAGACGCTGGCGAAGACGCCGGACGATCCCGCGGCGAACAACGAGATGGGGCAGTTCCTCTGCTTCGTGAAGGGGAACTGGGACCTGGGCCTGCGTTTCCTCGTCAAGGGATCGGACGCGGGCCTGAAGGCGCTCGCGGAAAAGGAGCTCGCGCTGCCGACGGCCGTCGCGGACCAGGTCGTCGTCGCCGACGCCTGGTACGCGCTCGCCGACAAGGAGAAGCTGCCGTCGCGCCGGAATCTGCTGATGTCCCACGCGAGGGAGATCTACGGGATGGCGCTGCCGGCCGCCGTCGCGCTCCAGAAGTCGAAGATCGAGAAGCGGATCGAGGCGATCGACAGCGCGGTCGGCGCGCCGTCCGGCGAGGGGTCGCTGATCAACTTGCTGAAACTGGTCGACCTGAGAAAAGACGTCCTGGGCGGAGTCTGGGTCCCGAAGGGCGCCGGGATCATGGCGACGCAGTCCGTCTTCCCCCGCCTGCAGATCCCGTGGCAGCTGCCCGTCGAGTACGATCTGATGCTCACGGTGGAGCGGACCGAGGAGGACTTCCTGGTCCTGGGTCTCTCCGCGGACTCCATCAACTTCGCCGTCTATATCGACCCCGGGTTCTGCGCCGCGTTCGAAATGCTGGACGGCAAGGACTGCCGCGCCCAGGACGAGAAGACGATCTTTCCGAAGCCGGCGATGCCGGTGGGGAAGCCGGTGGTGATCAAGGCGTCGATCCGGCGGAACAGCGCCCGGATCTTCCTCGACGGGAAGTTGATCCTGAACTGGGAGGGCGGGATGAACCGGCTCACGCTCAACCGCGAGTGGGTGCCGCCGAACCTCAAGTGCCCGTTTCTCGGTTCGCACCTGGGCCAGTTCGTCTTCACCGCCATCACCCTGGTCCCCGTCCAGGACCCCGGCAAGCCCCTGCGGTAGTCGCCCCCTATTCGTAGCGGAGGGCTTCGATGGGGTCGAGGCGCGAGGCGCGCATCGCGGGATAGAAGCCGAAGAAGATCCCCACCAGCGACGACACGCCGAAGGAGAGGCCGATCGAGCTCGGCGAGATCAGCGTCGGCCAGCGCAGCACCTGGGAGATGATGATCGCCGTCGCCGCCCCCAGCGCCATCCCGATCAGGCCCGCGAACGACGAGATCACCACCGACTCCATCAGGAACTGCAGGAGGATGTCCTGGCGGCGCGCGCCCACCGCCATCCGCAGGCCGATCTCCCGCGTCCGCTCCACCACCGACACCAGCATGATGTTCATGATCCCGATCCCGCCGACGATCAGCGAGATCGAGGCGATGAAGGCGAGCAGCACCGTCATCACGCGCGAGGTCTGCGTCATCGTCGACGCGATCTCGCTCATCGGGAGGATGCGGAAGTCGCTCTCCTCGTTGTCGCGCAGGCGGTGACGCTGCCGCAGCAGGGTGGTCATGTCCTGCTGCGCCTCCGCCATGCCGGCCGCCGTCTGCGCCGTCACGAGCAGCTGGTCGACGTTGTTGAAGGCCGAGCCCTGGAGCACGCGCTTCACGGTCGTCCACGGCGCGAGCAGCAGGTCGTCCTGGTCGGAGCCCATCGCGTTCGTGCCCTTGCGGCTGAGCACGCCGACGACCTTGAAGGGCATGTTCTTCACGCGGATGACCTTGTCGACGGGGTCCTCGCCCTGGAACAGGTTGTCCGAAACGGTCTTGCCGAGGACGCAGACTTTGGTGGCGGAGAAGACGTCCTGCTCGGTGAAGAAGGCGCCGGCCTCGATCTCCCAGTCGCGGACGTCGGAGAAGGAGGTGCTGCAGCCCATGAGGCTGCCGGGCACCCAGTTCTGGTTGTTGTAGATCAGCTGCTGGCCGCGGGTCCGGACCACGGGCGTCACCGCGGCGACGGAGGGGACCTCCTTGGCGATCGCGGCCGCGTCGTCCGGCGACAGCGTCGTCGTGCTGCCGGCGCCGAAGGAGAAGCCGCCCGACGAGGCCGCGCCGGGGAAGACCATCATCAGATTCCGCCCCATGGAGCTGATCTGCTTCTCGACCATGCTGGACGCGCCCTGGCCCATGGCGACCATGGCGATCACGGACGCGATGCCGATCATGATGCCGAGCATGGTGAGGAAGGTGCGGACCTTGTTGCGGCCGAGCTGGCGGATCGCCAGGAAGATGGTGGAGAAGGGGTTCATGCCGCGCCCTCCTGGATGATGCCGTCGCGGATGCGGATGATCCGCTGCGCGTGGTCGGCGATCTCCTGGTTGTGGGTGACGAGGATCACCGTCAGGCCCGACTTGTGGAGCTCGTGGAAGATCCCCATGACCTCCATCTCGGACTTGCTGTCCAGGTTGCCGGTGGGCTCGTCCGCGAGGAGGATCTGGGGCGTATTGACGAGGGCGCGCGCGATGGCGACGCGCTGCTGCTGGCCGCCGGAGAGCTGGCTCGGATGGTGCTTCACGCGCTCGGCCAGGCCGACGCGCGTCAGAGACGCGAGCGCGCGGTTCTCGCGGTCCTTGTGGCCGATCTTGTTCCAGTAGAGCAGGGGTAGCTCGACGTTTTCAAGCGCGGTCGTCCGCGCCAGCAGTTTGAAGCTCTGGAAGACGAAGCCGAACTTCTTGTTGCGGATATAGGCCAGGCGGTCCGGCTTCAGCTTCGAGATCTCCTCGTCGTCCAGGAAGTAGGCGCCGTCGGTCGGACGGTCCATGCAGCCGATGATGTTCATCAGCGTCGTCTTGCCCGATCCCGACGCGCCCATGA
>DASQOM010000141.1:0-18275 GCA_035644495.1 Planctomycetota bacterium | reverse complement strand
TCGAGCTCGTGATCTTGTGGGTCTGGTTCTCGCGGATGTTGTGTGCGATGGCGTCCGTGATGATCATGATCTCGAACGCCGCCACGACGCCCGAGCCCTCCGCCTTCGGCAGCAGAGCCTGCGAAATCACCGCCAGCAGGGCCGTCGACAGCTGGGCGCGGATCTGCTCCTGCTGCTCGACCGGGAACGCATCCACCATGCGGTTGATCGTGCGCGCGGCCCCCGTCGTGTGCAGCGTGCCGAACACCAGGTGGCCCGTCTCGGCCGCCGTGATCGCGGTCTGGATCGTCTCCAGGTCCCGCATTTCGCCGACGAGGATGACGTCCGGGTCCATGCGCAGCCCGCGGCGGATCGCCTCGGCGAAGGAGCCGACGTCGACGCCCACCTCGCGCTGGGTGATGATCGACTTCTTGTGCTCGTGGTAGTACTCGATCGGATCCTCGACCGTGATGATGTGGCAGTCGTCCTCGGTGTTGATGAAGTCGATCATCGTCGCGAGGGTCGTGGTTTTGCCCGAGCCGGTGGGGCCGGTGACCAGCACCAGGCCGCGCGGGCGGAACAGCAGGTTCTTCGTCGAGGGCGGCAGGCCGATCTCGTCGAAGGCGAGCAGCTTGTTCGGGATGAGCCGCAGCGCGATGCCGCATTGGCCCTTCTGCATATAGACGGCGACGCGGAAGCGCGCCTTCTTCTCGAAGGAGAACCCGAAGTCGCAACCGCCCTTTTCCTTGAGCTCCTGCTGGGCGCGCTCGGGGGTGATCGCCTTCATGAAGGAGATCGTGTCGTCCGGAGTCAGCGCGGGGAGGTTGAGCTGGCGAAGATTGCCGTGAAGCCGGAGGGTGGGCGCCTGGCCGACGGTCAGGTGAAGGTCGCTGGCCTTCTTGTCGACGACGAGCTGGAGGAGTTTGTTGAGTTCGACGGCCATGGCGTCTCCTTAGGGTTCTGGGCCCAGCATTGTGTCGCCCGACTTCAGGACGAACCTGAAGGGAGAAAACTTGGGGGGGAACCTCTCAATACGTGATGTCCTCGCGGTGGGTGATGGTCGCGACCTCGTCGAGCGACGTGATCCCGTCGAAAATCTTTCGGACGCCGTCTTCGAGGAGGGTGACCATCCCGTTGACCCGGGCCTGTTCCTTGATCTTCTGGACGGGCTCCTTCTTGAAGACCATGTCCCGCATGGTCCCGTTCATCTCCATGAGCTCGAAGATGCCCTTCCGGCCGCGGTAGCCGGAGCCCTTGCAGGAATCGCATCCGACGGGGCGGTACATCTTGCGGCCCTTCAGATCCTCCGGCCGGATGCTGAGCGCGGCCAGCGAGGTCGGATCGGGCTCCGGGTCGACTTCCTTGCAATGGGGGCAGAGGACGCGGACGAGGCGCTGACCCATCGCGGCCTGAATGGAGGACGCGACCAGGAAGGGCTTCACGCCCATGTCCATGAGGCGCGTCAGGGCGCCAGGCGCATCGTTCGTGTGCAGTGTGGAGAAGACGAGGTGGCCGGTGAGGGCGGCCTGGATCGCGATCTCGGCCGTCTCCTCGTCTCGGATTTCGCCGACCAGGATGATGTTGGGCGCCTGGCGCAGCATGGCGCGCAGGATGCGCTGGAACGTCATGCCGATGTGGGCCTTCACCTGCGCCTGGTTGATGCCGACCAGGTTGTATTCGACCGGGTTCTCGGCGGTGATGATCTTGACGTCCGGACGGTTCAGCTCCTTGAGCGCCGCATAGAGCGTCGTCGTCTTGCCGGAGCCGGTGGGCCCCGTCACGAGGATGATGCCGTTGGGCCGTTTGATCAGGCTGCGGAAGCGCTTGTAGTCGGCCGAGTGGAAACCCATCTCCTCGAGACCGAGGAGGCCGCCCTTCTTGTCCAGCAAGCGCATGACGATCGACTCGCCGTGCGTGGCGGGAAGGGCGCTGACGCGGATGTCCAGTTCACGGTTGTCGACCGAGATGCGGATGCGGCCGTCCTGCGGCTTCCGCTTCTCGGCGATGTCCATCTCGGCCATGATCTTGATGCGCGAGAGCACGGCGCCTTGCAGCCGCTTGGGCGGCGCCTGGACCTCTCGGCAGATGCCGTCCACGCGGTACCGGATGCGGAGGCGGTCCTCCATCGGCTCGACGTGGATGTCGCTCGCGCGCTGCTTGCAGGCTTCCGCGATCATCACCTGCACGAACCTGATGACCGGCGCGTCGTCCTCGCCGGCGTCGCCCGAGTCCATCTCGGCGCCGCGGACCTTGATGTCGGCCTGGGTGGCGGCGGCCTGCTCGATGGTCTCGGACATCTGGGACTTGGCCTTGTTGCCGTAGTACTTGTCGATCGCCCCCTCGATGGTCTCCTTGGGGGCGAGGACGATGTCGATCTCCATGTTCAGGATGAACTTCAGGTTGTCCAGCGCGAAGAGGTCCAGCGGGTCGTGCATCGCGACCGTGATGTGGCGCCCGTTCGACTTGATCGGGAAGATCTTGTTCTCTTCGCAGATGTTGCGGGGGACGGCCTTGGTGACCTCGGGGTTGATCTTCAGGCTCTTGAGGTCGACGTAGGGGTAGTCGAACTGCCGGGCGAGCGCCTCGGTGATCTGCGACGCGTTGGCCGCGTTCATCTCGATGAGGATCTCGCCCAGCTTCTTGCCGGACTCGGTCATCTGCTTCTTGAGGGCGGTCTTGACCTGGATCGCGCTGACGACCTTCATCTCCTCGAGGATCTTTCCGAGGAGCTTGCGGGCGGTGGTGGGTGGCGGCATCAGATTAAAATTATGCCCCTGTCCGCCCGAGGGGTCAAATGAAAAGGATGCGCCAGCTTCGGCCTCGGAGAATTGACACCCCGGGACAACATCTCTACAATTCCGGCTCCTGATGAATCTCCTCTTGATCTCCGTCTGCGCCCTCGTCCAGGCCCCGGACATGGACCGCGTCCGCGAGCGTCTGAAGGACCCCGCCCAGGTGTTCCCTGTCTTCCAGGAGCTGATCGCGGCGGGGGAGTACGGGACGGCGCAGAAGATCCTGTCGCCGGCGGCGATGAAGTTCCTGCCCGCCGAGGCGTTCTACCTGGCCTTCGCTTCCTTCGAACCGCCGCGCCGCATGGTCGCGTCGCTCCGCGTGCACGCGGTGGCCGACGGCCGGCTGCGCCTCTGCAGCCCCGATTTCGGCGTGAGCCGGGACTTCAGAATCGTGAAGTTTATGACGATCTACACGCTCGACTTCACCCCGGACGACATCGACTTCTTGAAGGGCCGGACCCTGTCATGGTACCGGACCCAGGTGAGACGTGCCGACGGCTGGCATTACGCCTACCCGCCGGACTGGACCTATGCGCCCCTGGCGCGTTCTTGTGCGTGCGCAAAATGAGAGCTTTCTACTTCTTCGGCAGCGGCAAGGCGGACGGCACCGCCGACATGAAGGACATCCTGGGCGGCAAGGGCGCCGGCCTCGCCGAGATGAGCAAGGCCCGCATCCCGGTGCCCCCCGGATTCACCCTCGCGACGTTCGTCTGCATGGACTACTACAAGAACGGCCGCAAGACGGCCAAGAGCATCGATGTCGAGCAGAAGCAGTATCTCGCGCAGCTCGAGAAGGCGGCCGGAAAGAAGCTCGGCGACCCCAGGAATCCGCTGCTGGTCTCCGTCCGCTCCGGCGCGAAGGTGTCGATGCCCGGCATGATGGACACGATCCTCAACCTGGGCCTGAACGACGCCACGGTCGAAGGCCTGGCGTCGATGACGAAGAACCCGCGCTTCGCGTACGATTGCTACCGCCGCTTCATCATGATGTTCTCGGACGTCGTGTTCGACGTCCCCAAGGGCGAGTTCGAGGAGCACTTCCACAAGCGCAAGCAGGAGCGCGGCGTGCACAGCGATACCGAGCTGTCGGCCGACGACCTGAAGGAGCTCTCGGTCGTCTTCAAGGACCACTTCCGCTCCCGCGCGAACCGCGAGTTCCCCCAGGACACCTGGGAGCAGCTCTGCCTCGCGCGCGACGCCGTCTTCAAGTCGTGGCAGAATCCGCGCGCCAATTCGTACCGGAAGATGAACAAGATCCCGGACGAGATGGGCACGGCGGTCAACGTGCAGGCGATGGTGTTCGGCAACTCGGGCGACAAGTCGGGCACGGGCGTCGGCTTCACCCGCGATCCCAGCACCGGCGAGAACAAGTTCTACGGCGAGTTCCTCATCAACGCCCAGGGCGAGGATGTCGTAGCCGGCGTCCGCACCCCGCAGCCGATCGCGCAGCTGAAGCAGATCATGCCCAAGGCCTACGATCAGCTGCACAAGATCACGAAGGACCTGGAGAAGCACTACCGGGACATCCAGGACTTCGAGTTCACCGTCGAGGACGAGCAGCTGTACATGCTCCAGACCCGCAGCGGCAAGCGCACCGGCCATGCCGCCGTGCGCATCGCCGTCGAGATGGTGAAGGAGAAGCTCATCACGAAGGAGGAGGCCATCCTCCGTGTCGATCCGATGCAGCTCAACCAGCTGCTGCACCCGATCTTCGATCCGGTCGAGCGGAAGAAGATCGGCTCGATCGCCAAGGGCCTCAACGCCTCGCCGGGCGCCGCCGCCGGCAAGGCCGCGTTCACCGCGGAGAAGGCCGTCGAGATGGCGGCCAAGGGCGAGCGGGTCCTGCTCGTGCGCGCAGAGACGTCGCCCGACGACATCGAGGGCATGGCTGCGGCGAAGGGCGTGCTCACCGCCACGGGCGGCATGACGTCCCACGCGGCCGTCGTCGGCCGCCAGATGGGCAAGCCGTCGGTCGTCGGCTGCTCCGCGATCAAGGTCGACGAGCACGGCGGCAGGTTCAGCGTCGGCTCGACGACGATCTCCGAAGGGGACTACGTCTCCATCGACGGCACGACGGGCGAGGTGTTCGTCGGCGACGTGCCGACGCGCGACTCCGACATCCTGCAGATCCTGGCCGGCAAGATGCAGGCCTCCGAGTCGGAAACCTTCCAGTACTTCGACACGTTCATGAAGTGGGCCGACGAGGTCCGCACCCTGAAGGTCCGCGCGAACGCCGATATCCCGCGCGACGCGAAGGCCGCCATGGCGCTGGGCGCCGAGGGCATCGGCCTCTGCCGCACGGAGCATATGTTCTTCGCGCCCGACCGCCTGCCGGTCGTGCAGCGCATGATCCTGGCGACGACGGAAGAGGACCGCAAGGCGGCGCTCAAGGAGCTGCTGCCCTTCCAGCGGGCCGACTTCTTCGGTCTCTTCGACGTCATGAAGGGCAAGCCCGTCACCATCCGCACGCTGGACCCGCCCCTGCACGAATTCCTCCCCAAGCGCGAGGAGCTGATGGTGGACGTGGCCCTCGGCAAGAACAAGGAAGAGAACGAGAAGCTGCTCAAGCGGGTGAACGAGCTTCACGAGTTCAACCCGATGATGGGCTTGCGCGGCTGCCGCCTGGGCATCGTCTTCCCGGAGATCACCGCCATGCAGGCGGAGGCGATCTTCGAGGCGGCGCTCGACGTGGGCAACGTGATCCCCGAAGTCATGATCCCGCTGGTCGGCACCGTGCAGGAATTGAAGAATCAGAAGGACATCGTCGTCAAGGTCGCCGAGGAGGTCTTCAAGCGCCGCGGCAAGAAGCTGAAGTATCTCGTGGGCACGATGATCGAGGTGCCGCGCGCCGCCATCGTCGCGGACCAGATCGCGACCGAGGCCGAGTTCTTCTCGTTCGGCACCAACGACCTGACGCAGATGACGTTCGGCTACTCGCGCGACGACGCGGGCAAGTTCCTGCTGCCGTACGTGGACAAGAAGATCCTGCCCATCGATCCGTTCGTGTCGATCGACCAGGTCGGCGTCGGCGGCCTGGTGAAGGGCGCGGTGGAGAAGGGCCGGGCGGTGCGCGACGGCATGAAGATCGGCGTCTGCGGCGAGCACGGCGGCGATCCGGACTCGGTGATCTTCTTCCACGGGGCCGGGCTGGACTATGTCTCCTGCTCCCCGTACCGGCTGCCGATCGCGCGGCTGGCGGCGGCGCACGCGGTGCTCAGGGCGAAGTCCAAGGGGAAGCCGAAGAAGAGGGGGAAGAAGTAGCGTCGAACGGGATTATTCTGGCCGGAGCCTCCCGACCGGGAGGCTCCGGCCGTAACACAAGAGACATGCTAGAGACGATGGCTCCGAAACTGCCCTCCCTGGACGCCCGACGGTACTTCCGCCGCTGGGTCCGCAACGAGGTTCATCTCCCGGCGAAGGTGGAGATCCTCACGCTGGTGGGGAAGAAGGTCAACGACGGCAGCGCGGTCGTCCGGGACGTCAGCCTGAGGGGCGCGCTCCTGACCCGGATCAAGCTGAAGAAGAAGGTCCTGCCGGCCAGCGCGTTCCGCGTCCGGGTGACGTTCACGTCGGACAAGTACAAGGGCATCGGGGCGCTCTGCCGGCCCATCCGCTTCGGCCGCGGCACCGACTTCGAGCTGGCGGTCGAGTTCGAGGATTTCTGGGCCCGCACGGGTTCCAAATAGTAGAACCGGGGCTCTTCCTCCGGTTCCGTTCACACGCCGCGCTTCGAAAGGCCTCCCTGCCGCAAATTCGGAGCCTCTCTTGGAAAATGAGAATTCAGGCGATATTCTAAGGCGGACTGGTGTCGGCGGTCCCTGTCGTCTGGGGTGGCTCAGGGAGGGATTCGCGCCGCCGGAACACTGAGGACTCATGTCATTCAAGGGCGACCTTTCAACGATCGGTCTCGGCGAGGTCTTCCAGATGATCTCGATGAGCCAGAAGGAAGGCACCCTCATCGTCCAGGACTCCGAGAGCCGGAAGTGCGTCTTCTTCGGCGCCACCGGCGTGCAGCTCCTCTCCTCGGGCAAGCGCAAGGGCCTGAAGATCGGCGACATGCTGCTGCGCGCGGGCAATGTCACCGAGGCGCAGCTCGAGGACGCCCTCGAGAACGGCCGCATCCAGCGCAAGATGGTCGGCGAGGTGCTCGTCGAAAGCGGCGTCGTCACCCAGGAGGAGATCCAGCGCATCATCCGGGAGCAGATCGAGGAGGAGATCTACGACCTGTTTCTCTGGAAGAAGGCGAATTTCGAGTTCGTCGAAGGTCCCGCGGCCGACGAGCTGAAGGACCCGGACGCCCAGGTCACCAAGCTCTCGTTCGACGTGAACGGCCTGCTCCTCGAGGCGGTGCGCCGTTCGGACGAGTGGGTCATCATCAACCAGACCATCCCCTCGATCGACTCCATCTTCACGTTCGTCTCCGACAGCGACCGGCACGAGGAGGACAAGATCTCCCAGGATATCGCCAAGCGCGTGTACCGGCTGGTGGACGGTCGCCTGCCCATCTCGGAGATCGTGGAGAATACGGGCGTCTCCAAGTTCGAGGCCTGCAAGGTCCTGGTCGACCTTTACAATCGCGGCCGGGTCCGGCTGCTGACGGTGCCGGAGACCATGGACCTGGCGGTCAAGCGGATGGCGGAGGGCAACCGCGAGCGCGGCATGCGGATGTACCTCGCGGCGGCGGCGCAGGCGCCCGAGGACGCGAAGGTCATCTCGCAGGTCGCCAAGTTCCTCGAGGGCGAGGGCCTCGGCAAGGAGGCGTCGAACTACCACGTCAAGGCCGGTCGGATCTTCCTCGAGCAGGGCGACCTGGACCGCGCCATGGACCACATGCAGCGCGCGTCTGCGGCGAACCCGGACGATCCCGGCATCCAGATGGGGATGTTCGAGGTGCATGCGGCCGCGGGCAACCTCGAGGAGGGGAAGCGCATCGCCAAGGTCCTCGTGGCGCAGGCTCTGATGGCGCCGGACCTGCCGAGGGCACGGGCCCTCTGCGACCGCCTGCTCAAAGCCGATCCGAACGACCTGGAATTCCGGGTGTATCGGGCGAAGGCGCTGCACCGCGCCAACCTGAAGAAGGAACTCGCGGAGGACCTGGACTTCATCAAGCAGAACATGCCCGCCAACCCGGTGGAGGCGGAGCGGCTCGAGAAGGATCTGCGGGAGGTCCTCGTCAAGCGCCCGTCGTCGGTGCATCCGACCCCGAAGGCGCCCAAGTCCGAGGTCTATAAGCCGAAACCCAAGGCGAACCTGAAGATCCCGCTGATCGCGGCGGTCGCGCTCCTGGCCACGGCGGGCGCGGCGGCAGGCTATTACGAGATGACGTCCAGGCGCGAGCTGGACGTGGCGATCGAGACCTCCCGCGACCAGATGAGGAAGTTTCTGTTCGTGGAGGCCCGGCGGCATATCGACGACTTCATGCAGAGGAGCTACAGCCCCTCCCAGAAGACGCGCGCGTCCTCCTTCCTGCGCGAGCTCGAAGCGGCCCAGCAGTCCTGGATGAAGGACAAGAAGGAGCGCGAGGAGGAGGCCGACCGCCAGGCGATGGAGAAGATGCGCACCCTCCTGGTGCTCATCGAGGACGACCGCCTGAACCGTCCCGCCCAGGCGCTGCAGCGCGCCCGGGAGCTGCGCGACTTTGCGGAGTCCAAGAAGAACCCCGAGTACGTCAAGAAGGGCGAAGAGCTCATGCAGGAGCTGGAGCGCTTCGTGGGGAAGGCCTTTGCGCTCAAAGCGGAAGCGGACCAGCTCGAGAAGGACGGCAAGCTCCGCGATGCCGCGCTCCTCATCGACCGCCTGCTCACCGAGTTCCCGAACACGGACCCCGCCCGCGGAGCCATGTATCCCATCGAAATCGTGACGCGGCCGCAGGGTGTCCGTGTCACCAGCCTGCGTTCCGGCCTGGTTCTGGGCGAGACCGGGGACGCGCCTGTCCGCTACAAGATGAAGCCTACGGAGTCGGTGCGCCTCCTGTTCGAAAAGTCGGGCTATGGGAGCGTCGAGCGCGACGTGAAGGATAAGAGCGTCGGCCGCATGCAGGTCGACCTGACCGAGAAACGCGAGCAGTGGGTGCTCCCGCTGGGGATGTCGACCTCGAACGAGCCCGCCCTGCAGGGCGACACGCTGTTCGTCACGGGCGGCAGCCGCCTCTTCGCCATCAAGACGAACCCGAAGCGGGTCGCCTGGTATGAGTCGCTGGACGGAACCATCGAGGGCACGCCCAAGGCGGGTCCCGAGAGGGTCTATGTCTCGACATCGACGCAACTGGTCGCCATCGATCCCCGGAAGTCCTCCGAGCGGGTGGTCTGGCGCTACGACAGCGGCGACCGCCTCTCCGGCCCTCCCGGGCTTTCCGCCGACGGCGCCCTGGCGGTCGTGACGACCTATGACAAGATGGTGCACGCGGTGAACTCCGCCACCGGCGAGGCCCAGTGGAAGCGCGAGATCCCGTCGGAGAGCCGGGTCGAGCCGGTCTCCGTGGAAGGCCTCATCATCATCGCCTGCATCGACGGGACGATCCTGGGCCTGAAGGGGCCGCGTCCCGAGGACGAGGCGTGGAAGCTGCGGCTGGACGGGACGCCCGGCGCGATGACGGTGGCCGACGGGATTCTGTACGTGTCCGGATCGGACCCGGCGGTCTACGCGATCGATCCCCGAAGGGGGGCGCGCCTCTGGCGGCAGCGCATGTCTTCGGGGGTGACCGGCCGGATCGCGAGGATCGGCGGGACGATCTGCACGTCGGGCAGGGAGGGGCGGGTGTCCTTCCTGGACGCGGGGAGCGGGGAACTGCTGTGGAACTTCGACGCCCAGGGCCCGATCCAAGGGGGCGTCGCCGCCGCAGGCTCGCTGCTCATCTTCGGGAGCGACGACCAGTCGCTGTATGCCTTCGACCTGAACCTCCGCTCGCTCGCGTGGAAGATGAAGGTGAAGGGCAAGATCCGCGCGCTTCCGGCGGTCGGGAAGACGGCCGTTTATTTCGGCAATGACGACGGAGTCTATGCAGTCGAGCTCAACTAACGGCCGAAACAGCAGTGCCGCGCCCCGGTTTTGGGATTGTTTGACAGATTCGGGCGGGGTGGGGTACACTCAGTCGCTCGGAGGGTTTTGATGGGGCTTTTCGACGGGACCAAGCGGCGGCACCTCAACGATCTGGAACGGGAGGTGCTGGCCAATCCGACGCCTCAGAACATGGTTTCGCTCATCGAGCGGTACATGGCCGCCGCCGACGAGGCGAAAGCCCTGGAGATGGCGCGCAAGGCGGTCGAGAAATTTCCGAACAGCGAAAAGGTCCAGACGACCTACCAGAACGTCCGGCGTCTCCAGCTCCAGGCCGAGATCACGGAGATCAGCAAAGCGCTGCGGCGCAGCCCCGGAAAGTCGCTGTATGAGCGCCTGGCCTCCATCTATCACAGCGAACTGGGCAACCGGACGAAGGCTTTCGAGACCGCCCTGGAAGGGCTCGCGAAGTATCCCCAGAGCGACGGTCTGCACCTGATCTCGGGCCTGATCCGCATGGACCGCTTCCACACGGACTTCCTGGCGAACGACTTCACCGAGGCGATCCACCACTTCGAGAAGGCCGCCTCGATCAACTCGAACAACTACAAGGCCCTGGTCAACCTGGCCCGCCTCTTCAGCGAGGCCGGCTCGTTCTACAAGTCCAAGCCGATCCTGGAGCAGGTGCTGCGGGCGAATCCCGGCGACACGAACGCCGAGACCCTCTACCGCTTCATCAGCGAGAACCTGGCGAAGGCCACCCCGAGCCTGGACGACGCCGTCGCGGAGATCGAAACCCGCCGGGAGCTCACCCCCGAGGGCGAGCATATCCGCCGGATCTTCGACCCCAGCTCGGGAGCGTCCGCCGCGCAGGTGGACCGCAGCAAGATCGAGGCCTTCCTGGTCGGCTTCGAGGGCATGAACGGGTACAAGTGTTCCGCGGTCCTGATGCGCGACGGCACCCAGTATGCCTCGCACACCCGCGGCATGGTGCCGAAGGAGCGCTTCACGAAGTTCCTGCAGGACATCTACCAGTGCTCCGAGGACGCGTCACGGAAGATGGACATCGGGACGTTCGTCAGCGGGGAACTCGACACGTCCGTCGGCCGCGTGGCCATGGCGGAGTGGAAGGGCTACATCGTCGGCATCCTGGCCGACGCGCCCGCCAAGAAGGAAGATCTGAACGCGGCAGTGGAGAAGTTCGTCTCCTTGCTCTCCGTAGGATAAAAGGACATGAAAGAAGTCCTCATCAATCTGAACAAGGAAGTCGGCGTCAAAGGGTCGATGATCGTGACCCGGGACGGCGTCGTCGTCGCCTCGGAGATCCTGCCGCCGCTGAACGGCGACATGGTGGCGGCGATCGCGTCGAACTCGATCCAGCGCGTGAATTCCTCCCTGCGGGAGCTGGGGTCGAACAACTTCACGCGCTACCTGTTCAACTCGACGTACGGCAAGATGATCTTCACGGAGACGGGGGACGCCTACCTCGTCGTGGTGCTGGACAAGCACATCAACATCGACTTCACGATGCTGGCGGTCGCGTCGGCCGGTCGGAAGATCAAGAACCTGGGAAGTATGGCATGAGGTATTCCGCGCCGGGATTCGGTCGCGGATTTGACACGGTGGGATTGTCGGGGTAATATTCTCGCGCTACATCCATGGTCCAAATCAACTTTGCGCGCCGTGAAGTAAACTGCAAGATCGTCTTTTATGGTCCCGGCCTTTCGGGCAAGACGACGAATCTTGAGATCATCCACAAGAAGGTCCCGGACACGGCCCGCGGCAATCTGACCTCCATCGCGACGGAGCAGGACCGCACGCTGTTCTTCGACTTCATGCCGCTGGACCTGGGCCAGGTGGCCGGGATGAAGACCAAGCTCTTCCTGTACACGGTCCCCGGACAGGTGTACTACGATTCGACCCGCAAGCTGGTGCTTCAGGGCGCGGACGGCGTGGCGTTCATCGCCGACTCCGACCCCAACCGGATGAACGACAACCTGGAGTCGTTCCGGAACCTGGAGCGGAACCTGAAGGATTACGGGGTCGACATCAAGAAGCTCCCGGTGGTGATCCAGTACAACAAGCGGGACCTGCCGGGCGCGTTGAGCGTGCCCGAGCTCAATGCCAAGATGAACTCGATCGGCGCCCCGACCTTCGAAGCGGTCGCGGTGAAGGGCGAAGGGGTCATGCAGACCCTCAAGGGCATTTCAAAGCTGGTGGTGGACCGCCTGAACGAGGAGTATGCTCCGGTGAAGTCGACCGCGAGCGCCGTTCCCGCGGCCGCTCCGGCGCGCCCCGCGGCGCCTCCTCCGGCCCCGCCCCGTACCCCGACCAGCGCGACGCCGATTCCCGCGCCCCGTCCGGCGCCTCCGCCGCCTCCGGCGGCGCGTCCGGCGCCCCCGCCGCCTCCGACCCGTCCGGCCCCGCCGCCCCCGGTGGCGCGGCCGCCCGCTCCGCCTCCGCCGCGCCCCGTGGCGCCTCCTCCGCCCCCCGTGCACGCTCCGGCCCCGGCGGCCGCGGCCCAGCAGGGCGGCGGCAAGGGCGTCATGATCCTGATCTTCCTGCTCATCCTGATCGCCGGCGGCCTGGCGGCCTGGCATTTCGACCTGATCAAGGGAGCGCCTCCACCGCCGTGGAAGCAGCAGCAGAAGTAGGTTGCCCGAATGTTGTGCCGATTCCTCGAACCTGTGCTACAGTAATCCCGGAGGGATAAAACATGGCGATGGGAAAAGCGGACGAATCCCTTAGGTCCACCCGACTGGTCTTCTACAAGGAAGACATCGAGAAGATCGCCAAGGTTCTCAACACCTTCCTCAAGAACGCCAACGCCCGCTGCGTGCTTCTCGTCGACAAGGACGGCCATCTCGTCACCAAGGAAGGCGAGTCCTCCACGTACGACATGGACACGATCTCCGCCCTCGTCGCCGGCTCCTTCGCCGCGACCAAGCAGATGGCCAAGCTGCTGGGCGAAGAGGAGTTCTCGATCATGTTCCACCAGGGCAAGAAGGACAACATCCAGCTGTCCCTGGTCGGCGAGCGCACGATCCTGGCGGTGATCTTCGACGACAAGACCACCCTCGGCATGGTCCGGCTCTACGCGAGCCAGGTCTCCTCGAAGCTGGGCGAACTCTTCAGCGACATCGCCGAGCGCAAGAGCGAGGGCGAGAAGATCTCCCAGGAGTTCGGCCAGGCCGCGAAGGGAAAGCTGGACGACATCTTCGGGAGCTAGCCCGCTCCGCCCCCACCGGATTTCCCGCGCTGAGATTCTCCGCCGATCGGTTCGTCCGCTCGAAATATCCGATGCAAGTTCCGGAATCGAAGCTAGTATAGGGTTGGACATAGAAGCCGGAGAGGGACCATGATCAAGCGAACGGTTCGGACCCGGCCCGTGGCACCACCTCCCGCCGCGGGCGAGAAGGTCCGGTTCACCTGCCCGTGCGGGGCCGCCCTGCGCGTTCCCGTGTCGCGCGTCAACGGACACGGCCGCTGCCCCGTCTGCGTGCAGCGTCTGCTCCTGACGGGATCCAAGGACCGCCAAGGCCGCTGGCATCTCGAGGCGGTCTACCTCGGCAACACGGACAGCAGCGGCCAGACGTTCATCATCGAGGGCCCGCCGCCGCCCACCGTCCGCAAGCCCATCGTCGTGAAGACCGCCGCGGTCAAGACGGTGACGAAGACGGGCAAGACGGCGACGGTGAAGGCGCCCCCGGCGGGATCGTACCGCATCGAAGACCACTTCCAGGAGATGGCGGAGATCCCGGAAAAGCTGCCCTTCAAATGCCCCTGCGGGCGCAAGCTCGTGTCCCGCCCCAATATGGTCGACAAGCGCGGCAAGTGTCCGTACTGCCAGGCCCGCCTCCTCCTGGTGGGCAAGGTGAACCCCAAGACCCGCAAGCTGGAGATTCATCCGCTCGTGGTCGAGAGCCCGAGGAGCGGTGACACGATGGTCCTCGGCTAGCCGTCCAATGGTCGTATGCACGAACTGCTGGTCATCTTCGTCATCATCTTCATCATCTACGGGGCGGGCTGGATCTGGCAGACGGTCAACGACCTCCTTCGGGACTCGAGCGGCGACGCCTGGCAGGCCTCCGGCACTTCTGCCGGCCGCGTCCAGCTCGGCGGTCACGATCTTGCCGACCTCGTCCGCTCCTGGCAGCACTTCGCCGAGGAACGGCACGGCGAGATGCACACCCGCCAGCTGTTCCAGAGCCCCAAAGTCTCCTTCGTCCACCAGGGCGCCCGGGTCCTGCTCTCCGTCTATGAGGGCGCCCAGGTCGGCGGCCCCCTCCATACCCAGCTGACCTACACCGTCCCCGAAGGCTGGCCGTACCGGCTCGAGGTCTCCCGCCGGCGCCACCCCGACGAGGAAGTCGACCCCGGGAACAACGTGCGGCTCGGGGACGCCGAGTTCGACGCGCGCTACGTCGTCAAGACCAACGACGAGAAGTTCGCGAAGGAGTTTCTCGACCCCGCCGCGCGCCAGTCGATCGAAGACCTGCGCACCCTCCAGGGGAACGACCGCATTCTCGTCTCGCTGAACCCGTCACGCCTGATGGTCCGCAAGGAATCCGTCCTCTCCGCGCCCGACGACCTCGGCGCTCTGGCGGGGCAGGCCGGGCGTCTCCACGACCGCATCGATCTCTTCTGGCAGCGCGCGAGCGGCATCGAGATCCTCGAGGAGCCGTCGACCTCGGCCCCGTCCGTCGACGCCGTCTGCCCGATCTGCGGCTCGAAGATCGACCCCGACGCCCGGGTGACCTGCCGCCGCTGCGGCACTCCGCACCACGAGGACTGCTGGGAATTCAACGGCCGCTGTTCGACGTATGCCTGCGGCGAAAAGAAATTCGCGCCGAAGAACTAGATCGTGTGCGGTATAGCAGGTTCGATCGGCGGCGGTCCCGATATCCATCGGATGACGGCGAGGCTCGTTCACCGCGGGCCCGATGAAGAGGGCTACTTCGAGGACACTCTCGGCTTCCGCCGGCTGAGCATCATCGACCTCAGCGGCGGCTCGCAGCCGATGAAAGGCTGCGGCGATCTGCGCCTCGTCTTCAACGGCGAGATCTACAACTTCCGCGAGCTGCGCGCATCGCTGCCCGACCACGAGTTCAAGACCAAGTCGGACTCCGAGGTGATTCTCCACCTTTACGAGGAGAAGGGGCCCGATTGCGTCGCGGACCTGGACGGCATGTTCGCGTTCGCGATCTGGGATCCGAAGCGCCGCGCCCTGTTCGCCGCGCGCGACCGGCTGGGGAAGAAGCCCTTCGTCTACCGCCACGACGGGGGACGCTTCCAGTTCGCCTCGGAGTTGGCGGCGCTGGAGGGCCCGAAGGCGATCGACCGGGCCGCGCTCGAACACTACCTGGCCTTCGGCTACATCCCGGCGCCGATGACGATCCTCGAAGGCGTCCGCAAGCTGCCGCCGGGCCATATGCTCCGATGGGACGGCTTGCGCGTCGACCTGCATCGCTACTGGAAGCCCGAGCTCGAGCCGGGGAGCGGGGAGCCGGGGGACTATGTCGAGGAGGTGAAGGACGCGCTCTCGCGCGCGGTGCGGAAGCGGCTGGTGGCCGACGTGCCCGTGGGCGCCTTCCTGTCGGGCGGACTCGACTCCTCGATCGTCGCCGGTCTCATGAGCTGCTTCCAGCCGACGAAGACCTTTTCCATCTCGTTCCGCGAGGAGTCGTTCAACGAGATCGCGTTCGCGCGCGAGGCCGCGTCGCGCTTCAAGACGGAGCACCGGGAGTTCGAGGTGACGGCCAACGCGGTCGAGGTGCTGCCGCTGCTGGTCGAGCGGTTCGGCGAGCCGTTCGGGGACGCGTCCGCGGTGCCGACCTATTACGTCTCGCGCGAAACCTCGAAGCACGTGAAGGTCGCGCTCTCGGGCGACGGCGGCGACGAGCTGTTCCTCGGGTACCGGCGCTACGAGGGGATCGCGAGGATGGCGAAACTCAAGCGCTGGCCCGCGGCGCTGCTGGCCGCGGGGGCGGTGGCTCTGAAGCCCTGGCGGACGAACTACGGCGAGCGGACGCGGCGGATGCTCCGGATGTCGCGCGCCCCGCTCGGGGAGCTCTACGCGGACCTGGTCAGCATCTTCACGCCCCCGATGCGGAAGGCGCTCGGTCTCGGCGCTCCGGTCGAGGACTTCATCGCCGGGCCGTTCGCCCCCTATGCCGGCGACCCTGCCGCGGCCGCGGCGTTCGCCGATCTCGAGACGTACTTGCCCAACGATATTCTCGCGAAGGTCGATATCGCCTCGATGGCGAACGGGCTGGAGGTGCGCTGCCCGTTCCTCGACCGGGAGGTGGTCGACCTGGCCCTGCGCATGCCGACGGCGCTGAGGCGCGACAAGGCGGTGCTGCGCGAGGCGTTCAAGGACCTGCTGCCGGCGTCGATCCTGACGCGAGGGAAAATGGGCTTCGGCGTCCCGCTCACGGAGTGGCTCCGGGGCAGCCTGAGGCCGATGCTCGAGGATGCGATGGCGACGCTCTCCAAGCGCGGGTTGTTGGAGGCGAAGGAACTTCAAAAGCTGACCTCGGAGCACCTGACGGGGAGGGCCGACCACCGCGACCGCCTCTGGCTGCTGCTCGTGCTGGAGCTCTGGGCGCGGCGCTTTCTAGGCGGGTAGCTGCTCGCGCGGGGCGGCGGACAGGCGTGGAAAGCCGGCATCGCGCGCGTTGACGATCGGGGTGAGGCCCTCGACGGGCCAGGTCACCCCCAGCTCCGGATCGTTCCACAGGATGCCGCGTTCTTCCTTGGGCGCGTAGAAGTCGGTCACCTTGTAGATGACCTCCGCCACGGGGCTGGTCACCAGGAATCCGTGAGCGAAGCCGACTGGAATATAGATCTGCTTGCGGTTGGCCGCGGAGAGCGTTTCTCCCATCCACTTCCCGTAGGTGGGGCTCCCGCGTCGGATGTCGACGGCGACGTCGTAGATTTCTCCCTGGATGACCCGGACCAGCTTGGCCTGGGGTTTCCCGAGCTGGTAATGGAGACCTCGCAGCACGCCGATCCGGCTCGACGAATGGTTCTCCTGAACGAAGCGGTCCCGGATGCCAAGCCCGGCGAAGACGTCCTCGCGATAGCACTCGAAGAAGCTGCCGCGGTCGTCGCCCCAGACCTTGGGCTCCAGGAGCAGGACCCCGGGGATGGCCGTCGGGCTGGCTTTCATTCGAACGCATATCATATAATCTGCCGACTTTTCGGCAATCAACCATGAACGTCCCCCTGCTCGATCTCAAAGCGCAGTACGCCCCGCTCCGGGAGGAGATCCGGGCTGCGATCGACCGCGTCTGCGATTCGCAGCACTTCATCCTGGGCCCCGAGGTGCAGGGCCTCGAGAAGGAGGTTGCTCGGTTCTGCGGCGCGACCTTCGCGATCGGCATGTCCTCGGGCACGGACGCGCTGCTGGCGGCGCTCATGGCGGCGAATGTCGGGCCGGGCGACGAAGTGATCACGACCGCCTACTCGTTCTTCGCGACGGCGGGGGCGGTGGCGCGGCTGGGGGCGATGCCGGTCTTCGTCGACATCGAGCGCGAAACATTCAATATCGACGCCCGCCAGGTAGAAGCGCGGATCACCCCGAAGACAAAGGTGATCCTGCCGGTGCACCTCTACGGGCGCTGCGCCGACCTGGAGGCGCTGCTTGCGTCCGCGTCAAAGCGCAAGATCGCCCTGATCGAGGACGCGGCGCAGGCGATCGGCTCGACGGACGCCAGGGGCCGCCAGGCGGGCACCGTCGGGGCGATGGGCTGCTTCTCGTTCTTCCCGACGAAAAATCTCGGCGGCTTCGGCGACGGCGGTCTGGTGACGACGAACGACGCGGCGCTGGCGGAATCGCTCCGCGTGCTTCGGGTGCACGGAAGCAAGCTGAAGTACTACCACAAGGTTGTGGGGGGCAACTTCCGGCTCGACGCGATTCAGGCCGCGGTTCTGCGCGTGAAGCTGAAGCACCTGCCGGCATGGACGGTGGGGCGGCGGTCGAACGCAGAGCGGTACCGGAAGCTGTTCGCCGAGGCAGGCCTGAGATCGAAAGTCGGCCTTCCGTCCGACGTCCCGGGGCACATCTATAACCAGTTCGTGATCCGGGTGGAGCGGCGCGACGCGTTGCAGGCGTTCCTCACGGGGCGCAAGATCGGTTCGGAGGTCTACTATCCGGTGCCCCTGCACCTGCAGGAGTGCTTCGCGGGACTCGGACTCCGGAAGGGCTCCCTTCCGGTCTCGGAAGAGATGGCGGCGACGAGCCTGGCGCTGCCGATCTATCCCGAACTGACGGCCGTCCAGCAGGAGACCGTGGTGGACGCTGTCGCGGAGTTCTGTCGCGCGTAACTCCGCCTCTTCGCAGCTTCCGCGCCAGCCGATATACTGTCCAGCCATGGCGCGTCCTGCCAAGCTGCTGTTCACTTGCGGGTGTAAGTCCCGCCAAGGTAAGCCGAGCGGGCGCCTTGTAGCGGACCCCAGCGCGAGGGCGAAATCCCTGGTGCCAAGCGGGGTGACAAAAGCCTCTGT
>DASQOM010000140.1:0-15326 GCA_035644495.1 Planctomycetota bacterium | reverse complement strand
GACTTTTCCGCTGGGCGCGATTGCGAGGGCCTGGGTCACGAAGCGGTCGTGCTTCTCCTTCAGGCGGCGGTATTGTTCGCTGCCGATCCGTTCCTTGAGGGCGGTCGAGCCGACGAGGTCGGTGAACATGATCACCATCAGCCGCAGCGACGCAGTGGGCCGTGCCGGACCGGAAGATGGTTCCATCGCGATGAGACCCCTGGGTTCCTCCCCCACGATTCTAGCGGGTCGACCGGCGGCGGACCCGGAATTCCTCCGGCTCAGGCCCAGTTCATGCGCTCGCGAAGCGACGTGATGTGCGCCGTGTGATGCTTCGTGTGCCAGGCGTAGTTCGCAAGCGCGTGATCCACGGTCATGCGGCCGTTTTCAGGATGGATGTAGGCGCGCTTCCAGTCGTCCGGGGTCAGGGTCCGGAACAGCGCCCCCAGGCGGATGTGGATCGCATCGAGCAGCTTGAACGACACGTCGACCCCCCCGCGCCGGGCATCCTCGAGCTCCGCCCAGCGGGCCTCCTCGTAGGTCTTGATCGTCGGCTTGTCCTCGGTCAGGGCCATGCGGATCCGGATATACCCGTTCATATGGCTGTCCGGGAGATGGTGGACGACCTGGCGCACGGTCCAGCCGCCCGGGCGGTAGGAGGTGTCGAGCTGGACGGGCGTCAGGCCCTTCACCGCCTGGCGCAGCAGCGTGACGCCGGCGGCCAGCTCCTGGAGGTTGTTGCGCCGCGTGGCCGCCGTGGCGGGCGGCGGCTTGAACGGGCCGATCGGATATTGGAGGTCCATGGGCGCACAGGATAGCGTGGAGACGCCGGGACTGCTATTTCTTTTCCCACTCCGAGGCGATCATGACGCTCTTGCCGCCGCTCGCCCCGGTCAGCTCGATCCGCGCGCCCTTCCCGGGGATCTCGTCGGAGATCCACACCTTCATCGTCCCCGGCCGGCTCGGATTGGCCGAGTCGATCTCCTTCCACGCGCAGGTCATCTTCTTGCCGGCGACCTCGATCTCCTCTTCGCCGGTCTTCAGCACCTTGCCCTGCTTTTCGGCGGGCACCTTCGCCGGGATCTTGCGCTCGAAGGGCTTCCCCACGGCCGCGCCCTTCTGGACGATCTCCGTTTCAATCACCGCCTCGGTCTCGCTCACCGACTTCAGCGTCGATTTCTGCGTCCCCTCCTGCGGCGCCCCGTTCCGTTCGAGCTTGTAGGTGACCGAAGACCCGGGCTTGAACGGGGCCCAGCCCTTGTACTCGGGATTGTCCACCGTGTCCTGGGCGAGCAGCGCGAACGCCAGAAGCATCGCCGTCATGACTCCTCCTTACGCGGGCTTCAGGCCCGCTTTTCCGGTCTCGATCACGAACGACGCCCGCGTGTTGATGGGGGCGCCGGGCTTGAGCACGAACGGAACCGTCCGGTAGTCGCTGCGCCAGGTCTTCCCGGTCGCCTCGCAGAGCACGTAGCCGCGTTCCGCGTTGTGGAACTTCACGAAGGGGTTGTCCGCGAGGATCCCCTCGAGGTTCTTGGGCTTCTGCAGGCCGTCGCCGCCGGAACTGATCGACGTCCCGACGAACTCGCTGGCAACGACCTTCGAATCGAGATCGTCGAAATCCGCGATCAGGTCGTTCGCCCAGTTGGTGTGGATGTCGCCCGACAGCACGACCGGATTCGGGATCTTCGCGTCGTGAAAGTGCTTCAACATCCGTCGGCGCTCCACCTCGTAGCCGGGCCATTGATCCATGCTGTACGCGACCCCCTCGCCCGCCAGCCGGTCGACGCGCGCGACCATGACCTGCTGCGTGACGACGTTCCATGACGCGGCCGAGCGCGCCAGGCCGTCGAAGAGCCAGTCGCGCTGGACGGCGCCCATGATCGTCCCGTTCGGATCCATCGTCTCGGGGCACGGGGGCTTGTTGCCGTCGTCGCAGGGCTGGTCGGTGCGGTACTGCCGCGTGTCGAGCACATGGAAATCCGCAAGGCGCCCCCAGGAGACGCGACGGTACAGCATCATGTCCGGCCCCTTCGGAAGCGAGGCGATCCTAAGCGGCTGATGCTCGTAGTACGCCTGGTAGGCCGCGGCGCGGCGCACGAGAAAATCCTCGGGCTTGACCTTTTTCTCCTCGGAGATTGCGTTCGCGTAGTTGTTATCGACCTCGTGGTCGTCGGGCGTCACGAGCCAGGGCGCGGCGGCGTGCATCGCGCGCAGGGCGGCGTCCGCCTTATAGAGGGCGTAGCGCCGGCGGTAGTCGTCGAGCGTCATGCACTCCCTGCCCGGATGCTTGCGGAACAGCTTCGCGGCGGAGACGGTTTCGTAGATGTAATCGCCGACGTGCGCGACGAAGTCGACGTCCTCCTTCAGCATGTGCTCGTAGGCGGTGAAGAGGCCGTGCTCGTAGTTCTGGCAGGACGCGAGGGCAAAGCGGACGCGGGCGGGGAGGGCGTCCTTCGCCGGCAGGGTCCGCGTGCGGCCCCGCTCGCTTTCCTGTCCGCCCGCCTGGAAGCGGTACCAGTACGGCCGATCCGCAGCGAGGCCGCCGATTTCGACGTGGACGGAATGCCCCAGCTCCGCGGCGGCTACCGCTTTTCCGGTCCGGACGCCTTTCGTCATCGCGTCGTCTTCCGCGAGGGTCCAGGTCACCTCGACCGGGCCGCCCGGGAGCCCGCCGTCGGGTTCCGCGGGTTTCGGAAGCAGGCGCGTCCAGAGCACGACGCCGTCCGGCTCCGGATCGCCGGAGGCAACGCCCAGCGTGAAGGGATCCTCTGCAAAGCGGTCGGCCGAGGAGGCCGACGTGCAGGCGCCGAGGCCGCCGCCGACCGCCGCCGCCGCTGCGACCAGGAAGGAGCGGCGCGACATCAGACCGGGAGCGTCGGGATTCATCGGGGGATTCTCCTCGAGCCGGACATTCGGGCTCCGGAGAATCTTACGTCGCGCGGCCCCTGCTCACGCAAGAATTTCCCTGACGACCTCGCCGTGCACGTCGGTGAGACGCATGTCGCGGCCGCCGAAACGGAGAGTGAGGCGCTTATGGTCGACGCCGAGCAGGTGCAGGATCGTCGCGTGCAGGTCGTGCATCTCGAGCTTGTCCTTCACGACCTTGTAGCCCCACTCGTCGGTCTCGCCGTGGGCATGGCCGCGCTTCACGCCGCCGCCGGCCATCCAGACGGTGAAGCCGTAGGGATTGTGGTCGCGTCCGTCCGCCCCCTGGGCGAACGGCGTCCGACCGAACTCGCCGGCCCAGAGGATCAGGGTCTCGTCGAGGAGGCCGCGCGCGCGCAGGTCCCGGATCAGCGCGGCGATCGGCTGGTCGACGGCGCGCGCATTGTCCTCATGACCCTTCCGCAGGCCGCCGTGCTGGTCCCAGCGGTCGTGACCCTGGATGGCCGGGCAGGTCAGCTCGATGAAGCGCACGCCGCGCTCGACCATGCGCCGCGCGATGAGACACTGGCGGGCGTAGGTCGCCGTCGCCGGGTCTTTCGAATCCAGGCCGTAAAGCGACTTCGTCGCGTCGCTCTCCTTCGAGAAATCCATCGTCTCCGGCGCCACCGCCTCCATGTTCTCCGAAAGCTCGTAATTGCGGATCGCCGACTCGAACTGCTCGTCATAGCCGGGCGTCGCGCGCGCAAGGCCGTCGAGCGACTTGACGAACTCCGCCTTCCGCTTCTGGAGGGCGGACGTCGACTCGAGCCGCCGCAGGTTGGCGACGGGCGGATCCGCGGGACGGAACAAGGAGCCCTGGTAGGAGGCGGGGAGGAAACCGCTGTTGAAGTTGTCGAGGCCGCCGACGGGGATCAGGCCGCCGTTGAGGACGATGAAGCCCGGCAGGTTCTGGTTGTCGCTGCCGAGGCCGTAGCTCACCCAGGCGCCCATGCTCGGCCGGCCCTGGGATCCGTTCCCCGTGTGGAGGAAGTAGTTCGCCGCCGTATGCTCCGAGAAGTTCGAGGTCATGGAGCGAACGACGCAGAGCTCGTCGATGCAGCCGCCGATGTTCGGGAAGAGGTCGCTCACCCAGAGGCCGCTCTCCCCGCGGCGGCGGAAGGTCCAGGGGCAGCGCATGACGGTGCCGTTGTTGTCGAACTGGGTCTTCTCGACCCTGCCGATCACCTGCTGAGGATTCCTCCCGTGATGCTTCTCGAGCATCGGCTTGTAGTCGAAGGTGTCGACCTGCGACGGCCCGCCGTCCATATAGAGGAAGATGACGTTGCGCGCGCGGGGGGCGAAATGGACGCCGCGCTGCCCGCCCTGGTCGCCGAATGCGGACTTCGGATCCGCGAAGAGTGCCGATAGCGCGAGCCCGCCGAAGCCCGTCGCGGTCTGCGCGAGCATCGCGCGCCGCGTCAACGCCTCCCGGACCCGGCCGCATTCGTGCGCCATATCGTCCCCTAGCGGATGAAGAGGAATTCCTTCGCCTGGAAGAGCGTGTGCGCGAGTTCCTTCCAGACATCGACGTGGTTCGCGTCGAGCCCTTTCATCGCCGCCACGTCCTGGAGAAGCTGGAGCGCGCCGGCCGTCTCGTCGGACGTCGCGGGTCGCGCGAAGGCGGCGCGGAACATGCCGTCGATGCGCTCCCGCGCGGGCCCCGGATCCGCGGCGACGCGTTTCGCCCAGGACGCGGCCTGTTCGTGGACGAAGGGGTTGTTGCGGAGGATCAGGGACTGCGCGGGGACGTTCGAGACGCTGCGGCGCCCGATCGCCGAGAACGGCTGAGGGAAGTCGAAGGCGAGCAGCATCGACGAGATGAAATTGCGGTGCACGGCAAGATAGACGCTGCGCCGTCCGGCGCCGTCGACGGGGCCGTCGCCCGGCCGGCCGCGGCCGTCCTGGAAGCCGTCGAGATGGATCGGAATCGAGCGTTCGGGCGGCGTCAGGTCGAGACGGCCGGACACGGCGAGCATGGCGTCGCGGAGCGCCTCCGCGGTCACCCGGCGCGGATCGCGGTGCTGGAGCAGCGCATTGCCGGGATCGGTCTCGATCGCCATCGCGGAGGCCACGGTCGACCGGCGATACGCCGCCGAGAGGACGATCTCGCGGATCATCCGCTTGATCGATCCGCCGTCGCGCGCGAATTCCAGCGCGAGGAAGTCGAGCAGCTCGCCGTGCTCGGGCGGCAGGCCCATCTTGCCGAAGTCGTCGACCGTCGGCACGAGGCCGCGGCCGAAGAGATGATGCCAGAGGCGGTTGACGATCACGCGCTGGGCCAGGGGCGTGACGGCCGGGTCGATCATGCGGCGCGCGAGATCGAGCCGGTCCCCGCCCCCTCCTCCGAAGGCCTCGAGGAAGCGGCGGGGCACGAACTCCTTGGGCGTGGCCGCGTTGCCCCGGATCAGAAGGACCTCGTCCGACGCGGAACCCGCCATGATGGCCGGCGCGAGGCGGGACTCGGGCTTCACCGTGGCCGCGATCCGGGCGCGGGCCGCGGCATGGTCGGCGGCTTCCGGCGCGGGCGGTCCCGCCAGTTCCGGGTGGCGCAGCAGCCACCCGTCGAGCTCCGACGGCCGGGCCTGATAGGATTCCGCGAGCGCGCGCGGCGACGTCGCCTCCCGCAGCGCGTCCAGCACGAAGCGCGGCGGACGGTCGACGGGATTCCCCGGCGCGGCGTCGCCCTGCGCGACGATCAGCACCTCGAAGTCCGGCGAGTCGGGGCTGAACTCGAGGTGGGCCCGGTGCAGCGGCTTCGCCGGCTCGGGACTGACGTAGTAGCGCACGTTCTGCGACACCCAGCGGAGCCCCGGGTCTTTCGATGCCGCGACCGTCGACGCGTGCAGCGGCCCGTTGATCTGGCGGTGGCCGTCCATCTCGACGAAGAGCCGCCCCGCGCCGCGCACGAGGGTATGGAGAGTCGGCTTCGTGATCGTGAACGTCGCCGTCCGCGCGCGCCGGCCGGAGTCGTCCCAGCCGCGGTGGCTGGATTCCACCTGCGCCTTCGGGGCGCTGCGAAGGAACTGCCACAGGGGATCCTCGCGCAGGGCGCCATAAGGGGCGACGCCGGCCAGGCCCTTCGCATCCCACAGCGCGTCCCCGGAGTTCCCGCGGCGCCACGTGACGCCGTCCTGCGACCACTCGGCGGGTCCGGGCTTCGTGTAGTCGGCGATGATCTCCACGCCGTCGAGGGCGTGCGCGGCCGCGGCCTCCCGCGACCGCTCCCGCGCCAGGACCGCCGCGGCAGTCTCGCCTTTCACGACCGACGCGAACGCGTGGAACGGATCCGACGGATCGGCGCCGGCGCGCCGCAGGTGCTCGACCCATGCGGCCAGCCGTGCGGCGTCGAGCTTGCGCGCGTCGGCGATCGCCGCGATCTTCTCGCGCCCCGGCGACGGGATGCCGCCGTCCGTGAAGACGATTTCGTCGATGCCGATATTGCCCCAGCCGCCCGTGGCGTCGTCGACGACCTCGATCCGCGCCTCCTTTCCCCGCCAGGCGCGGACGTCCCAGCGCTGCGGGGCCATGGCGTTGCTGTTCCGTCCGGTCGCGGACAGGACGACGCGGCGGTCGACGAGCAGGTTGATGCAGGTCTTCCCCTCGATCGCGCCGCCGTCGACGAGGAACGCGATATGGTCGCGCTCGATGCGGAAGGGGTTGCTCGTGAGCCTGCCGGTGTGGCGGTCGCCCGCGGCCATGTCCTCGCCCTTCCGCACGTTGTGCGAGTTGACGAAGTACTTCCCGGTGGCGCCGATCTTCCCCTGGTAAGTCGCGACCGTTTCCGCGGTTTGCGGCGCGGCTCCGAACGCCGTTCCCTCCACGGTCCAGTTTGCGTAATTGCCGGACTCGAAGTCGTCGAAGACGATGTCGTCCGCGCAGCCGGTGCAGACGCTCATCGCGTCGCGCGCGGCCTCAAGATAGTCGGCGAGGCGATCGAGGCCGCGTCTTGCCGAGCGGAGGGCCGCGTCGACGGCCGTCGCCTCGCTCCTGTCGCGGAGGGCCTCCAGTTCCCGCGCGGCGCCTTTCTCGGCCTCGATCGTGTCGAAGCGGACCTGCCGGTAATTCGAGCTCTTGAGGAACCCGGCGAGCGCGTAGAAGTCCTTCTGCGAGATCGCGTCGAACTTGTGGTCGTGGCAGCGGGCGCAGCTGATCGTGAGCCCCAGGAAGGATTTGCCGAAGACTTCGATCTGGTTGGAGACGCGGTCCATCTCGTCGACGCGGGTGTCGACCGGCGAGTGCAGCCACTCGCCGAGGTACCACCAGCCCGTCGCGAGCACGGATTCGTTCGAACCGTCCGCGGGATTGAGGCGCGGCTCCGGAAGCAGATCGCCCGCGACGTGTTCGAGGACGAGCTGCGGGTACGGGAGGTCGGCATTGAAGGCGCGGATGACGTAGTCGCGGTAGTAGTGCGCGTTCGGGAGCAGGTAGTCGTATTCGTGGCCGCGCGTTTCGGCGTACCGCATGAGATCGAGCCAGTGGCGGCCCCAGGTCTCGCCGAACTGCGGCGACGCGAGCAGGCGGTCGACGATGCGCTCATAGGCGGCATCGGAGGGATCCTTGTCGAAGGCGTCTGCGTCGGACGTCGACGGCGGGAGTCCGACCAGGTCGAAGGACAGGCGGCGGATCAGCGTGCGGGGATCGGCCGTCGGCGCGGGCGTCAGGCCGCGCTGCTCCAGTTTCGCCTGGAGATAACGATCGAGCGGACGACGGACCGCGGCCGCGTCCCGGACCGCGGGCGGCTCCGTGTTGCGCAGCGGTTTCCAGGACCAGTGCTCCGCCTTGCGCTGCTCGAGGTTGAACTCGGCCCGGCGCGCGGCGGACGCGGAGGCGTCGGCCTTCGGCCAGGGCGCACCGCGGCGGACCCACTCGGTGAGATCGGCGATCTCCTTCGCAGGAAGCCGGCCCTTCGGCGGCATCTTGAGCTCGACGTTCCTATAGGACACTGCCTCGACGAGCGGGCTCTTGTCGGGCTGACCGGGAACGAGGGCGGGGCCGGAGTCGCCGCCCTTCAGTGCGGCTTCGAGGCTGTCGAGCCGGAGGCCGCCCTTCAGCTTGGCCGCCGTTGCGCTATGGCAGGAGTGACAGCGGTCGACGAGGATCGGACGGACGTTCTTCTCGAAGAACTCGATGCCGGCGGGGTCCTGTGAAGAAGCCGCGGCCGGAACCTCATCGGCGGCAAGGGCAGCCAGGACGATCAGCAGCAGGGATCGCATCGTGGCCCTTCAAGTATAGCCCCCGGTCCCGCCCGTCCGGGATAACGTCGCCAAATACTCTAGGTACTACGGAACTTCCTTGCAAGATATTTCATATATGATATATTTATCTGATGATACTCCTCCTCCTTGCCCTGTGCGCCCAGCAGGAATCCCCTGAGAAGATCCACCACCGCTTTCTCGTCTGCGGAGCCGAGACCTACATCGTCGAAGGCGACGACAGCATCGGCTGGCGCTATCCCAGGAATACTCGCGACGGCTGGGTCCTCGCCGACGGCAATGTCCTCCTGGCCGTCACCAAGAGCAAGGAGTACCCTTCCGGCGCGGTCGTCGAAGTCGACAAGGACGGCAAGACCCTCTTCGAGTTCAAGGGCACTCAGAGCGAGGTCGATACCGTCCAACCCCTCCCCAACGGCAACGTCCTTCTGACCGAATCGGGCAAGTCGCCGCGGCTGCTCGAGATCGACCGCAGCGGCAAGACCGTGACCGAAGTCGCGCTGCGCTGTCAGACGCAGAACCCCCATATGGAGACGCGGATGGCGCGGAAGCTGGCCAACGGCAATTTCCTCGTTCCGCATCTGCTCGACCACGTCGTCCGCGAGTACAAGCCCGACGGCACGACCGCGTGGGAGGCGCACACGCCCGAGGAGCCCAAGGAGTGCTGGCCCTTCACGGCGATCCGCCTCGACAACGGCAACACCCTCGTCAATCTCACGCACGGCAATCGCACGGTGGAGTTCGACGCCGCGGGAAAGATCGTGTGGCAGGTCGCCAACGAGGACCTGAGCGCCCCGCTCTTCCGCGATCCCTGCGGCGCGCAGCGGCTGCCGAACGGGAATACCGTGATCGCGAGCTACGGCCAGGGCGGCAAGGGCGTGAAGGTGTTCGAAGTCACCTGCGAGAAGAAGGTCGTGTGGACGTGGACCAGCGACAAGCCCGGCGTCCACCAGGTCCACGTGATCGAGACGAACGGGAAAGCGGTCGAAGGGGCGCCGCAGCGATGAGCGCGCTGACGGGCATCGCGAGGACCTCGCTCTCGGACCACGTGCATGAGCGCCTCGTCGACGCGATCCATTCGGGCACGCTGGCGGGGGGCGCCGCGCTCCACGTCGCGGACCTCGCGACCCAGTTCAACGTCAGCCCCAGCCCGGTGCGCGACGCCATCGCGCGCCTGACTTCCGAAGGCCTCGTCGTCAGCAACCCCAACCGTCGCACGACCGTCGTCACGTTCTCCCGGAAGGACATCGTCGAGACGTTCCAGCTCCGCGGCATCCTCGAGTGCGGCGCCGTCTATCTCGCCGCACAGCGCGTGACGCCGGCGCAGGTCGTCGAACTGCACCGGGTGGCGGAGGAATGCGACTCGCTCGCCGCCGATCCGGCCCAGAAGAAGGCGAAGCTCGACCTGGACAACCGCTTCCACCTGCTGCTGGCCGAGGCGGGCGGCAACGCCCTGCTCCACCAGGAGATCGCCCGCTGCAACCGGCGCGTGCGCGCGATCCAGTGGCTCAAGCTCGATCCGCCGACACTGAAGCAGGCGCACCCCGAGCATCTGCGGATCCTGTCGGCGCTGGAGAAGCGCGACGCCCAGGCGGCGCACGCCGCGATGAGCGCCCACCTTGAAGTGGCCCTGCACCTCATCCTCAAGGAATTGGCGTAGTCCCCTTCTTTTCCCGTCCAATTCCGGCGATGATCCGGAAGTAGGGGACAGATGGGTTCGCACGAAGACTTCCTGAAGCTGTTTCTCCGGCACCAGGACGGGGTCCGCGCCTTCCTCGCCTCCGTGGTGCGCGACCGCGCCGCGGCCGAGGACCTCTTCCAGGAAGTCTCGCTCGCCCTCTGGGAGAGCTTCGCGAACTACGATCCCGCGAGGCCCTTCGGCGCCTGGGCGCGCGGCGTCGCGCTGAAGAAAGTCCTCCGCGGCCGCGAGCAGTCCCGCCGCATCCCCCTGGCGTTCTCCCCCGAGGTGATCCAGGCCGTCCTCGACGCCTACGACCGCAGCGAAGCCGCCGCGCCCGATACCGACGGCCTGCGCGATTGCATCTCGAAACTTCCCCCGCGCTCGCAGGGCCTGCTCGTCCTCCGCTACGAACGTTCGCTCAAGCTCGGCGACATCGCGAAGGAGGTCGGCAGCTCGCTCGACGCGGTCCATAAGACGTTGAGCCGCATCCGCGAAGTCCTCCAGGAATGTCTCCAGCGCCGCGTGCAGGCGGGGCCGCCATGAGCGCGCATGACGACCTGATCCAGAAGCGCCTCCACGGGCTCGCCACCGGGGAGGACCTGAAGGAGCTCGACGCCCTGCTCGCCTCGTCGACGGAGGCGGCCGACGCCTTCGCGCGCGCATCCCGGCTCGATCATGCGCTGCAGCGCCACTATCAGGAGGAGCGGGCGGTCTCGACGATCCAGGCCCAGGTCCGCCGCGTGCGGCAGCGTCGTCTCCTCGCCTTCGCCGCCGCGGCGCTCGTCGTCGCGGCCGCCGGGTTCTTCTTCACCCGCAGCGGTCCCGTGCTTGCGATGCACGGCGACGTCGCCCTCCACGCCGGCGACCTCCTCAAGGGCCCCGCCACGATCACCTTCCCCGGGGAAGTCACCGTCTTCAAGCTGGGCAACTGGTCGGCGCTCACCTTCGAGGCGTCCGACCCGGGCAAGCGCTTCTACCTGAGCCAGGGGCGCCTGACGGCGTCGGTCGACCGTCAGGCCGATCCGCTCGTGATCCGCACGCCGCAGGCGAACGCCACGGTTCTCGGCACGCGTTTCGTCCTCAGCACGGCGCACGACGGCACGCGCCTCGAGGTGACGCACGGCAAGGTCCGGTTCACGCGAGGGCCGGAGAAGGTCGACGTCGCAGCGGAGGAGGTCGCCGACACGCGCACGCCGAAGCTCGCGGCGCTCTCGATCTACGAAGACCGCTTCGACGAGCTGTATGCCCAGCTCCAGGATCCCTCCCGCGGCTACTTCAGCGAGGACGGCATCCCGTACCATTCGGTCGAGACGCTGATCGTCGATGCGCCTGACCAGGGACACCTCACGACCAGCGAGACGTTCAGCTACTGGCTCTGGCTCGAGGCGATGCACGGCCGCCGGACCGGCGACTGGGCGCCCTTCAACGCGGCGTGGAACAAAATGGAGGAGACGCTCATCCCCTCCGCGGCCGATCAACCGACCGCCGACCTCTACGATCCGAAGAAGCCGGCGACCTACGTGCCGGAGGCGGACCGCATCGACCAGTATCCCGTCGCGATGGATCCCGCCGTGGCGGCGGGCGTCGATCCGCTCGCGACCCGCGGCGGCCTCCATGTCATGCACTGGCTGATGGACGTCGACGACTTCTACGGCTACGGGAAGCGCGCCCTGGTGAACACGTTCCAGCGCGGACCGATGGAGTCGGTGTGGAAGACGATCCCGCATCCGTCGAAGGAGACCTTCAAGGCCGGCGGGCCGAACGGCTTCCTCGACCTCTTCATCAAGGACGCTTCCTACGCGAAGCAGTGGCGCTATACGGGGGCACCCGACGCCGACGCCCGCGTCCTCCAGGCGGTCGCGTGGGCCGCTCGCTGGGTGCGCGAGCAGGGCCGGGATCCCGCGGCCGTACTGCCGCTGGCGAAGGCGGCGCGCATGGGCGACTCGCTCCGCTACGCGCTTCACGACAAATACTTCAGGGGGCAGCACCACCTGATCGCGTGGTCCCAGGCCTGGGGCGGCTCCTTCGACCGCAAGGACGGCTGGGCGTGGCGCACGGGATCCAGCCACGCCCACTTCGGCTACCAGAATCCCGTCGCGGCGTGGTACTTGTCGAAGGACAGCCCCGACTGGGACGCGAGCCTGTCGCGCCAGGTCGAGTTCTACCGCTGGCTCCAGTCCTCGGAAGGCGCGATCGCCGGCGGCGCGACCACGAGCCTCAACGGGCGCTACGAAGCATTTCCCCCCGGCACGCCGACATTCCATGAGATGGCCTACGTCGACCATCCCGTCTTCCGCGACCCTCCGTCGAACGAATGGTTCGGGTGGCAGACGTGGTCCGTGGGACGCCTCGCTCAATATGCGTCGCTCTCGGGCGACAAGGCCGCGGCCGCGGTCGTCGACAAGTGGGCCGCGTGGGCGCGGAAGGTCGTCCTCTTCAAGCCGGACGGGACCTACTCGATTCCCGCGCAGCTCGAGTGGTCGGGCCGGCCCGATTCCTGGGATCCTGTGAGACCCGGAGCAAATGCCGGCCTTCACGTGAAGTCCGTGGGAGGGACCGCCGACGTCGGCGTCGCCGCCTCGCTTGCTCGGGCGCTGATCGCGCACGGCTCGGCCGAGTCGCGGGCCGTCGCGAAGGAGCTGCTCGACCGGATGTGGACGCAGTATCGCGACTCCGCGGGCGTATCCAACCCCGAGCTTCGACCCGACTATACGCGGTTCCACGACCCTGTCGACCTGCCCCCGGGCTGGCGCGGCGCTTTGGCGAGCGGCGGCGCAATCACGCCCGGGACCACGTTCCTCGACCTGCGGCCGAAGTACCGGAGCGATCCGGACTTCCCGAAGGTCGAGAAGGCGATCCGGAGCGGGAGTCCGGCGGAATTCCGCTACCACCGCTTCTGGGCGCAGGTCGAGGTCGCCCTGGCCTGCGCGGAGTACGCGGGCCTTCAATAAGGAGAGCACCATGCGCCACCTTCTGCTCGCCCTCTGTCTCTGCCTTCCGGGCGCCGCCTCCCCCGCGCCCGCCGCCGCCGTGGGCGACGGGTTCTGGCACACGCAGGGCAACACGATCCGCGACGCCGCGGGCAACATCGTCCGCTTCTCCGGCGTCAACTGGCACGGCCTCGACAGCGAAAACCGCATCATGCACGGGCTCTGGGGCGGAACCAACCGCTCGATCGAGAACCATCTCGACGAGATGAAGACCTCGGGCTTCAACCTCATCCGCCTGCCGTTCTCGTCCGACATCTTCGCGCCCGGCGCGAAGCCGTCGGCCTCGGCAATTGACCCCGTCAAGAACGCCGACCTGCTGGCGCTCACGTGCCTGCAGCTGCTCGACCGGCTGATTGCGTCCGCCGGCCAGCGCGGCATCCGCATCATCCTCGACTATCACCGCCTCGCGGGCGGGGCCGCGTCGGAGAACGGCCGCTGGTACGACTCGTCCCATTCCGAGGCGTCGTGGATCGCGAACTGGAAGTCGCTCGTCGCGCGCTATAAGGACAACCCGACCGTCGTCGGCGTCGACCTCTTCAACGAGGTCCACGCCGGCGTCACGTGGGAGGCCGACAACGTCAACGTCCTGGACAACTGGCGCTGGGCGGCGAAGCGCTGCGCCAACGAGATCCTGGGCGTGAACCCCAAGCTGCTCATCTTCGTGCAGGGGCTCGACGCCTACAACGGCGAGGGCGGCTGGTGGGGCGCGGTGCACCTCGGGGTGCCGGTCGTGCCGCTGACCCTCGACGTCGCCAACCAGCTCGTCTACGAAATCCACGACTACGGCCCCATCGTCTGGGATCAGCCCTTCCACCAGACGGCCGACTTCCCGAACAATCTGCCGGCCTTCTGGGACCATCAATGGGGATTCCTGCACACCAGCAACACGGCCCCGGTCTGGGTCGGCGAATGGGGCGCGGTGCTGGACGATTCGCTCGGAACCTGGTCGGCGTCACTCCGCGACCGCGAGCGAAAATGGTTCGGGGCCCTGAAGAACTACATCCTGTCGAAGGGTCTGTCGTGGACGTGGTGGACGTGGACGCCGGAGTCGAGCGACACGCACGGCATCCTGAAGGACGATTACTCGGGCGTGAATGCGCCGAAGCTGGCGCAGATTTCGCCGGCGATGTATGCGGGCTTTTCGTCGTCGGGCGGGGGCACTCCTCCCCCACCTCCGCCCCCTCCGCCCGCGGGCGGCACTCCTTATGGCGGTGTCGCGCACGCGATCCCGGGCGTGATTCAGGCGGAGGACTTCGACGACGGCGGCGAGGGCGTCGGCTACCACGACTCGGACGCGACCAACGCGGGGGGGCAATATCGGACGACCGGGGTGGATATCGAGATGACGGGCGACGCGGGCGGCGGCCGCGACGTCGGCTGGCTGTCGCCGGGCGAATGGCTGCAGTATACGGTGGCCGTGGGGACGGCCGGGACCTACGACGTGAGCTTCCGCGTGGCCTCGGCGACGACCGGCGGCACGATGCACCTGTTGTCCGGTGCGACGGACCTCTCGGGGACGCTGACGGCTCCGGGCACCAGCGGCTGGCAGACGTGGAACTCCGTGACGGCGAGCGGCGTGACGCTGTCGGCCGGCACTCAGGCGATCCGTCTCGTCTTCGACAGCGGATCATTCAACGTGAATTCGATGACCTTCGCGCTGGCCTCGGCATCTCCCGCGCCCCCGTCCGGAGGAGGAGGCGCGCCGGCCGCCGGCAGCAGCACATCCGACGGTGGAGGCGGCGGGGGCGGCGGCTGCGGGCTGACGGGCCTGGAAGGATTCCTTCTGATGGGGGTGCTCGCGCTGTCCCGCCGCCGAAGGTAAATTGGAGGAGTGCCGCGAGCCCTGAACGAACGCTTCTTCCAGCAGACGGCGATCCGGCTGTCCGCGCAGCTGCCGGGAACCATCCTGGTCAAGCGCGTCGGCGCGAAGATCCGCCGCGCGCGCATCGTCGAGGTCGAGGCGTATCTCGGGCCGAAGGATCTTGCCTCCCACTCCTCCAAGGGACGCACCGCCCGCACCGAGGTCATGTTCGGACCCGCCGGCCGCGCCTATGTCTACTTCATCTACGGCATGCACTGGATGTTCAACGTCGTCGCGGGCCGCTCCGGCAAGGCCCACGCCGTCCTCATCCGCGCCGCCGAGCCCCTCGACGGCTGGCGCGCCGACCTCAGCGGCCCCGCGAAGCTCGCCCGCGCATTCGGCATCACCCGCACCCACAACGGTCTCGACCTCACCCGCAATGGCTTCCACTTCGTCGCCGACCCCCTCTACCGCCCGCGCATCGTCCGCTCGAAACGCATCGGCGTCGACTACTCCGGGGAGTGGAAGGACAAGCCGCTCCGCTTCGTCGACGTCCGCAACCCCGTCGCGGCGCGGCTGAAATCCTGAGGATATACTCCAGCCATGGCGCGTCCTGCCAAGCTGCTGTTCACTTGCGGGTGTAAGTCCCGCCAAGGTAAGCCGAGCGGGCGCCTTGTAGCGGACCCCAGCGCGAGGGCGAAATCCCTGGTGCCAAGCGGGGTGACAAAAGCCTCTGT
>DASQOM010000139.1:0-3758 GCA_035644495.1 Planctomycetota bacterium | reverse complement strand
AGTTGATGCCCAGCGAGCGCGTCGCGGTGTGGTCCACGTCCACGAGCCGCGCCACGATCTCGACCTGCGGCGTGCGCGTGTCGAGGCTCCGGATCATCGATTCCGCCCTGTCCAGCCGCTCGTCGATGTCGGTGACGAGGAGGGCGTTCGTGCGCGCGTCCACCTCTATGTGGCCCCGCTTCGTCAGCGTTTTGTCAACGGACTTCGACATCTCCTGCGCGTTCGCGTAGCTGATCGGGATGATCCGCGTTGAGAGCGGCAGCAGCTCCTCCTGCGCGCGCTCGGCAGCCCGCTTGTCCATCTCCTCCTTGCGGAGGGTGTCCAGATTCGAGATGACGATCGTCTGGCCGCTCTCGATCATTCCGAGCCCTTGGGCCCGAAGGACAATGTCGAGCGCGTGGCGCCACGGCACGTTCCGAAGGCGCAGGGTGACCTTCCCCTGAACTTCCTTGCTCGCGACGATGTTCTTGCCGCTGAACTCGGAGAGGCTACGGAGCACCGTCTCGACCTCGGCTCCCTGGACGTCCAGCGACATCCGGCGGTTGTCGGTGACATCGGGAGGCGGCGCGGGTGTGGCTTGCGCCGTTTCCGTCGCCGGCGTCGCCGCCGGACTCTCCACGGCCAGAATGACGCTGTTCCCCACGGCGCTCACGCCGTAGGAGGCCGGCTGGTTCAGATCGATGACGATCCGGGAGCCGGTGTCTTTCCCCCAGCCCATTTCGGTCGCCCGAACGGACTTGACCGGGGAGTTCTCGCGCCCGGCCCAGGTGCGCTCGGTGAATGCCAGCGTCGTGCCCGGGCAGTCGAGGACGATTCGGTCCGGCGACTCCAGGGTGAAGTCGTGATAGTTCACGGGCCCGTCTGCTTCCACGATGACCTGGGTTCCGGCGCCCGCGTCCTTCAGCAAGATGCTCTTCACCGTCGCCCCGAGCGCCGGGACGGACGTGAGGAGTATTCCCGCCGCCAGCGCCGAAATTAGACCCGCGCGGCGACTCGTGCGCATACCGCTATTTTCGAGTCGCATTTCTGTCACCCTCTTTTGGTTTCAGTTGGATCGCCAACGTCTGGGTTTCCCCGAACGCGTTCTGCACCACCTGGATCTCCGCCTTGGAGATCCCCGAGATGTAGCCGTTCACGACCGGGTCCCCGACGCGCAGCACAAACCCACGTCCGCGGCTGTCTTCCACCAGCGCGAACTTGTCCGACGCTCCCCACATGATGCCCACCAGATGAATGTCCCCCACGTCGACGAGGGAGCCGTCGCCCGATTGGGTCAGGAACTTCCCGTCGAGAAGCGAGAGGAACGGATCGCGGCGGTTGCCGCTCGTATAGACGTACTGCTCGCGCGCGAAGAGGACGCTGGCGTCGAGCGACTTGGGAGTCTCCGTGACCACCCCGGCCGCGCCGACCGGCGCGGAGAGGCTGAGCACCTGGGCTGAGGCGCCGCCCGCGGCCTGCGTCGCCGCGCCTGGGACCGCGCCCGAGGACGCCACGAGCGGCGTCGCGGGGCCGGGAACCGCTGCCGTGGGGGCCGGGACGAGCCCAGGCGGCAGCGGCATCGGGGTCCGCTTCACCCAAGCGGGGGCGGGAGGTCCATACATCACCGGAGCCTTCATGACGGGGCGCGGGGTTGCCACCGCGGCCGGTGAGGTCGCGACCGTCGGCGACTTGGGCGGCGTCACCGGGTGAAGGACAAAGAAGAACACGCCCACGCCGATCAGGGCGACCGCCAGAAGCAGGATGAGAAGACCGATCCTGCTCTGGAAGAGCTTACTTTGCGGCAGCGCTAGGCTGCTTGGCAGGTTCATTTGTCTTTCCCTCGGCGGCCGGCGGTCCCTCGGCCAGCGTGTAGGCGGTCGCGATGAAATCGGCCTGGACCGTGTCGTCCAGGTCCCCCTTGTCAAATCCCTTCAACCGAAGCTGGGAGACGTTCACCAACCGGGATAGATCGGCAATCTCGCCGAAGAACGCGCCGGCACGGTGGAAGCCGCCGGTCACGGAAACCTGCACGGGGTTCTCCGTGAAGTCCGTCTTCTTGACGGGCTCCGCCGGCTTGAAGAGCAAGAACTTCACGCCCGCCTCCTGCCCCGCCATCGTGACCTTCCGGAGCAGGCTCGCGACTTCCTTCTGGGTCGGCAGGAGCTCCTGAGCCACCTGCCAGCGCTGCGTCAGGAGCGCGAACTCCCGCTTCAGCTCCGGGAGCCGGTTGACGAGCTGCTGCGCCTTGGTGAGCTCGTTCATGTACCGCGTATGCTCCGCCTTGAGGCGGCTGATCTCGGCGGCCCGGGCCTTGTAATTGAACGGAACGAAGTCGGCGAAGATGTAGAAGTAGACGAGGGCCGCAGTGCCCGCCACGATCATGATCAGCTTTTGAGTTTTCGGATCCTTGAGGTCCATCGCTCTCCCCTGCGCGTCGTCCTGACTAGAGCGTCATCTTCGCGGTGATCGTGAACTTCACGACGTTCCGCTGATCGATCTGCCCCTTCTCCGCCACCACCAGGTCGACGTTGCCGTAGAGCGGCGACGCCTCGAGGCGGGACATGAGATCGGCCACGAGCAGGTTCGAGAAGGTGACCCCCTCGATCTTCACCTGGTCGGCCGCGGTTTCTTCGTAGTTGTTCAGCCAGAGGTGCTCCGGAACGCACCGCGACAGCTCGTCCACCAGCTTGACCCGCCAGAGGCGGTTCTTGTCGAGACCGGCGATGACGTCGAGCCGGCGCGTGAGCTCTTCGCGCTTCTGCGTCAGCTCCTTGATGGCCTCGATCTGGGGGCGAAGCTTCTCCGCCTCCGCCTTCGCCCGGGCGATGTCGGCGTTGAGACGCCCGACCTGCATCGTCTGGATCAGGGCGAACGCGACGAAGAGGGCCGCCACCATGAGGAGCGCGAAGACGGGCATGAGCGCGCCCAGTTTCGGCATCGCGATGCTTTTCCGAGCCTGTCGTTCATCTCTTGGCAGCAGGTTGATGCGAATCATGGACCCCCCTATCGCAGCGCCAGGCCGATAGCGACCGTCAAGACCGGGGCCACACTCTCCGGCGACTCACCGCCGAAGAGGCCCGGGTCGTAGTTCAATTTCTGAATCGGGTTCACCACTTCCACCGGGACCTGATGGCGGGTCCGCAGAAATTCCACGAGGCCGGGCACCCGGGCGCTTCCCCCGGAGACGAGAATCCGATCAATCCGATCGGCGTCTCCCGCGGACTTGAGGAAGGCGACGGCGCGATCGATCTGCACCGAGACGTCCTCGCAGGTCGTCTGGACGATCGCGGCGACGTCGATGCCGTTCTGGGCCCGCCCCCGCAGGGCGTTGAGCGCGTCCGCCTGACTCACGTTGTGGCGACGCTGGATCCCTTCCACGAAGGAGTTCGCGCCCAGCGAGAGATCCTTCGTGAAGTGCGGGACCTGATCCCGGATGATGTTTAGATTCGTGATCTCGGCTCCGATGTTGAGCAGCGCGACCGTTTCGCCGGGGGCCAGGTCGTACGCGGCCTCCACGGCGTTCTGGATCGCGAACGAGTCGACGTCGATGATGACCGGCGAGAGACCCGCCTCGCGGATGATCTCCGCGTGGTTCTGGATCATCTCCTTCTTCGCGGCGACCAGGAGGACCTGCATCTTCTTCTGGTCCACGTCCGGATTGATGATCTGGAAGTCGAGGGAGACGTCGTTGATGTCGTAGGGGACGTGCTGCTCCGCCTCCCACTGGATCGCCTCCTTGGCGTCGTCCTCGTTCAGGCGGGCCATGAGGATCTTCTTCA
>DASQOM010000138.1:0-5301 GCA_035644495.1 Planctomycetota bacterium | reverse complement strand
GAGATCCTGACCCATAATCACCTCGATACTAATAAGGGCGGGCGGAGGAGAATCCCCGGTCTGAGGGAAAAAATGAACGCCGGTGCGGGACCGGCTTTTTTAAGGGAGGAGTGCTCAGATCGGCTGACTCTCGCTGGTTATCCAAAGAACATCGGAGTGCTGCTTCCCCTTCTGCCCCACACCCCTCACTTCCTACGTCGATTATACGACACGCCGCCCATAACGCTACGCGTAATCGACGGGGTCGCTCCCGATTCCCCCCTCAGCGGAGCGTGGCCACGGCGACGAAGATGGCCGGGGTCTGCCGCCCGCAGGGCAGCACCGCATAGCGCGGGTCGGGCTCGAGTCCGTCCAGCTTCCGCGACGCCGACCGCCGGAACCGCCGGATCGGCAGGAAGGCCCGCAGCACGCGCTTCGCCAGCTCCCGACCCTCCCAGACGGCCGCGCCCCGGCGCGAGAGGAGGATCTGCCCGTGGAGCTCGACCTCGAACGGACGGAGCAGGTCCAGCAATTCCCGCCGGTTGAATTCCTTGACGTGGTGCCGCTGCAGCGGCTTCGCCGAGCGCGGCGACCACAGCTCGCGGTTCGGCGTGGAGACGAGCAGGACGCCGCCCGGCTTCAACACCCGGGCGCACTCCGCCACGAACCGCGCCGGATCCGGCACGTGCTCGATCGTCTCGAAGGAGACGACCGCGTCGAAGACCCGGCCGAACGGCAGCTGGGCGGCATCCGCAGCGACATACGCCGCGGGATGCCGCCGGGCATAGCGGAGGGCCTCCAGGGAGAGGTCGACCCCGACCGCCTTGAGCATCGACGTCCCGTAGCCCGTGCCGCAGGCGACATCGAGGACGCGGCCGCGGATGCGGGCCTGGGCGAAGCGGTATCGTGCGAGGTGCTCCTGCAGCGAGGCCTCCACGGCCTCCTCGGGCACCAGGCGTTCCTCGTCAAACTCTGCCACAAAACAGCCTGGCTATTTTGTGTTCGAGCGCCACCAGTTGAAGGTCTGGCGGAGACCGTCCGCGAGATCGTACTTCGGGATCCAGCCCGTCGAGCGGAGCTTCGTGTTGTCCGCCCGGATCAGCATGGGCTCGCCGGGTCGCTGCGGGAAGGCGCCCCACTGGATCAGGTCGGGACGTCCGCCCAGCTCCGCGATCGCGCTCACGATCTCCTTCACGCTGGGGGCCTCGCCTGAACCGATGTTCACGGGCCCCTGCACGCCACTCTCGAGGACCGAGACTGTGGCCGAGGCCACGTCTTCGACGTGCAGGTAGTCCGCCCGCTGCAGCCCCGGCGTGACCTTGCTCGGCTCGCCCCGCAGTTGCTGCGTGATCACCGCCGGCACCAGCCGCCGGGGATCCTCCCACGGACCATACTGGTAGAAGTAGCGGACCCACGCGGAGTTCGGCCGGAGCTCCACCTCCCGCCGCAACGCATCCTTGCACTCGGCATACCGCGTCGACGGCTTCGTCGGACTGTCCTCGCGCAGCGGCTTCTCGGTCAGGTCGAACTCGAAGCAGGTGCCCGCGAAGACCGCGCGGCCCTTCATCTTCGCCAGCAGCCGGCGGCTTGCCGCCAGGCAGTCGTGGTTCTCCAGGGCCGGCAGGTACTTCCCGGGCACGGCGTACCACGCCATATGGACCACCGCGTCGGGCTCGATGGGCAAGTTGTCCATCGCCCCCTCGTGAAACGTCAGCTTCCCGTCGATGTCGGCCAGGCGCCGCCGGTCGCTGCCGGGCCGCGTCGAGACGTGGACCTCGTGCCCGCGCCGCACGAGCTCGTGCGCGACGTGGGAGCCGATAAAGCCCGTGGCGCCGGTGAGAAGGACGATCATGGGGGAGATTCTATCGACCGGCGCACCCGGCTCGCAAGGCACGGATGGCCAACCGTGGACGATCGGCGGGATCGGCTGCTATGATGATGCCATGACTTCCACGCCGAAACGGATTCCGCCTTCCGCCGCCGCCTCCCGCTGAGGATCGCCGCATGCCGGGGCCGGATCCAGATCTGCTCGCCCTTATCCAATACTACGAGAAGCAGACGGGGGTCTATGCCCCCTCCCGGCACTGGCAGCGGCTGAACGAAATCAACCGGCGCTGGCTGGAAGGGTACGGCTTCGAGCGGTTCAAGCAGACGGTCAACAACAACTACTTCAATTGGATGCTGACGCCGACCGGCTGGCTGTTCCGGGACGCGATCTGCGCCAACAAGAGGGCCGGAAAGAGCTTCCTCGGCGCCTGCCTCGCCTGCCTCGCCTGCCTCGCCGGCCTCGCCGGCCTCGCCGGCCTCGCCGGCCTCGCGAAGCGCCTGCATTTCCCGGTGCGCGCCGTCACGACCGATGATCTCACCCCGAAGCGCGTGTCCCTGGTTTCCGCCCTGACGTACAAGATCTACCTCCTGCTCCTGGACAATGCCGCCGAGCAGGCCGCCGGGAGCATTCCCGCCCTCCAGGACCTGTCCGAACCGCTTGAGGGGTCCCCGCTGCACCTGCGACGAGGGGGGCGCGTCGTCACGCAGGATCTGAGCAACCCGCGCCTGGAGTCCGCCTTCCTCCCCCGCGCGCTCGGCCCGTCATTGCCGTCCATCAGGACCGTTGCGGAACTCGGGGCGGGCTACGGAAGACTGATCTATGTGCTCAAGCGGGCGTCGATCGGCACGAAGCACGTGATCATCGACATCCCCCCGCCCTGTACGTGGCCCAGCGATACCTGGGCGAGGTCTTCCCGCAGGCGAAGATCTTCCGTTTCCGGCCGTTCGACACCTTCGACCAAGTGCGCGAGGAGTACGACCGCTCGGAGCTCTGCTTCCTGATGCCGGACCAGCTGGACCGTCTGCCCGATGGCACGTTCGATCTGTTCGTCAACGTCAGCTCGCTGCACGAAATGACGCGGGACCAGATCGCCCATTACTACAGGATCATCGGGAAGCAGGCCCGGTATTTCTACACCAAGCAGTGGATCACCCGGAAGAATCCGGACGATGGGATCGTGGTGTCGTCCATGATGTATCCGACCCCCGAGCACTGGAAGGTGCTCGACGCCGACATCCCCCAGACCAACCGGTGCTTTGTCGAAACGGTCTTCGCGGTCCGCTGACGTCTTTCCCTTGACCCCTTCCGCACGCTGCCTTTATAACGCTCCCTCAGGATGAGCCCCACCTCCTCGATCCCGGTCGTCATCTTCTGCGGCGGCATGGGTACCCGTCTGCGGGAGGAGACCGAATACAAGCCCAAGCCGCTGGTCCAGATCGGCGACATGCCCATCCTGTGGCACATCATGAAGCTGTACGGCCACTACGGATTCCGGGAGTTCGTCCTGTGCCTAGGATACAAAGGCAATCTGATCAAGGAGTTCTTCCTCAATTATCCCTGGATGTCCAATGACGTGGTCCTGTACCTGAAGGGCCACCGGCAGGAAGTCCGGTGGACGCATCCCCCCGAGGACTGGAAGATCACTTTCGCGGACACCGGGCTGACCACCCAGACGGGAGGCCGTCTCGCCAAGATCCAGAAGTACGTCCAGTCCGATACGTTCTGCGTCACGTACGGAGACGGACTCTCGAACGTAAATCTCGACAAACTGCTGTCGTTCCATCGCGGAAAGAAGAAGGTGGCGACGCTGACCGCCATCCATCCCATGAGCCCTTTCGGCGTCATCGAGGCCAAGGACGGTCTGGCGACGACGTTCAAGGAGAAACCCCGCCTTGAAGGCATGATCAACGGCGGCTTCTTCGCCTTCAACCGCAAGATCTTCGACTATCTCCAGGGCGACGAGCCTCTCGAGGAACGGCCGCTTCGCATGCTCGCCGAGGAGGGACAGCTCGCCGTGCACGAACACCGCGATTTCTGGATGGCGATGGACACATTCAAGGACGTCGAGCGGCTGAACAAGCTGTGGAACGAGGGGCAGCGCCCCTGGGTGGTGTGGGAATGAAGGTTCTCGTCACCGGGGCAACCGGCATCCTCGGGGGCTGGCTCACCAGGGCCTTGGTGGAGCAGGGACACCGGGTCACCTGCCTCGTCCGCGATGAAGTCCCGCGCGCGAACTTCTACCTGCTGGGGCTGGACAAAAAAGTCTCGACCGTCCGCGGTGCCCTGGAAAGCATCGACGACGTCTCCCGCGCGCTGGGCGAGTACGAAATCGAGGTCTGCTACCACCTTGCGGCCCAGCCCATCGTGCGCGTGGCAAACCAGAATCCCCTCTCCACGTTCGAGGCGAACATCAAAGGCTCCTGGAACATCCTGGAGGCGTGCCGACGCCACCCCTCGCTCAAGCGCCTCGTCTTCGCTTCCAGCGACAAGGCGTACGGCGACCTGCCCACGCTTCCCTACACCGAGGACATGCCGCTGCAGGGGTCGCATCCCTACGACGCCTCGAAGTCGTGCGCCGACCTCCTGGCCCAGTGCTATTCGACGACCTACAAGCTGCCGATCGCCATCGTCCGTTGTGGCAACCTCTACGGCGGCGGCGATCTGAACTTCAACCGCATCATCCCGGGCACGATCCAGTCCGTCCTCGCCGGCGACCGTCCCATCGTCCGATCCGACGGCAGCCCGCTGCGCGATTACCTCTACGTGCTGGACGCCGTCTCTGCCTACCTGGCCCTGGGGGCCTCTGAGAAGATCGGAGCCTTCAACTTCGGCACCGAGACGCCGACCTCCGTCATCGATCTCGTCAACAAGATCCTCGCCACCATGCAGTCGCCTCTGAAGCCCGTAGTCCGCAATGAGGCCTCCAACGAGATCGCGCAGCAGTGGCTGTCCTGCGCCAAGGCCAGGAAGGAGTTAGGCTGGACGGCCAAGTTCGACCTGGACCGGGGCCTGGAGGAGACGGTCGCCTGGTACCGGAAACACCTTTGAAACCGCCTTGCGGCTCCGAAGCCGCCTGCCTATAATGCCGGTCGCCATGCCTTCCTTCTGGCAAGCCAAGCGGGTCCTCGTCACCGGCGGCGCCGGCTTCATGGGGTCCCGGGCGGTTGCCGGCCTGCGGGCGGCGGGCGCCGACGTGTTCGTCCCCCGCAGCCGCGAGTACAATTTGGTCGACGGCGTGGCGGTGAAACGCCTCTTCAAGGACGCACGGCCGGAGATCGTCATCCATGCGGCGGCGGTCGTCGGCGGCATCGGGGCCAACCGGGCCAATCCGGGGCGCTTCTTCTACGAAAACCTGATGATGGGCGCCCAGTGTCTCGAGGAATCCCGGCTGGCGGGGGTCCAGAAGTTCGTAGCCATCGGCACCATCTGCGCGTATCCGAAATTCACGCCGGTGCCGTTCAAGGAAGAGGACCTCTGGACCGGTTATCCCGAGG
>DASQOM010000137.1:0-2796 GCA_035644495.1 Planctomycetota bacterium | reverse complement strand
GGAGCTCGACCGGGGGGGCTCGCCCGCGAAGGCCGGCCTCGCCCTGGAGGACGGATGGCGCCATAAGGACGACTGGACCTGGCGCGTCCAGGTCTGGGGCATCCGCCACCGCCTGCTTGGTGTCTCGCCGCTGGAACAGGGCGAGGGCCCGGGCCTCAGCCTCAAGGTGAACAAGTTCCCGCCCGACTTCGTGAAGGACAAGAACCGCGACGCTGCCAAGGTCTTCCAGAAGGACGACGTGATCGTCGGCGTCGACGACCGCAAGGACGTGCGCAGCGAAAGCGAGCTGCTGGCGTATCTGATGCAGAAGAAGGCGGGCGGGACGGCCGAGTTCTCGATCCTCCGCGGCGGGAAACCGCAAAAGGTGACGCTGACGATTCCGTAAGGCTTCCGCGCGTACTGCTTATAGTCATCGAGCGGGACGGGGAGGCCGGACATGCGCTCTCTCTTCCTGCTGTTGACGCTTTTCTGCGGCCAGGACGACGGGGAAGTCCTCCCCAACGGCATCCGCCTGCCCGCCTTCTGGCCGCCTAAACCGAAGACCCCGCCGACCGTGCTCGCGGCCCCGCCGTATCTGGCGACGCCGCCCGACGTCATCCCCATCGACCTGGGCCGCCAGCTCCTGGTCGACGATTTTCTGATCGCGCAGACGACGCTGACCCGGACCTTCCACTCCGCGACGCTGCAGTCCCCGGTGCTGAGGCCCGACAAGGCGTGGGAGGAGGACAAGACCGGCGGCATGGCGATGGCGTTCAGCGACGGCGCCTGGTTTGATTCCAAGGACCGCAAATTCAAGATGTGGTATATGGCGGGCGCGGCGCATCACACCTGCTACGCCGAGTCGGAGGACGGGCGGGTCTGGGTCAAGCCCGAGCTCGACGTGAAGCCGGGAACCAACATCGTCCAGAGCGGCCAGCGGGATTCGTCGACGGTGTGGCTCGACCACGAAGACTCGGATCCCGCGCGGCGCTTCAAGATGTTCCGGTCCTGCTCGGGCGGCAGCACCGTGCCGAAGTCGTACGGGATCGCGACGTTCTTCTCGCCGGACGGCATCCACTGGAGCGAGGCGCCGCTGCTCAGCGGCTCCTGCGGGGATCGGAGCACGGTCTTCTGGAATCCGTTCCGCAAGGTGTGGGTCTACAGCCTGCGCCAGGGCTGGGGTGAGCCGCGGCGCCGGCGCTACTGGGAGATGAAGGATCCCGCGTCAGGGCCCGCCTGGTCGGCGATCAGCGAGCCGTCGTGGTGGACGGGGGCCGATGCGCTGGATGCGCCGCGGGAGGACTATAAGGTCCCCTGCCAGCTCTACAACCTCGACGGCGTCGCGTACGAAAGCCTGATGCTCGGCTTCTTCACGATCTGGCGCGGGCAGTTCCCGGACCGGCAGAAGCCGAATGAGGTCTGCGTCGGCTTCAGCCGTGACGGCTGGCACTGGACCCGGCCGGACCGGAAGGCGTTCATCCCCGTTTCCGAGCATCCTGGCGACTGGAACTATTCCAACGTGCAGTCGGTGGGTGGCGGCTGCCTCGTGGTCGGCGACGAGCTCTGGTTCTACGTGAGCGGCCGCTCGGGCGATGCCAAGGGGTCCGCGAAGCAGGGCACCTGCGTGACGGGGCGGGCCACGTTGAGGCGCGACGGATTCGCGTCGATGGACGCCGGCGAGGCCGGGGGGACGCTGACGACGCGGGCGCTTTCCTTCGGCGGGCGGCACCTCTTCGTCAACCTGGACGCCCCCGACGGGGAGCTCCGGGTCGAGTTGCTGGACGGGGATAGGGTGCTGTCGACGTCGGCGCCCCTGAAGGGGAACGGGACGCGGCTCCGGGTGGAGTGGGTCGACGGGGACCTCGTCTCGGAGGCGCTGAAGCCCCGCCGCTTCCGCTTCCACCTGAAAAAGGGGAGTTTGTACGCATTTTGGGTGAGCCCGGATGACAAGGGGGCCAGCATGGGCTATATAGGGGCAGGGGGACCGGGGTTCGGCGGGCCACGGGATCTGCCCACCCGCCGCTGAACGGCAGGGGGGTGCGCCTGCGGGCCGAATCTGCCGAAACAATAGAAGCGACCGGGGGGACCAGTGCAACATTGCGTTTTTCCCCATTCACCCCTAGAATGAGCCCGCGGTGCTGGAAGAAGAAGCGGAAATCGGCATCCTGGCGCTGGAAAAAGGCCTCATCAGCCAGGACTCTCTCAACGAGTGCCTCACGGCGCTCTCGGATGTCGCCGGTTCGTCGTTGATCGACATTCTCAGGAAGAAGAGCCTGCTCAAGCCCGACCAGATCGACAGTCTCCGCAAGGAGGCGATCCACCGCATCCGCGCCCGCGGCGGCGACGTGCCCGATCCGACGGCCGAGCCCGCGCCCTCGCCCCCCAACCCCGCGACCCCCGTCCCGGCATCCGTCGTCTCGGGAGAGCGGGGAGAATCGGCGTCCGCCTCGCTGCCCGCCGAGGTGCAGCGCGCCACTCGCGACGTCGCCAATGTGCTGGGAAAATTTGTCCGCGTCCAGGACCTCGGCCGCGGCAGCCATTCCGCGGTCATGAAGGCCTGGGATTCCGAGGCCGGCAAGTACGTGGCGCTCAAGATCATCAAGGAGGGCGGCGGGAGCGAGCATATCGCGCGCTTCCTGAAGGAGGCCAAGTCGACCGTCGGCCTCGATCACCCCGGCATCGCCACGGTCTACGAGGCGGGCAAACTCGACACTCCGGAAGGCGCGCGGGCCTTCGTCGCCTCCGAGCTGGTCGAGGGCGAAACCCTGGACCAGGTCCGCGCCCGCGGCCTCCAGGTGCAGAAGGCGGCGCAGATCA
>DASQOM010000136.1:0-18290 GCA_035644495.1 Planctomycetota bacterium | reverse complement strand
GATCGACGGCCGTCGCGGGATCGAGTCGTGGCAGGCGGATGCGGCCGGAGACGGCGACCGTCCGTCCCTTGGAAAGGAGATCGACCTCGTATTCGTGCTCGGGAATGCCTTCGAAGTAGCGATTACCGACGCGGTCGACGGGAACCTCCTCGACGGCGCCCGAGGTCAGGTCGCGCGCCCGGAGCCGCTCCCCATCCTCCCACGCGGCGAAGTAGACGCGACTGTCGCGGACCAGCGCGAGGATACGGGGGCGGCCGTAGGAGTCCGGGAGCTCGGGACCCCAGTCGATGAAAATGCCGGGAACGGGTCCTTCGACCGCTCCCGCCCCGCGCGGGACCCGGCCCCCGCCCGATCCTTTGTCGTTGCTCATGCTGCGAGGTTCATTGTACCGGGAGCGGTCCGCGGGGGAAGCCCGGAATTCCGGCTCTAGCGCATCAGCCCTTCGTACAGCGTCACGTAGTCGGCGGCGGAGCGCTCCCAGCTGAAATCCTTCGCCATGCCGGCGCTCTGCATCCGCTTCCAGCGCTCCGCATCGCGATAGGCCCCGACCGTCTCGCGGATCGCCCATTCCAGACCGGTCCCGGTGTAGTGGTCGAAGCGGATGCCCGTCACGCCGGGCTCAACGGTATCGACCAGCCCCCCCGTCGAGCGGACGACGGGGACCGTTCCATAGCGCAGGCCGTACATCTGCGTCAGCCCGCAGGGTTCGTAGCGCGAGGGGATGAGGATCGCATCGCTGCCCGCGATGATCTGGTGGGCCAGCGCGTTGTCGAAGCCGAAGTGCGCCGCGACCTTGCCGGGATAATGCCACATCAGCGCGTCGACGCCCCGCTGCAGATGGGCCTCCCCCGACCCGAGGATCACGAACTGGAGATCGTCACGGAAGATCGCGCCGGAGCTCTTCAGGAAGAGGTCGACGCCCTTCTGCTCCGCGAGCCGCCCCACCATGCAGAAGACGGGGACGTCCGGTCGCTGCGGCAGGCTGAAGCGCTGCTGCAGGTTCATCTTGCAGCGCGCCTTCCCCGCCATCGACTCCGCCGAATACGGCGCGACCAGCTGCTTGTCGCGGGCGGGGTTCCACTCGTCGACGTCGACGCCGTTCAGGATCCCGCTCAGGCTGCCGGCGCGGCTGCGGATGACGCCGTCGAGTCCGTATCCGTACTCGAGGCGCTGGATTTCGTGCGCATACGTCGGGCTGACGGTGGTGAGGGCATCGCAATGGACGATGCCGCCCTTGAGGAAATTCAGCGCGTCGTTGTATTCGAGATCGAGGTGGTTGAAATGATTCCAGCCGAGGCCGGTGACGTTCATCGTCTCCTTCCAGAACCGGCCCTGGTAGGCGAGGTTGTGGATGGTCAGGATGGTCTTCGTCTTCGGGAAGGCGCCGCGATACGGCTCCTTCAGGTAGAGCGGCGTCAGGGCGGTCTGCCAGTCGTGGACGTGGATGAGGTCGGGGATGTTGCCGGTCTGGATCATGGATTCGAGCGCGCCGCGCATGAGGAAGACGAAGCGCAGGCTGTTGTCCCCGTACTCCCCGTGGCCGTTGCCATAGAGCCCCGGCCGGGAGTAGAAGGCGTCGTGCTCGAGAAAGCGGTAGCGGCCGGCCTTGCGGACCGCCCCCCATTCCGTCTGACGGCCGAGCGGGACCGTCACGACGCCCGGCGTCTGCTCCGTCGGGAACTTCCGGACGGAGCTGTAGAGCGGGGAGTAGACGGTGACGTCGACGCCGAGTTTCGCGAGCGCGCCGGGCAGGACGCCGGCGACGTCGGCGAGGCCGCCGGTTTTCGAGTACGGGACGACCTCGGAGGTGATGAAGGCGACCTTCATTGGTCTTTCATCTTACCCCAAGGAACGATCAGGCGCGGATATCCCGGAGGAAAGAGGCGGCCTGCTCGGGCGGGACCGTGTTGATGTAGAACCCGGAGCCCCACTCGAATCCGGCCACGCGCGTGATGCGGGGGATGATCTCGAAGTGCCAGTGGTAGTGGTCGAGGCCCCGCGTGTTCAGCGGGCTCGTGTGGATGAGATAGTTGTAGGGCGGCTGGTTCAGCGCCGACTCGATCCGCGCGAGCGCCGAGCGGAGGCAGCGGGCGAGCTCGCCGAGCAGGGCGTCGTCCGTCGCCTCGTAGTGCGACATGTGCCGCTTGGGCATGACGTGCGTCTCGAACGGGAAGCGCGCCGCAAAGGGCTCGAACGCGATGAAGTTCGGGGTGTCCAGCACCATGCGGGCGCCGCTGGCCATTTCTTGCATGGCCATGTCGCAGAGCAGGCAGCGGTCCCGGTACTCGTAGTACTCCGCGCAGCGGCGCAGCTCCTGCTCCACCTGCAGGGGCACGATGGGCGTCGCGATGAGCTGCGAGTGGGTGTGCTCCATCGACGCCCCGGCCTTGTCCTTGACGTTCTTGAAGATCAGGCCGTAGACGAGCCGGTAGTCGTTTCGCAGGTCCAGCAGCCGCTGCTTGTACAGCCACAGGATGTCGCGGACCTCCGACTCGGACAGCGCGGTGATCGACACCTCGTGCCTCGGCGACTCGATGATGACCTCGTGCGCGCCGACGCCGTTCATGAGGTCGTACATGCCCTCGCCCCGTTTCTCGAGGCCGCCTTCGACCATCAGGGCGGGGAACTTGTTGGAGACCACGCGGGCCTTCCAGCGGCCCTCCGAGCGGACCGAGATGATCTCGGGCGGCGTCATGTTCTCATTGCCCGGGCAGAACGCGCAGGGCAGGTTCCTCGGGAGCAGCATCGGCTCCTGCGCGTACTCGTCCGGACGGCGGGAGCGCTCGGACGCGATGATGACCCAGCGGCCTGCCACCGGGTCGCGCCTTAGTTCAGGCATGCGTGTGTTCTCCCGCCCTTCAAACCTGCCAGTTGATCCCGTCGAAATCCGCGGACGGCACGACGAACGTCAGCGGCGTCAGCGTCGGCAGCCGGACCGGCGCCCCCGCGGTGCGCTCGAACTCGAGGAAGAATTCGACCTTCTCGCGGGGCTTCAGCCCCAGATCCCGGAAGCCCACCGCGCCTTCGAAGATCGTCTCCGTCACCCCGGTGAGCCGGGCCGAGATCTGACGCGGCCGCGTCACCACCACGGCCAGCTCCCCGCTCCCCAGGATGCGCTTGCCGTCGACTCCCTTGCGGAAGTCGAGCCGCACGAAGAGCTGCTCGAGGTCGAAGCCGTAGTAGACGTCGCAGAGAAACGAGGACTCGCCGGCCAGGGCGCTGTATTCGCGCGAAACGTCGTAGTGTCCGGCCGAGATCCATTCGAAGAAGTCGGTCACCTTGCCGTCCATGCGCACCTGGAGGAGCGCGGTGGGCTCCTTCAGGACGACTTCGCTCCGCGTCTGCTTGATCGGACGCAGCAGGTCCTCCGGCGTCGGCTTGCCGATCGCCTTGTACAGGTTCATCAGGTGGCGGCGGAAGAGCGCGTCGAATTCCGCGTCCTGCGCGCTGGTGAAGTCATCGCCGAACCACCAGAACCAGTCGCTGCCTTCCGCCGCGCGCAGGCACTCCCAGGCCAGGGCGTTGTCGGAGCCCTGGATGTCGCGGTACGCGCGGCCCAGCAGCTCCCAGCCCTTCCGGTCCTCCGGGTGCCCGATCCAGATCCCGAAGTTCCGGTTGATCCACGAGCCGGCGAAGATGCGGTCGATCGAGCCCGTCGCCGGGAGCTCGCTCATCGTCACCGTGCGGATCGTCGGATGCTCCGACAGCGACTTGAAGAGGGCGCGGAGGAAGCCGACGCCGCCGTCATGATAGTGCTCCCAGGGGTTCTCGCCGTCGAGGATGATCGGCACCGGGCCGTCGCGCCCTTCGATGCGACGGATGAAGTCCTTGGCGGCGTCGGCGGGCTCCATCGTCCGGTACGTGAAGCCCAGCAGGTTCGAGATCGCGGTGTCGCGAAAGGCGACCTTCAGGCCGCGGACCATTTTCGCGCCGGCTTCGCCGCTGACGCCCTCGTCGGTGGCCGCCCACTCCGCGCCAGCGGAGCGGAACAGCGCGCAGGCCTCCTCGCTGACGGAGCCCTCCGAGGGCCAGAAGCCCCGGGGGCGCCGGCCGTAGTACTTCTCCCCGGCGTCGAGCGCGCGGCGCACCTGGACGCCGGCCTCGTCGCGGAAGTTCGGGGCGTCGGGCAGCGGCAGGTCGGGGATCGCCTCCCGCGCGCTGGCGAAGTCGCAGAGCAGCGGGACGATCGGGTGATAGTAGGGGCTGACGCTGAGCTCGACGCGGTCCGACAGGGCCCGCCAGCGCGGCAGGATCGCGGCGAGGGCGGCGCGCATGTCCGTATGGAGCGAGACCTTGTCCTCCTCGGTGAATCCGCGGCCCTTGGCGCGGAGGCTCGCGGCGACGTTCGACAGCGGATGGATCCACGCCAGGTTGGCGAGCACCTGCAGGTCGCGGTAGTCCTGCTCGCGGAAGCTCTGGCCCGCGCGGTGCAGCTCCAGCAGCTGGCGGTAGCGGAGGTACTGGCCGATGACGCTGTCCGGGTGGGCCCAGAAGAACTTCGCGAGGATCATCTCCTTCTGGTCGTCGTTGAGGTCTGCCGCGGGCATCATCGACAGGTCCAGCATCGTGTCGGTCTCGCCGTCGATGTAGGCCTGGAGCTGGTCGAGGAGCACGGGGCTGAAGTTGGTGGTGCAGCGGATCTTCGGGAACTCCTCGAGGAGGGCGGCGAGGCCGGTGTAGTCCTTCAGGCCGTGGAGGCGCACCCACGGCATGAGCATCTTGCCGGACGGAAGATCCCGATAGCACGGCTGATGAAAGTGCCACAGGAAGGCCAGCTGCACGGTGCCCATCTGTCTGAGGCGGGATTATAGCCCCCGGCGCCCGCGGCTGTCACCGATTGCCGTCGGGATCTAGCGCACGAGTCACGATCCCCCTCGCCTCCTCCTGGATTTTCCCCAGGTGGTCCGCGCTCTTCAGGCTCTCGGCGTAGATCTTGTACACGTCCTCCGTCCCCGAGGGCCTCGCCGCGAACCAGCCGTTCTCCGTCGTCACCTTCAGGCCGCCGATCGCCGCGCCGTTGCCCGGCGCCTTCGTCAGGCGCGCCGTGATCGGCTCGCCTGCCAGGGTCTCCGCCTTGACGGCCTCCGGCGACAGCTTCCCCAGCGCGGCCTTCTGCGCCGGACTCGCCGCCGCGTCGGCCCGCGAATAATAGGGCGTTCCGAAGCGCTCCTCCAACTCCCGGAAGCGGACGCCCGGATCCTTCCCGGTTTTCGCGGTGATCTCCGCCGCCAGGAGGTCCAGGATCAGCCCGTCCTTGTCCGTCGTCCAGGGGCCCCCGTCCATCCGGAGGAAGCTCGCCCCCGCACTCTCCTCGCCCCCGAAGCCGAAGGAGCCGTCCAGCAGGCCGCTCACGAACCACTTGAAGCCCACCGGGACCTCGACCAGCCTGCGGCCCAGCGCCGCGGCCACGCGGTCGATCATCGAGCTGCTCACCAGCGTCTTCCCCACCGCCGCGTCCGGCTTCCAGTTCGGCCGGTGCGTGAACAGGTAGTCGATCGCCACCGCGAGATAATGGTTCGGATTCATCAGGCCGGCGCCCGGCGTCACGATGCCGTGGCGGTCGGAGTCGGCGTCGTTGCCGAACGCGATCTGGTACTTGTCCTTCAGCCCGATCAGGTTCACCATCGCATAGGGGCTGGAACAGTCCATCCGGATCTGCCCGTCGTGGTCGCAGGTCATGAACGCCCAGCGCGGATCGACCTTCGGGTTGACGACCGTGACGTCGATCCCGTAGAGCTCCCGGATGGGATCCCAATACGCGACGCTCGCGCCGCCCAGCGGATCGACGCCGATGCGGACGCCCGACGACTTGATCGCGGCCATGTCGACGACGTTCTTCAGGTCCTCGACGTAGGGCTTCACATAGTCATAAGGGCGGGTGGTCGCGGCCTTCGTCGCGCGCTCGTAGGGGATGCGCTTCACGCCCGTGTTGCCCGAGGCGATCAGCGCGTTCGCGCGATCCTGGATGACCTTGGTGACGTCGACGTCGGCCGGGCCGCCGTTCGGGGGGTTGTACTTGAAGCCCCCGTCCTTCGGCGGATTGTGCGACGGGGTGATGACGATGCCGTCCGCGAGGCCGGACGTCCGGCCTTTATTGTAGGTCAGGATCGCGTGCGAGATCACGGGGGTCGGCGTGAATCCGCCCTTCTGCTGGATATGGACCAGCACCCCGTGCGCGGCGAGCACCTCGAGGGCGCTGCGCTGCGCCGGCTCGGACGCCGCGTGCGTGTCCTTGCCCAGGTAGAGCGGCCCGTCGATGCCCTTCGACGCGCGATATTCGCAGATGGCCTGGCTCATCGCGAGGATATGGGTCTCGTTGAAGGAGCCGTTCAGCGGGCTGCCGCGGTGGCCGCTGGTGCCGAAACTGACGCGCTGCTGCGGATCGGCGGGGTCGGGCTTGCGCTCCTCGTACTGCTGCAGCAGGCGCGGGACGTCGATGAGCAGGGCCTCGGGGGCCGGCTTGCCGGCCAGGGGAGAGAGGGCCATGGGTTTACCCCTTCCGGGAGAACCATCGGGATTCGGGATCGACGCCGCCCGCGACGGCCGCCCGGCCGTTCGCGGCCAGGTGCTCGAGGATCAGGTAGAGGGTTTCCACAGCGCCCGTCGCACCGATCTTCGCCGCGATCTGGGAGGCGGTCTGCGCGTCCCCGCTGAGCGCCTTGACGGCGTCGGCCTGCAGCTTCAGCACGACGGCGGCCGCCTTCTTCCCCGCTTCCACGCCGGGCTGATGGTAGGCGTTGATGCCGACCAGCGTGGCGTAGAAGCCGACGGCGCGCTCGAACAACGCGATGAGGACGCCGATGGAGCGCGCATCGACCCGCCGGATCGTCAGCGTCATCGAACTCCGGTCGTTCTCGAACAGCGCGGTCCGGCTCCCGAGCAGGAAGCCGTGGAGGTAGTCGCCCGCGGTGATCCCGGGCTCGACCGGGGTCCCGCTGCCGCCCTCCTCAAGGACCCGGATGAAGGTCACGAAGAAGTTGTTCACACCGTCGCGCAGCTGCTGGACGTAGGCATGCTGGTCCGTCGATCCCTTGTTGCCGTAGACCGCGATGCCCTGGTCCACGCGGGTGCCCTGCAGGTCGAGCCGCTTGCCGAGGGACTCCATCACGAGCTGCTGGAGGTAGCGGCTGAACAGCAGCAGGCGGTCCTTATAGGGGAGCACCACCATGTCCTTCGCGCCCTTCCCGCCGGTGACCTGGTACCACATCAGCGCCATCAGGGCGGCCGGGTTCTTGCGCGTGTCGTGGACGCGGGTGATCTGGTCGCAGGCCGCAGCACCCGCGAGCAGGCCGTCGATGTCAAAGCCCTGCAACGCGGCCGGGAGCAGGCCGACGGCGCTCAACTCGCTGGTCCGGCCGCCGACCCAATCCCACATCGGGAAGCGGGCAAGCCAGCTCTTGGCGTCCTTCTCGAGCGCGGATCCCAGGCCCGTCACCGCCACCGCGTGGCGCGCGAAGTCGAGACCCGCGGCCTGGTATGCCGCGGACACGGTGATCATCCCGTTCCGCGGCTCGGGCGTGCCGCCGCTCTTGCTGGTGACCGCGACCAGCGTCTCGGGCAGCTTCCCGGACAGCGTCCGCAGCACGCGGGCCATCCCGTCGGGATCGGTGTTGTCGATGAAATGAACCCCCATGCGGTCGGTCGCCGGATCGCCCAGCGCGTCCGAGACGAACATCGGACCGAGCGCCGAGCCGCCGATGCCGATCGACAGCAGCCGCGTGAAGCGCGCGGCTTTGGGAGGCTTGACCCGGCCCGCGTGCACATCGCCCGCGAAGACCTTGATCGCGGAGATGCAGCTTTCGATCTCCGCGGTGAGCTCGCTGTTGGGCGCCATCTTCGGGTCGCGCAGCCAGTAATGCCCGACCATGCGGTTCTCGTCGGGATTGGCGATGTCCCCGTCCTCGAGATGGTCCATCGCCGCATAAGCCTTGTCCATCCCCACGCCCATGCGGGCCAGATAGTCGTCGTCGAAGGCCATCCGGCTGATGTCCAGGGACAGGTCGATCGACGGGGAGACGCACAGATGGTCGCGAAACCGCTTCCAGAGTTCTTCGGGACTCATGGGACCCCCGGGTTCAGGTCTTGGCGGAGGCCAGCACGGCCTTGCGCTTCGCTTCGATCGACGCCAGCAGCTTCTCGAACGGGTCGATGAACTTCTTCACGCCCTCGTCCTCGAGCGTCTGCGTCGCCACCGCGAGGTCGATGCCGGACTCCTTCAGCTGCGCGATCTTCCGCGCGGCGTCGTCCACGCCCTCGCGGATGCGGTCGGCCGGCTGGCCGTGGTCGCGGTAGGCCTCGACCGTCTCCATGGGCATCGTATTGACCGTGTCCCGGCCGATGAGCGGCTCGACGTACATGGTATCCTTGTACTTGGGATTCTTGGTGCTGGTGCTGGCCCAGAGGAGGCGCTGGGGGCGCGCGCCTTTCGCGGCGAGCTTCTTCCAGCGATCTCCGCCGTCGACGGCCAGGAACTTCTGGTACGCGAGCTTCGCGTTGGCCACCGCGATCGTTCCCGGCAGACCCCGGGCGATGTCGCCCCGGGCGCCGCCCGCCTGGGCGGCCTTGTCGATCTGCGGGTCGAGCAGCGTGTCGATGCGGCTGAGGAAAAAACTCGCGACGGAGGCGATGCGGTCGACGGGCTGCCCGGCCTTGACGCGGTCCTCGAGGGCCGCGACGTAGGCCTCGAGGACCTCCTCGTAGCGCTCCACGGCGAAGAGGAGCGTGATGTTGATGTTGATGCCTTCGGTCAGGGTCTTGCGGATGGCGGTGAGGCCGGCTTTCGTGCCGGGGATCTTCACCATGATGTTGGGCCGGTTCAGGGTCTTCCAGAGGCGACGCGCCTCGACCAGCGTGCCTTCGGCGTCGTGCGCCAGCTTGGGCGACACCTCGATGCTCACGAAGCCGTCGGCGCCCTTCGTCGAATCGTAGAGCGGACGGAAGAAGTCGGCCGCGTGGCCGACGTCGCCGATCGCCAGCGTCTCGTAGATCGCCGTGGCGTCCTTGCCCTGCTTGCCGAGGGCGCGGATCTCGTCGTCATAATCGGGCGAGCCGTTGATCGCCTTCTCGAAGATCGCGGGGTTCGACGTCACGCCGCGGACGCCGTCGTTCGTGATCAGCTTCTGCATCTCGCCGCCCGGCGTCAGCATGTTCCGGCGGATGAGGTCGAGCCAGACGCTCTGTCCGAGCTCGGCGAGTTTCATCAGGGGGTTGCCCATGGTTCGTCTCCCTTCTTCGGGTTGCGCAGACAGGCTAGCATCCGGGCGGCGGAAAGACAAGCCGACGGCTCCGCGCAGCCTCTATAATGAACCTTGTCCCCTCGAATTGTGGCATTCGGAAGGTAAAGAATCGGCGAAATGGATACCGGTCCCGGCGGCCTGCAGAAGCTGTACCGGCAGCGCTTCGACGAAAAGAGCCGCGAGGCGAAACAGAAGCTCTGGGAGGCGATCGTCGGATCGTTCTTCCAGAAGTACATCCGGGCGGACGACGCCGTCCTGGACCTCGGCTGCGGATTCGGCGAATTCCTGAATCACGTCCGCTGCCGCCGGCGGATCGGGATCGACCTCAACACGGACGTCGCCGGCTCCCTTCAGAACGGGATCGAGTTCCACGCCGGCGACGTCTGCAACCTGGCCGCGGTGGCCGACGCGACGGTCGACGTCGTCTTCACCAGCAACCTGATGGAGCACCTCGCCTCGAAGGAGGCGGTCGCGAAAATGATCGGGGAGGCGCGCCGCGTGCTCAAGCCCGGAGGCCAGTTCATCGCGATGGGCCCGAACCTGCGCTTTGTCGGCGGACCGTACTGGGATTTCTGGGATCACCGGATCCCGATCACCGATCGTTCGCTCGCCGAGCTGCTCGGATCGCTGGACTTCAAGATCCTCGAGCGGCGGCCCCGGTTCCTGCCTTACACCACCAAGTCCGCCCTGCCCCAGGCTCCCTGGCTGGTCCGCCTCTACCTGAAGCTCCCCTTCGCCTGGAGCCTCTTCGGCAAACAGTTTCTGCTGCGCGCGCTCAAGCCATGACCGCGCCCTGCGTCAGCGTGATCCCTCCCGTCTACAACGAGGAGGGAAACATCGCGACCTGTCTCCGCGGACTGGCCGCGGCCCTGAAGGACGGGGAGCACGAGATCCTGGTCTGCTACGACTTCGACGAGGACAAGAAGCTGGCCGTGATCGCGGCGATGCCGTACCGGCCGGCGGCGGTGAAGCTCGTGCGCAATACGCTGGGCCGCGGAGTGGCCTTCGCGATCCGCGCGGGCTTTCAGGCCGCCCGGGGCGACGTCCTCGTCACGACGATGGCGGATCTTTCCGATCCGCCGGACGTCATTCCACGGATGGCGAAGAAGATCCGGGAGGACGGGGCCGACGTGGTCAGCGGCTCCCGCTATATGAAGGGCGGGTCGCAGACGGGCGGGCCGGCGTTCAAGGGCTTCCTGTCGCGCGCGGCGGGCCTCTCGCTCCACTGGATCGGAGGGGTCGGAACGCATGACGCCACGACGAATTTCCGCGCCTACAGCCGCCGCTTCATCGAGCAGACGCCGGTCGAGAGCGTCGCGGGTTTCGAGCTCGCGCTGGAACTGACCGTGAAGGCGCATCGGCGCGGGTTCAGGGTCGACGAGGTTCCCAGCGGCTGGAAGGACCGGTCCGCGGGAACCAGCCGCTTCCGGCTCCTGAAGTGGCTCCCCCGGTATCTCCGCTGGTACTTCCTCGCGATGGGCGTCCCGGCTCGTCGTCCTCGGCGTTCTCCTGGGCTGCGCCGCGGCCGCCGCCGTCCACTTCTGGCGCCGGGGCTAGATCCGGCCCGCCGCCACCTGCTCCCGGATCCACGGGATGAGTTCGTCGAGGACGCCCTCCAGCGGCGTCGTGGCCGTGAACCCGAGCCGCTCCCGCGCCTTCGTCACCGACGGCTCCCGTCGCTGGACGTCGTAGGCGTAGGGCGGATCCGAGACCGTCCGCAGCGGCCGGTCGCCGTGGATCTTCTTCCAGATCAGCGCCGCCAGCTCCATCACGGTCGTCGACCGCTCGATGGAGAGGTTGAAGTCCTCGTTCAGCGCGGCGGGGTGGCCGAGCGACAGCGCGATGCCACGGGCGAGATCCCCGCCGTAGGTGTAGTGGCGCCGCTGCGTGCCGTCCCCGAGGATATGGAGCGGGTCCTGCCCCTTCAGCACCTTCTGGATGAGGTCGGGGACGACGTGGCTCAGCGCGAGCGAGACGTTGCCGGATTTCACGTCGACGTCGGACTTCGCGCGGCCCTCCCCGAGTCCGACGCAGTTGAACGGCCGGAGGATCGTATACGGGAGCCCGTACTGTTCGCGGGCGCCGCGGGCGAAGTATTCGCAGGCCAGCTTCTGGAATCCATAGGTGGAGCTCGGCGGCGGGCAGCGTTCCTGCTCCCCTTCCGGCGTGGGAAAGACGGTCGCGTTCTCGAAGACCATCGACGAGGAGACGACCGTGATCTTCTTCAGCTTCCCCGCCTTGTGGGAGGCGATGGCCGCGTCGAAGGAGGCCGCCACGATCCGCTCGTTCTCGGCGATCAGATCGTAGGCGAACTTGTGGAAGTAGGAGATGCCGCCGATCATCGCGGCGGCGGCGACGAAATGTTCGCAGTCGGCCGCCAGCGTCTTCATCAGCGCCGCGTCCTTCGCGTCCCCCACGACGAGGCGATAGGAGGGGTGCCCGTCGTACGACTTCGCCACGCGGCCGTATTTGCTGAAGTTGTCCAGGCCGACGACCTCGTGGCCGCGACGCAGGAGCTCGTCGACCAGGTATCCGCCGAGGAAGCCGTTGGAGCCGGTGACGAGGACCTTCACAGAGTCTTCAGCCTTCCAGGCGCCATGTTCCAGACGTCCACCACCGGGGTCTTCCCGAAGTCGAGCTTCCGGTAGGCGCTGTGCGGCGCGCCGATGAAGAGGATGTCCGAGCGGCGCAGGACCTCGTCGAGCGGAAGCATCGCCGGATCGCTCAGGTACGGGTCCGTGCAGAGGACCTCTTTGCACTCGACCTGGAGGATCTTCCGGAGTTTGAAGGCGAGCGAATCGCGGGGATCGTCGCTGTCGGCCTTGAACGTCATGCCGAGGATGCCGGCGACGCTCCTGGCAAGGTCGTAGCGCCGGGCGACGCGCTGGACCATATAGTTGGGCAGGCCCTCGTTGATCATCACCGCGGCCTGCCCCATGAAGAACGCGTTGTTGTGGAAGGCGCCGAGCTGGACGGTGTCCTTGAAGAGGCAGGGACCGGCGGCGAGCCCGGCCCGCGGGAAGCCCTGCGCGCGGGGATACCGCTCCGTCATCGCGCGATGCACGTCGTAGAAGTCCACGCCGTGGTCGTTGGCGATCATGTAGAACTGGTTCGCGAGCGCGAACTGGGCGTAGCGCCACGCGTTGTTGAACAGCTTCGTGAGCTCGGCGGCCAGCGGGGGCATCGCGATCACGTCGGGGGTGATCAGCCGGAAGAGCTGCTCCGCCCGGGATTGCGCGCGCTCGCTGCAGCCCGCCACCATCTGCGGGAGCGACGTGATCTCCTCCAACGCCTGGCCCTCGGCCACGCGCTCGGGGCAGAAGGCGACGTCGATCGCGAGATTCTTCTGTTTGAAGAGCGCGTCCACCCGCTCGGTGGTGCCGGGATAGACGGTGCTGCGCAGGAGGAACAGCTGCCCGGCGCGCAGGCGCGCGATCCGGTCGCGGATCAGGTCCGTGATCAGATACAGCCGCGGGTTCAGGTACTCGTCCACCGGCGTGCCGATCACCGTGATGACGACGTCGGCCTCGCTGAGCACGGCGTCGTCGGCCGAGGCGCAGAAGGTCCCGTCGGCCAGCACCTGGGACAGAACCTGGTCCGCACCGCGGTCGTGGAAGGGCATGCGGCCCGCGTTGACCTGCGCGATCTTGTCGGCGTCGATGTCGAGCGCGACGACCTTCTTCCCCGCGCGGGCGAACGCGAGGCCGAGCGGGAGCCCGACGTGGCCGCAGCCTCCGATGATGACGATGTCCGCGGTTGCCGTCAAAGAGGGCCCTCGATCCGTGATGGGTAGGTTATATCACGCCTAGTGCAGGCGCGCCTGCACGAAGGCTTCGTCGAGGGTGGCGACCGGGAGGATCTCGATGCCGTCGGCCCCCCCGAGGGCCTTGAGGTTGTCCTTGGGAAGGATCGCCCGCAGGAAGCCCAGGCGCTTCGCTTCGGCCACCCGCGCCGCCGCCTGCGTGACGCCCCGCACTTCTCCCGTCAGGCCGACCTCGCCGAAGACGACCGTCCGCTCCGCGACCGGGCGGTCACAGATGCTCGACGCCAGCGCCACCGCAATCCCCACGTCCGCCGCCGGCTCGTCGATATGGACGCCGCCGACCGCGTTGACGAAGACATCCTCCTTCGAGGTCGTGAACCCGCAGCGCCGGCCCAGGACGGCGAGGACCAGCATCATGCGGTCGCGGTCGACGCCGCTGACGCGGCGCGAGACCATGTCGGCCGCGTTGATGCTCGGCGTCGTGAGCGCCTGGAGCTCGATCAGGAGGGTCCGCGACCCGATGAAGCTCGGGGTGACGACGCAGCCCTCGCGGGCGCCGGCGTCGCGTCCCATGAAGAGCTCGCTCGGGTTGGCCACCTCGGCCAGCCCGCTCCCGACCATCTCGAAGATGCCGATCTCGTTGGTCGAGCCGAAGCGGTTCTTCACCCCGCGCAGCAGACGGAAGGTCTGGAAGCGGTCCCCTTCGAAGTAGAAGACCGCGTCGACGACGTGCTCCAGAGTGCGCGGCCCGGCGATCGAGCCGTCCTTGGTCACGTGACCGACGATGAAGAGAGAGATGCCCAGCCGCTTCGCGAGAAAGGTGAGTTCAGAGGCGCACTCGCGGACCTGCGACACCGTCCCGGGCGCGCTGGGAATCTCGGGCCGGTAGATCATCTGGATCGAGTCGACGACGGCGAACTTCGGCCGCGTCTCCTCGAGGTATTTCCGGATCACGCCGAGATTCGTCTCGCTGACGATCAGGAGGTTGGGCGAGTCGACGCCCAGGCGGTCGGCGCGGAGCTTGGTCTGGATGATGGACTCCTCGGACGAGATGTAGAGGACGGTGTGACCCTGGCCGGCGATCTTCTGGCAGACCTGGAGGATGAGGGTCGACTTGCCGATGCCCGGGTCGCCGCCGATGAGGGCGACGGAGCCGATGACGAGGCCTCCGCCGAGCACGCGGTCGAATTCGCCGATGCCGACGATGATGCGGGGGCGGTCGACGGGCTGGACCTCGCTGATGGGGATCGGACGCTCCTCGGAAAGCACGGGCCGGCGCGCGGTCTCCTCGGGCCTCGCGATCTCCTCGACGAGGGTGTTGAATTCGCCGCACTCGGAGCACTTCCCCAGCCACTTCGGCGCTCTCGCCCCGCAGGACTGGCAGACGAATTCAATCTTGGTCTTGGGCATGGTCATGGTCAGAATCGAGCATAAGGAATCAACAATCAAGCAAATGGTAGAGCATCGATGAGTCCGAATAGGTCATACGGCTGCGTCACTCTACCCGAGGAGTGCCCCGAAACGCCGTTTCGTCGGCAGGAAAAATGGAGCGCCCGCGGATTCCCCTCTTCGCTGGAGGGCGGGCCATACCTGATGCCCTATGCTGGAGGCCTCTTCAAGGCTGCCTTTTCCCCCACTTCTTGTCGAGCAGGCGCTTGAAGCGGTGATCGCGACGGACGTTTTCCAGGTCCGGGTCGCGAAGCAAATGACGGTAGTCGCGATAGCCCAGGTCGAAGGCCCGGTGGAGGGCGTCGAAGGCGGCGTCCAGGTTCTCCAGGTGCGAGTAGCTGCAGGCGAGGTTGTAGAAGGCGACCGGATCCTTCGGCCTCAGGTTGGCAAGGCGGAGGTCGGCCTCGAGCGCCTCGTCGTGGCGGCCCGCCCGGGTCAGCGCCTGGCCGAGCATCTCCAGCGCGCGGGCATCGCGGGGGTTGCTTTCGAGCACGGCGCGCGACAGGCCGACTTCGAACAAGCTGAAGATCCGCCGCGCGCGGGCGTCCTCGGGAACGGCGTGGGGCCGTTTCGGCTTCATCATCGTGGCAAAGTTATCTTAACGGTCCGAGGGCGAGAGTCAAGGGCTCGCGCAGCCGCCGCAGCGCCTGGCCCCGGTGGGAGATCGCATGCTTCGCCTCCGACGGGATCTCCGCCATCGTCCGTCCGTACTGCGGGATCACGAAGAGCGGGTCGTATCCGAAGCCGCCGGCGCCCTTCCGCTCGAAGCCGATGAGCCCTTCGCAGCTGCCGTCCGCTTCGGCCACGACTCGGCCGTCCGGGGTTGCGACGACGACCACCGCGCGGTAGCGGGCCGTGCGGGCCGGCGGCGGGATGTCTTTCAGCTCGCGGAGGAGCTTGTCGTTGTTGGCCTCGTCGCCCCCGCCGGACCAGCGGGCGGAATAGATTCCGGGCGCTCCGTTGAGCGCGTCGACCTCGAGCCCCGAGTCGTCCGCGAGGGCCCACTTCCCCGTGAAACGGGCGATCTCGATCGCCTTCTTGCGGGCGTTTTCGGAGAAGCTGTTGCCGTCCTCAAGGACCTCGGGCTGATCGGGCAGCTCGACGACCGTCACCGGCAGGTCCGCGGTGATCTGGCGGATCTCGCGGATCTTGCTCTTGTTCTTTGAGGCGATGACGATTTCCTGCGGCATCCGAGCTCCTCTTCCCTCCCCGGGGAGGGGCGGGGGGTGGGGACTCCTCCGACGGTGGCCCGTGGCCTTCGGCCTTCCTACAGCTTGACGGTCGCGAGCCTCTTGACCGCTTCCTTGAGGCGGTCCTCGGTCACGGTCAGCGCGACGCGCATGAAGCCCTCGGCCGCCTGTCCGAAGCCCGAGCCGGGCAGCATGATGACGCCCGCGTTCAGCGCGTCCTCGGCGAACTGCATCGACGTCGAGCCCTTTTTCGGGACGGGATACCAGATATACAGGCCCGCCTTCGGCGCCGTCACGTCCCAGCCCAGCTTCTTCGTCCCGTCGACGAAGATGTCGCGGCGGCGCCGGTACATCTCGCGGATCGACGCCATGTCGCCCGTCCCCTCAGTGAGCACCTTGGCGACGGCCTTCTGGAAGCCCATGAACTGGCCGCTGTCGCAGTTGGCCTTGAAGCCGCGCATCGTCTCGACGATGTCCGCGTTGCCGCAGACCCAGGCCATGCGCCAGCCCGCCATCGAGAACGTCTTCGTCATGGAGTGGACCGCGACGCCGACCTCCTTCGCGCCGGGCACCTCGAGAAACGAGTGCGGCGCCTCCTCGTAGTAGAGCTCGGCGTAGGCCTCGTCGGACACCACGATCGTCCCCCACTTCTTCGCGAACTCGACGCACTTCTTGTAGAAGTCGAGGCCGGCCGTGGCGCCGGTCGGATTGTTCGGATAGTTCACGTAGAGGATCTTCGCGCGCTTGCAGACGTCGGCGGGGATCGCGTCCAAGTCGGGCAGGAACCCGTTCTTCTTCGAGAGCGGCATGACATACGGCTCGGCGAGGGCGAAGATCGTGCCCGAGCGGTACGGGGGATAGCCCGGCTCGGGGCAGAGGACGACGTCGCCCGGGTTCGTGAGCGCGAGGGGCATGTGCGCGATCAGTTCCTTCGAGCCGATGCCCATGCAGATCTCTTTGTTCTCGAGCGGGAAGCTGTAGCGCTTCTTCATGAACGACGCGACCGCGCCGCGGAACTCCTCGGTGCCCTGCGACGAGGAGTACTGGTGGATGTACTCGTCGTTCAGGTGCGCGGTCATCGTGTCGAGCAGGAGCCGCGGCGGGGCCTGGTCGGGATCGCCGATGCCGAGATTGACGATGTCCTTGCCCTGCTTCTCGAGGACGGCGCGCTTGCGCTCGAACTCGGCGAAGAGATAGGGAGGAAGCTTCTTCAGGCGGTCGCTGGGAGCAAAGGCCATCGCATCACCCCGTCTTCGTGCGGACGTACCTTGTCGTGGTTCGGTCCATGGATTTCGAGACGCCGACTAGCGCTTCGAGTACTGGACGCCGCGGCGCGCGCCGCGGAGGCCGTACTTCTTGCGCTCCTTCATGCGCGGGTCGCGGGTGAGCAGTCCCTGCGCGCGAAGGACGGATTCCAAGGCGGGTTCGATCTTCTTGAGGGCGCGGGCGATGCCGAGCTTCATGGCACCCGCCTGGCCGCCGATGCCGCCGCCGGAGGCGTTGACCAGGATGTCGTAGCGGCCGAAGGCCTTGGTCGCATTGAGCGCGGCCAGGGCGTTCTGCCGGTCGTCCTCGGTCAGGAAGTACTTCTCGAAGGGGCGATGGTTGACGGTGATGGTGCCGGAGCCGCGGGAGAGGCGGACGCGGGCGACGGCGCTCTTGCGGCGGCCCGTGCCCCAGATGTACTCCTTCGGCTCGGCCATTACTTGATCTCCAGCGGCTTGGGCTGCTGCGCCTGATGGGGATGCTCCGTGCCCTTGTAGACCTTCAGCTTGTTGATCTGCTGGCGGCCGAGCGTCCCGCGCGGCAGCATGCGGAGCACGGCCTGGTGGATGATGACCTCAGGATGCTTCGCCAGCTCCTCGGCGAACGGCACTTCCTTCTGGCCGCCGGGATATCCGGAGAAGCGCTTGTAGACCTTCTTCTCCGCCTTCTTGCCCGAGAGCTTGATCTTCTCGGCGTTCAGGACCACGACGAAATCGCCGGTGTCCAGGAACGGCGTGTAGATGGGCTTGTGCTTCCCCATCAGGACCATCGCGATCTGCGTCGCGAGACGGCCCAGGATGCGGTCCTTCGCGTCGACGATGAACCACTCCTGCTGGAGGGTTTTGGAGCTCGCGACGAACGACTTTTGCTTCGTGCCTCTCATGTGAGGGGGATGAATATAGGGATGAGGGCGGGGGGTGTCAAGGACAATTCTGCGCCCGCGATGCTATGATGCGCGCATGATGCTCGAAGCTCTGGACGCGGCCCGGCTCGGACGCCACGCCGAAAACGTCTTCCTGTTCCAGGGCCGCCACCAGGCCTGCGCGCGTCTCTGCCATCACGCGCTGCGCCTGGATCCGGATGAGCCGGCGGCGCTGCGCTCGCTCAGCGACCTGCTCTCCGGCGACCAGGTGCAGCAGAGCCCGTGGGAGGAGTTTTCCGCCGCGGTGCTGGAGTACGCCCTGCGTCCCGGCAGCCCGCTGGGGGAGGCCGAACGGAAGCGGATCCAGGACCACCTCTTCCTCGCGAAATGGTCGTGGGCGTTCATCAAGCGCCTCGACGGACAGACGACCGCCTCCTGGGAGGAGCTCCAGAACCGGGCGCTCTTCTGCGAGGAGTCCGAACGATATGCCGCGTTCCTGTCGCCCGTTCTCCGGCGCTGCGGAT
>DASQOM010000135.1:0-17503 GCA_035644495.1 Planctomycetota bacterium | reverse complement strand
ATGCGAAGCATGAGCGTCCCTCGGTGTCGTAGGATCCCGCACCCCAGCCTTAGTACGCCGATGAGTGCGCCAAATCGTATGAGCTGTACCACAAAAGAAAAGGCAAAGAGCTTTCTCGCCCCTTATTGACCGTGGAGGCTGTTTCGGGGCAGGAAATCCGGAGGAAGCGAGGTCAGTCCGGCAAGGCATGCTTCCAGGAATGGCCGCAGGGCTCACAAATGTAGATGTGATCGACCTCCCGGAGCGGAGGCGTGGAATCCCCGGCCTGCTTTCGCCGGGTGATGCGATCCTGCCCGATCTTGTGGACGCGATCGGAGTTGCAGCGCGGGCAGGGAACATCCGGTCGATTTCCGTTCACAGGGGTCTCCTCCCGGCGGGCTTTTCGGCCGACCGGGCAGGATCGTGATCAGCCTTTCGGCAATTCGATCCAGAAGCGGCTTCCCTGACCCGCCTCGGATTCCACCCCCACGCGTCCCTCCAACTGCTCGAGGGCTTTCTTGACGATGACCAGTGCTAGGCCGGGTCCCGACGTACCTGTCTGCCGCGCCGAGCCGTGAAAAGGCCTTGAAGAGCTCGGGCTGATCCTCGGCCGGCATGCGAGAGGCCGGCAATGTGCGACCTCTTCAGGGGCTGAGAATCAAGGGAAGCCGGAGGGACGTGAAGAGGGGGCCTGACGTCGGGAACGCCTTAAGGCAGTTTCCGGACGCCGGTCTCGCTTCCGAGCAGGACCACGTCGGCGGGACGCTTCGCGAAGAGGCCGACCGTGACCACCCCTGCGAGGCCGTGGATCGTCGTCTCCAGCAGGACCGGATCCGAGATCGCCAGACCGGACACGTCGAGGATCGAATTGCCGTTGTCGGTGACAAACGACGCACGCCATTGCGGCCGGCCGCCCAGCTGGGTGAGCTCCCGCGCGACGTAATTGCGCGCCATGGGAATGACCTCGACCGGAAGAGGGAAGCGGCCCAGCACCGGAACGAGCTTCGACTCGTCGACAATACAGACGAACTGACGCGACGCCGCCGCCACGATCTTCTCCCGCGTCAGCGCGCCGCCCCCGCCTTTGATCATCCGGCGCTGCGGATCCACCTCGTCCGCGCCGTCGACGTAGACATCGAGGCCGTCGACGTCGTTCAGGTCCACGACCTGGATTCCGCGCTGACGCAGACGCTCCGCCGACTTTTCCGAGCTCGCCACCGCGCCACGGATGGACGGGGGAAGCGCATCGATGAAGTAGTTGGAAGTGCTGCCGGTGCCGACGCCGATGAGGGTTCCCGGCTTCAGGTATTCCAGCGCCGCTTCGGCGGCACGCTGCTTGGCGCGATCGTTGGCCATGCCGGGATTATGCTCGGAGCGCCCCGCGAATGCGAGCAACTAAGCCGTTGTCGGGGGACTGCGAGCCCTTCAGGTGATGGACGCTCGCGGCCAGGAAACGGTCGCGCCACGCCGGAGAGAGCAGGGCCGCGTCCTCCAGAATCGCCGCGCTGAACTTGTAGTCGTGTGCGTCCAGGCCCTTCGTGAAGATCAGTCGGCGCGCCTCGTCCATCAGCGCGTCCGCGTCGCCGCCGTCCTTCAGGTAGCCCAGCACCTTGCGCGACGCCGACGGCTTGTCCTTCGAGACGTCGACGAACACGTCCTCCAGCGTCGCCGTCTGCGGCTCGACCTGGTCGATCGCGACGTCCTTGTCCAGCCTTCCGCGGAAGAGGGGGGCGAACGACGCCGCCTGCAGCAGCGCCAGACGCCGCGTCTCGTCGTCCGCGCTCGTCTCGTAGACGAAGCGCAGCGCGTTGAAGGTCGTCATCGCGTGGATCGACAGGATCCCCGCGCGGCGCATCAGGATCTCGCCGCCGGCGGGGAAGAGCGCGTCCCAGAGAGACCTCGGGGAGACTCCGGCCTTCAGGAGGTCGACCGTCTTCTTCGCCATCGCCTCGGCATCCGCCGTTCGAGCAACAACCAGGAGATCTCTCGTGGCCGCGTCGTCGACCCTGCCCTGCGTCCACGTCGCCGGAATCTGCCCGACGACCGTCTGATTGAACTTCCACGGACGGTCCGCGTCCTGGTCGCCCTTCGCCGGGCTTTCGCCGGTGTAGTATTGGAGCGCGAGCGACAGCGACCGCAGGATCGGCTCCGCGTGCTGCCAGCCGATGACGTTGAGGAGACGGTATGCCCCCGCCACGAAGATCGCCTTATGGCCGATGTCGCGAAAGTCGCGCATGCCGTGCCGGAAGTACAGCTCGAAGACCTCGTTCTGGCCGAAGTGGCGCGCGAGGGACACCGTCGGACCGTCGATGCCGTCCATGTCCCAACGCTGCAGCGCGTCGACGAACGCCGCGCGCGCCTTGTCCGCCGTCGGGACTTTGGATTCGTCGACCGGCGGCAAGGTCCACCCGGTCTTCTTCTTTTCCTCGGCCTGCGAGCCCTTGAAGTTGTCGAGGGACCAGAAGATCGGGAGCCAGCGGTCGGCGTCGGGCCCCGCGAGGCTCGACTGATGGGCGGCGTTGACGGCGAGGACGGAATGGAACTTGAAGCCGACGGGCCGCGGCTGCACGTTGCGGACGTTGGCGACGAAAAGCGCCGAGAGGACCTCCTTATAGGCGAGGCCCTTCTTCACGCGCGACGCCATTTCCTCGATCAGCTTCTCGCGCGGGGTATCCTCGATGACGCGGACCAGCGCTTCGAGTCCTCCGCCCATGCGGATAGACTCGGGGTCGAGCCGCGTTTCAGAGAGCGAGACGCGCGGGAAGAGTCCCGCGATCGCGGAGGCCTTGAGGAAGTCGCGCCGCATCATCGTACTCATCTAACGGAGTAGGACGTAAATTTCGCCCGCAATTCGCCGGAAATAGTTGCCGGGAGACGGCCATGGCGCTACCATTTCAGGGTCCAACCAGTCTATGACCGATAACCCCTCGGATCCGTCCAAGGCGTCCGTTCCTCCGGAGCCGCACAAGCCGGCGGCGCCGGCCGGCGGTGCCGGGGCGAAGATGATCGACGTCCAGGGGATGATCCGCCAGTCGTCGCAGCGGGTCAACATCGACCAGCTCGTCAAGCAGGGCCGCAAGACCATCTCGCTCCTTTCCAAGGGCAAGATGGAGGAGCTGATCAATCAGGCGGTCAAGAACATCGTCGACAAGTACCGCGCGATGGCCGCCGGGGTCGCGCAGGTCCCGGTCGGCCAGATCGAGGCCGAGTCGAAGGAAGAATTCAACGAGCTGCTGCAGACGTACCAGCAGACGGCGAAGGCCAAGGAAGAGCTGCAGACCTCGAAGGAGCTGCTGGACGGCGAGCTCGAGGAGATGCGGCTGGACCTCGAGAAGCAGAAGGCGCTCGCGGACGGCCGCCTCAGCGAGGATGCCGAGAAGGCGCTGATCGTCGGCTTCAAGGAGTTCGAGCGCGAACTGGACAGGCAGGTGGTCAAAGTCTTCGACAAGCGCAAGACGATCCTGCAGGAGACGAATCCCGAGCAGGTTCCGGAGCTGAGGGAAGTCGAAAACGTGATCCGGCCGATCATCGCGCGCCTCGTCGCCGCGGAGCGCGAGCGCTTCCAGATGGCGGGCGGGCAGTCGCGCGAGACGCAGCTGCTCGAGAAGCGCATGGAGAAGCTCTACGCGCAGATCAACGCGATGGAAAGCGCGCTGCGGACGATCTCGCAGTCGAAGGTCTACTCGAACCAGCAGATCAACAACTTGCTCCGTCAGCTCGGCCTGTCCAACGAGGACAAGAATGCCGAGAAGAAGAAAGAAATGCTGAAGGTCGTGCTGGACCTCAACAAGCTGGTGAAGAAGGAAGGCGCCGACCTGGCCGCGCGGGGCATTACGCTGTCGAACCCGACGGGACCCGCCGCCGCGCCGCCGCCCGCGCAACCCCCTGCGAACCCCGCGTAATCCGAGATATACAACCGTATGGAGGACACCGCTTATGGCGCCCGAAGCTGAGATCGCCGGACGGACGACGAAAGAGGGAGTGCTGTACATCGGCATGGACCTGGGCTGCTACAAGACCTCGGTCGCTGCGACGAACGGCACACGCGAAGTGACCCAGTCGATCGTCGGATGGCCGAAGGATCCCGTGTCCCGCAAGATGCTGGGCAAGGACATCGTGTTCGGCGACGAGGCCGTCAAGCACCGCCTCGCGCTCGACACGATCCGCCCGTTCGAGAAGGGCGCGCTGAAGTACGCCGACAACGCCGAGGCCGGCGTCAAGCCCGAGCGCCTCGCGAAGTTCAAAGAGGCGGCGAAGGAGCTCGTGAAGCACGTCGTGCAGCTCTGCCGTCCGCCGAAGGGCACGCTGGTCTACGGCGTGATCGGGTCGCCCGCGCGCGCGTCGATCCTGAACAAGCAGGCGCTGATGGATGCGTGCAAAGGCACGTTCGAGGCCGTCATGATCGTGTCGGAGCCGTTCGCGGTCGCGTACGGCACGAACACGCTGGAGGACGCGCTGATCGTCGACATCGGCGCCGGCACGACCGACCTGTGCCGCATGCACGGCGCGATCCCGACCGAAGAGGACCAGATCACGTCCGGCAAGGCCGGCGACTACATCGACAACATGGCGATGGACCTGATCGCGAAGGCTCATCCGATGGCGCAGTTCACGATCAACATGGTGCGCGACGCGAAGGAGCGCGGCAGCTTCGTGAACGACGTGAACGACAAGGCGATGGTGAAGTGGCCGAACAAGGAAGGCAAGCCGACGGACTTCGACATCACCATGCAGCTGAAGGAAGCCTGCAGCGCGATCGTGCCGGACATCGTTGCCGGGCTGCGGAAGCTGGTGTCGAGCTACGACGCCGAGTTCCAGAAGCGGATGCTGCAGAACGTGATCCTGGCGGGCGGCGGCAGCCAGCTGCGCGGCCTGGACCGCCTGATCGAGAAGGATCTCGAGCAGTACGGCGGCGGCAAGGTGACGCGCGTGCACGAGCCCGTGTTCGCCGGCGCGAACGGCGCCCTCAAGCTCGCGGCCGACATGCCCGAGGACTACTGGAAGGAAGTCAAGTAGGCCTCAGGCCGCAACCGGACAGAAACCGCAAGCCCCCGGGGGATCCAAACCTCCCGGGGGCTTTTCTGTTTATAGGGTAGACTTTTCCAGAAGACCACAAACAAGCCAGTCCTGTTTGTGGGACGCCGCCCTGAACAGGACTGGCTTGTTGGTGGGGCCGGATGAGGCAGACGATCGCGGGCCAGGAGCTGAAGCACCGGGGGGCGCTGCTGCTGGCGCTCTGGGCCGGGTTCTACTTGCTGGCCTTCGGCATCGCGGGCGGCCTCCTGTTCTGCACCTACGCGCTCTTCGCCTGGTCGAAGTCGCCGTCGCTCCCCCTGGTCCTCGTCGCCGGCGCCGCGGCGCTCGGCGCCCTCCTGATCCTCTGGTCGAGCTTCCCGCGCTGGTCCCGGTTTGAGCCGCCCGGCCCCTGTCATTGGAGCGACGCCGGACGGGAAGAAGGAACTCGTCGCGATCCAGGATGGGGAGCGGGAAAGCGAACAATCCTGGTACGAGTTGCTGTTGGACCTCAAGAAGCGGGGACTGAAGGCGGGTCCGGAGCTGGCGATCGGGGATGGGGCCTTGGGATTCTGGAAGGCGCTGCCGAAGGTCTTCCCCAAAGCCCACGAACAGCGGTGCTGGGTCCACAAGAGGGTCAACGTACTCGACAAGCTGCACAAGAAGGAGCAGCCGTCGGCCAAGGCGCTTCTCCAGCAGATCTGGATGGCATCGACCCGGGAGGCCGCGCACAAGTCCTTCGATCACTTCCTGGCCGTCTACGGCGCGAAGTTCCCCAAAGCCGTCGAATGTCTGAAGAAGGACCGCGACGAGCTGCTCAAGTTCTATGACTTCCCGGCGGAGCACTGGGTCCATCTGCGGACGACGAATCCCATCGAGTCCACCTTCGCGACGGTTCGTCTTCGCACCACGAGCACCAAGGGATCGGGATCGAGAATCGCGTGCCTGTCGATGGTCTTTAAGCTCGTGCAGGCTGCAGAACGTCATTGGAGGGTTTTGAATGGATCGGAGCTGTTGAAGGCGATTATCGAAGGCGTTCAGTTCAAGGATGGTGCCAGGGTCGCCGCTTGACCTATGCCGTCATCCACAACAATTGACAGTATCTCTCGGACGTAGCATCCTTGCTGCCTGCATCGAGAGGCATTGGGAGTCAGACGATCTACGGACCCTGGCCCGTCTGCTAGACCATTCCACCGAAAGCCACGCCTGAGCCAACCGCAGAGCGCCCTGACGATATGTCGAGGCTGATCCGCGAGTAGGACGCTTCGATATCCTGCGCGAGCGCGGCGAGACGGCCCTTCAGGTCGGGGGAGTCCATTCAGGAGGAATAATACCCTCCGACCGCGAGCGCTTTCGACGTATTTTTGAACTCTCTTTACGGGCGCGGCCGGCGGACAAAGAAGTCCCTGAGGACGGCATTCGCGTCGATGTCTCTGCAGACGCGCCCTGCCCGGGTTTCAGCCCATAACTATGGGTTCCGCCGGGAGTAGTGACGGTCACGGTTGGATCCGTCGGCGGGCGCGCTTGAAGACCGCGCGCCACATCGGGCGCGTCAGGCGGCCCGTGTTGGTGTTCTGGCGGCTCGGATGGTAGCTGTCGAGCAGGATCCGGCCGTCCGGGAGGCGGTGTTCGGCGCCATGTCCGAACGGAAAGCCTCCCGGCTTAAGATTATAGATCCGTAATATGCTGTCGTGCGCGATGCGGCCCAGGGCCAGGACGACGCGCGCCCCGGTCAAGTGGCCCAATTCGGCCTCCAGGTACGGCCGGCAGGCCGCCAGCTCGGCGGGCAGCGGCTTGTTGCCGGGCGGCGCGCAGCGGGCCGCCGCGGTGATATAGACCCCGGGTATTTTGAGGCCGTCGCCGGGCCGCTCCGAGATCGGCCGCGTCGCCAGGCCCATCTCATGCAGCATCCCGTAGACCCAGGCGCCGGAGGAGTCGAAGGTGAACATCCGGCCTGTTTTGCCGGCGCCGTGGATGCCGGGGGCCAGCCCGACGATGACCAAACGGGGCCGTTCGTCGCCGAAACCGGGAACCGGGCGACAGCGGTGATCCGGCCATTTGGCGCGCGCCGTGTCGAGGTAGGCGACGAGACGGGGACAGCGCCGGCACTCGACCACGTCGTCCGCGATCTTCGCCAGCACCGGATCCTCGAGGCGATCACCACAAACATGACGGTCATGTTTGTGGTGCTCCCCCGACCCGCGACGCAACATAACGGTCATTATCGGACCTTATTATAGGGGTCTCCAGGGGGGGATTTCGCCGAACAACCCCGGTACGCCGCCTGTCCCAAGGCATATGGGAGAACGCCTCATGAACGTGCTGCGCTGCCTCGCCGTCCTCATCCTCGCCGCGTCCCCGGCCCTGGCCGACGACAAGGAGGCGCTCACCCAGGCCGTCGCCAGACTGGGCGAGCTCGGCTCCTACAAGTTCAAGGGCGAGACCGAGTTCCAGAGCCAGTTCGGCAACGCGCCGCCCACGATCCCGACCCTCGACGGCGTCTTCCAGAAGGACGCCGGGCTCTACATCAAATCCGACAAGGGCGAGATGTTCAAGAAGGACGACCGCGTCTTCATCAAGCAGGCCCAGGCCGACTGGCAGGATCTCTCCCAGTTCCAGCCCCCCGCCCCCCCTGCCGGCAAAGGCCCCCGCGCGGGCGGCGCCTTCGGCAAGGTCATGCTCCGCAACGTCAAGGCGCCTCACGATGAGCTCAAAGACGTGGTCCGCGGCCTCAAGACCGTCACCAAGGCCGAAAAGACCGAGAAGATCGGCGACATCGAGTGCTTCCAGTACTCGGGCGACATGACCGACGAGGCCATGAAAGGGTCGCCGCTCGGCCGCCTCCTCGGAACGTTCGGCGGCGCCAATGCCGAGGTCAAAGGCAGCGCCCGCCTCTGGCTCGACGGCCAGGGCAACATCGTCATCTACGAGACCGTCACCAAGGCGACCCTCGACTTCCAGGGCAACCAGGTGGACTTCTCCCTGACCCGCCGCAGCGAAATCACGGACGCCGACAAGGCCAAGCTCGAGGTTCCCGAAGCCGTCCAGAAGCTGCTCGCCGAGAAGGCGAAGCCCCAGAAGACGGAAGACAAGAAGGAGTAGGCGTTTGCTATACTCCCGGCGTGAACAAATCGACCGTCATCAGTGAGCTCAAGCGGTCGATCACGCTGCTGACGCCGTTCTTCGAGGCGGATCCGGCCTTCCTGAAAAAGAGCTACGCGCCGGGGAAATGGACCGCCCGGCAGATCCTGGCCCACGTCACCGACACGGAAGTCGTCCATCAGTACCGGGTCCGGATGATCCTGAGCGAACCGGGCGGGCCCATCATGGCGTTCGACCAGGACAAGTGGGCGAAAACGCTGGTTTACCAGCAGCGCGACATGCTCCTGATGCGGCGGCTGTTCACGACGTCTCGCGAGAGCATGATCGAGCTCGTCGACTTCCTGCCGGAACAGATCTTCGGCCGGGTCTCGAAGCACTCCGAACTGGGCGAAATCCGCGCCTGGGACGTCGTCGGCAAGGCGGCGACCCATTGCATGCACCACTTCGGGCAGCTGGCGGCGATCCGCGAAGGGACGCCCTGGTTGCCCGCAGGCGCCCCCGCCGAATGAGCCGCCGTCCGGTCACCGCGTACGTCCTGATGCTCTGCAGCGCGCTCTGCTTCTCCTCGATGGGCGCGATGAGCCGGCTGCTCGCCGTCGACTCCGACTGGCGCTTCCTGGCCCTGGTGCGCGCCGCGCTCATGCTGGTCTTCGCCGGCGGCATCGCCGCCGCGACGAAGACGCGCTTCAGCATCCGCGCCACGCCGATGCTCTGGATGCGAAGCATCGTCGGGAGCCTCAGCATGATCTGCACGTACTACGCGCTCACCCACGACCTGCCGTTCGCGGAGGCCACCACCCTGGTGAAGAGCTATCCGATCTGGGTCGCAATACTTTCGTGGGTGGTGCTTCGCGAGCGGCCGTCGATCAAGGTCTGGATCGCCATCCTGACCGGCGCTGCGGGTGTCGTGCTGATCTGCCGGCCGCACTTCGACCACGCCGGCCTGACCGTCGCCGTCGGCATCCTCGCGGCCATGTGCACGGCGGTCGTGCTGCTCGGGCTGAACCGGCTTTCCGACGTTCAGCCGCGCGAAATCGTGCTGCATTTCGCGCTGATCTCGACGCTGACGATGGGGGCCATCTACCTGCTGACGGCGCCGAAAACGCCCATTGGCGCCTTCGGCACGGGACGCGGCATCGCCATGCTGCTCGGAATGGGTCTCGTCGGGACCCTCGGCCAGATCGCGCTGACCAAGGCGTTTGCGATCGGCGATCCGCCGAAGGTCTCCGTCGTCGGGCTCTCGGAGCTGGTCTTCGGGGTCGTCTACGACCGCATTCTCTGGGACCGGCGCTTCGGCGGGGTCACGCTGCTGGGGATCGCGCTGGTGGCCGCGCCTACGGCGTGGCTGCTCGCCGCGAGCCGGCGACCGCGGCCAGGATCGTCCGCACCGCTCGAAGCAGCCGGGGCCGCGAAAGCGCCTTGAACGGCGGGACGTGGACGAAGCCGCAGGGCCCGTCCATCCAGGTCAGGCCGCGGTAGAAGACGTGGTTGCAGAGGAAGGTCCCCGCGTGGTGCGAGATCGAGGCGGGGATGCCCGCCGCGCGCAGTTTTCCGTGGATGCGATCCAGGGGCAGCCGCGACGCGACGGCGAGCGGCCCGCCGTGCTGGATGGGCCGTCGCCAGGCCTCGTTGCTGCCGGGGTCGTCGTGATGGTCGACGTTGAGGGCCACGGCTTCGAGTCCCAGAACGCGGCGGGTCGCGGCGAGGCCGAGCATCAGCAGGGCGTCCGGCTTTTCGCGCCGCAGGAGCTGCTTGAGGGCGCGGTCGGCCCGGCGGTAATCGACCGGCAGGACGTGGCCGCCGAGCTCGCGGGCGGCTTCCCCGCTGGGATTGACCGTGTTTCCGTCCCACGGCTCGAATCCGGTGATCAGGATCTTCACTGTGCCCTTATATTAATGCCCGCTGGTTCCAACCGGAAATAACTTCACCTTGGAATTCGTTGACACGGGGTATCGCTCGCCTAGAATGGAAATCCGCGGCGGTTGACACTGCAACTTGGAGATCACAATCGTGCCGCTGGAACTGCGACCGGGTGTGTCGGTGCCTATTCCGTGCCGACACTGCGAGAAGGCGATGATCCGCTTCACGCTCAATGAGGGCAGCCAGTCGTTGAACTGCCCGCGCTGCGGAAGCGCCACCGAGGTCAAGGTCTACACCGAAGAAGGCGTTCTTCGGATCAAGACCTCGAAGGGCGCGATCCGGGTGAAGCCCACGTCTTCTTAACAGAGGGGGCGAGACTGCCATCGCCAGCGTCCATCTTCCCGTCTGCCCTGGGATAAGGCAGACGGTCCGTCTGATCACACAGCCCGGGGATGGGCGCGGTCGTAAACTTCCTTGAGGCGGTGGGTGGTGACGTGGGTGTAGATCTGGGTCGTGGTGAGGTTGGCGTGGCCTAGAAGCTCCTGGACGGCCCGCAGATCGGCGCCCCGTTCCAGGAGGTGGGTCGCGAAGCTGTGACGCAGCGTATGGGGCGTTACGGCCTTCCGCAGGCCCGCTGCGGACGCCCGCCGGTCCAGGATGCGCCGCACGCTCCGGACGTTCAGCCGCGTCCCGTTCTTGTTGATGAACACGGCGCTGACTCCGCTCATCAGCCGCTCGACCCGGACCGCCCGCTCCGGCAGGTACTCCTCGATCGACCGCGTCGCCCCGCTCCCCAGGGGCGCCAGCCGCTCCTTCCCGCCTTTGCCCCGGACCACGGCGATGCCCGAGTCGATCTGGACGTCGGCCAGGTCCAGTCCGGTGGCTTCGCTGACGCGCAGACCCCCGCCATAGAGGGTCTCCAGCAGTGCGCGGTCGCGGCGGTCGGTGAACGTGTCGCCGGTCGTCGCCTCCAGCAGCTGGACGACCTCCGCCTCCTCCAGGAACGACGGCAGCTTCTTGTCCAGCCGCGGCGTCCGGACCTGGCGGACCGGGTTCGCGTCGACCACGCCGCGGCGCAGGAAGTAGTCGAAGAAGGTCCGCAGGCACGCCAGCATGCGGGCCATCGAGCTTTTCTGATAGTTCTCGGCGTGGCACCTGGACAGGAATCGGCGGATGAGGAGGACGTTGACATCGGGCGTCAGCAGCCTGGCCTCGCCTCCGACGAACTCGGCGAAGCGGTCCAGGTCGCCGCCGTACGCGCGCACCGTATGCGGCGAAAGATTGCGCTCGGCCGCCAGGTGCCGGAGAAATTCTTCCTTAGGACCCATAAGCCCGCTGAAGGATTTGAGTGGAAACGAACTGCAGGTACCGCGACTGCACGGCGAGCACTTCCGACGGGCGGATCGACAGCCGCTGGGCGAACCCGGCGACCTGGGCGCGCACGGCGGCCTCGCGCGCATCATAGACCCGCTCGAATGCGGCGATCGCATGCGCGGCCCCCGCCGGCGTCATCGCCAGCGGGCCCTTCTTCCATGACGCGGACTGCAGCAGCCCGTCGAGGTCCTTCGCCGAGAGGGACTGCCCCTCGGTGCGCAGCAGCTGGACGTGCACCCCGATCCTCGGCGGATCGTAGGGGTCATAGTCGGTCACCGCGCAGGCCAGGACCGCGTCGGCCCCGAGGGTTCGGGCGACGCGGACCGCGTCCTCGACGGTGACGATCGGCTCCGACGATGCCGCGCGCAGGTGCGCCGGGCGGACGACGCGGACGCCCCAGGCCTTCACGAACTCCGAGGCGAGGATACCGCCGAACTCCTCGGCGTCGAAGCTCGAGCCCCCCGTCTCGTTGAAGAACGGGAGGATCGCGACGAGGCGGATCTCGGTCGACTTCGACGCGGGCGGAGGCGTCGACGTGCAACCGGCGGCCAGGAGAAGCAGGAGCCAGGGAAGCCGCTTCATTTCGGATCCTCGAGGGGTTTCACCCGGACGCTGCAGATGTTCTGCATGCCGCCGCGATTGGAAACGAAGAAGACGCGGTCGCCGCCCCACCCGGGCCACCACTCGGCGGACAGCTCGTCGGTGAGGCGCATGGGATAGGTGCCGTCGGCGCGGACGATCCAGATGTCGTCGGCCTCGAAGGGCACGCCGAAGTTGCGGGATTCGACGCTCTTGTTCACGGTCGCGTAGGCGATCCACCTCCCGTCCGGCGAAAAATGCGGGTTGATCGCGGACCAGGCCTGGGCCTTGTCGCCGACGACCTCGCGCAGGCCGGTGCCGTCGGGCCGGACGCTCCAGACGCCGCTGCGGCCGCCGGCGCTCCGGGGCAGCGACTGGAAGGCGATGAGCGGCGACTTGGCGTCGGGCGACCAGTCCGGGTAGATGCCGGCGCCGAGGAAGGTCTTGATGCGCGTGGCGACGTCCACGATCACGATCTGCCAGACGCCCTCGCTGTTGCGGCTGGAGTAGACGAGCTTCTTCCCGTCGGGCGACCAGGAGGGGGCGATGTCGTCGCCGGCCTCGAACGTGACCTGGGTGATGCTGCCGGGCGCGTCGATGCGGGCGACGTAGATGTCCCAGTTGCCGTCGCGGTTGGAGGCGTAGGCGATGTGCTTGTGATCGGGCGAGACGTGCGGGAAGAGATTGTCGCCGCTGTTGGCGGTGATCTGGACCGGCGAGGCGTCGAACGTCTCGCGCATGGCGATCTGGAGGCGCGGACCGAACTCGGTCGTGGCGTAGGCGAAGAAGGCGCCGTCGGAGGACGGGGCGGGATGCATCGCCTTCCCCGGCTGCGGCAGGGTCGTGTGAAGGATGAGGTCGCGCCAAGGGGGTTCGGCGGCATTGAGGGGCATGACGTGGTCTTTGACGTCGTCGCCTCCCATGGGCGGGCGGGCCTTGGGATCTTTTTCGGGCGGCGGCGAGCCCTGGCAGGCGGCAAGGGCGAGGATGGCGGCGAGGCCCCAGGCGTGCTTCATGTCGGACGTCTCCCCTTCTGGGGGATTTATCGGCCAAACGTCCGATAATCTGGATCCCACAAACAAGACTGGCTGGTTTGTGGTTTTTAAAACGACAGGAGCGGCCTCGAACCATTCAAGGCCGCTCCCGTATCCAGTAAGGGCGGGTCAAATTTCCATCGTCCCTTGAGCAAGGGGGGTGCCACGGCCGAATTCACTCGGCCGCGGAAGAGGCTTGTATCCAAGGGGATGCGTCGGCTCTTGTCGGAGCCGCTTTATGGGTGTGGCCCGGCGTTACTGGCAAGTAACGGGATTACCCAGAGAGACCAAAAAGTATCCTGGATACTCTTAGACGTTTGCCTGGGCGACGAAGCGCTTGAGCATCTGCGTCATCTTCGGCTCGGCCTCGTTGGCCGTATGGATGATCTCCGCCACGCTCACGGGCGCCAGCGTCTCGGGGATGCAGAGATCGGTGACGATCGAGACACCGAGAATCCGCAGGCCGGCATGGACGCCGACAATGACTTCGGGCACCGTCGACATCCCGACCACGTCGGCGCCGATGCTCCGCAGCAGCCGGTACTCCGCCCGGGTTTCGAGACAGGGCCCGGTCAGCGCGACGTAGACGCCCCGCCGCACCGGGATCTTCTCCTCCGCGCCGATCTTCTCCGCGAGCGCGAGGTATCCGAAATCGTACGGGCGCGACATGTCGGGAAAGCGGGGCCCGAGCGAGTCGTCGTTGGGCCCGATCAGCGGATTCATGCCGAGCATGTTGATGTGGTCGTCAATGAGCATCAGGTCGCCTTTCGCGTACGACGGATTCAGCCCGCCGCAGGCATTGGACACGACCAGCGCCTTCGCCCCCAGCGCGCGCAGGACGCGGACCGGGAACGTGATCTGGTCCATCGTGTAGCCTTCGTACGCGTGGAAGCGCCCTTCCATCGCCACGACGCGGCGCCCTTCGAGCGTGCCGAGCACGAGATCGCCTTTGTGGCTGGTGACCGTCGACTTCGCGAAATGCGGAACGCTCTCGTACGGGATCTTCTTCTCGACCTGGATCGCGGCGGCGAGTCCGCCGAGGCCGGTCCCGAGGATGATGCCGAAGTCGGGCGCCGCGGTCGCTCCGATGGCGCGCACGGCCTCGTCGATCCGCGCCTTGAGCGACATGCTCAGTGCCCCTGCGTCTCGAGCCAGCGCTCGGTGTCGATCGCGGCCATGCAGCCCATGCCCGCCGCGGTGATGGCCTGGCGGTAGACGTGGTCCACGCAGTCCCCGGCCGCGAACACGCCCTCGACGCTCGTATAGGTGCCCCGGGTGACTTTGACGTAGCCCATCTCGTCGAGCGCGAGGTGGCCCTTGATGAACGCCGTGTTGGGGCTGTGGCCGATCGCGACGAAGACGCCGGCGACGTCGAGGCGGTTGACCTCGCCGCTGGCGGTGTCCTTCAGGCTGACTCCGGTCACTCGTCCCGCCTTCACGTCGTGGATCTCGTCGACGATCTTGTTGAACACGAACTCGATCTTCGGGTTCTTCCGGCCTTTCGTCTCCATGATCTTCGAGCAGCGCAGCTGGTCGCGGCGGTGCACGACATAAACCCTCGACGCGAAGCGGGTGAGGAAATTGGCCTCCTCGAGCGCGGTGTCGCCGCCGCCGATGACCGCCAGGGGCTTGTTGCGGAAGCCCGGGAGCGCACCGTCGCAGGTGGCGCAGGCGGACACGCCCTTGTTGGCCAGGGCCTTTTCCGACGGGATGCCGAGGAACTTCGCGCCGGCGCCGGTCGCGATGATCACCGCGTTCGACCGGTACTCCTTCTCGGACGTCTTCAGGGTGAACGGGCGCTTGCTGAAATCGACCGTGTCGATCCAGCCCGACTCGATGCGCGTCCCGAAGCGTTCGGCCTGCTGGCGCATCAGGTTCATCAGCTCGGGGCCCTCGACGCCCTTCGGGAAACCGGGGTAGTTCTCGACGTCCGTGGTGATCATGAGCTGGCCGCCCGGGATGTCCGTGCGCTTCGACTGGTCGGCCTCGCCTTCGACGATCAGCGGATTCAGGCTCGCGCGGCTGGCATAGACCGCCGCGGTGTACGCCGACGGGCCGCTGCCGATGATGACGACGTTTTCAATGGCCAATTTTCTTCTTCCTGTTCCGCAGGTAGTCCACGAAGACGCTGCCTCCGAGGTTGTCGGCGGCGCTGAAGTAGGCGCGGCCCTTGTTCACCTGGGTCAGCTTGTTGACAAAATCTACCAGTGCCGGTTCCTGCGTCAACATAAACGTCGTGATCACGATCTTATTCCGCCGGCAGGCGGCCGCCTCCTCGAGCGTGAGCCCCACGATCTTGGGATCCAGGCCGAAGGGGTTCTTGTAGAGCCGTCCGTGTTCGGTGATCGCCGACGGCTTCCCGTCGGTCACCATGAACACCTGCTTGTTCGGATGTTTCTTGCGCAGCAGCAGGCGCTGCGCCAGCTGCAGCGCCGCCCGCGTGTTGGTGTGATACGGCCCGGCGCCGACATACGGCAGCTGCTTCACGCTGACCTCGGTCGCGTCGTCTCCGAACAGCGCCACCTGCAGGGAGTCCTTCGGATAGCGCGTCTGGATCAGCTCCGCCATCGCGAGCGCCACCTTCTTCGCGGGCGTGATCCGGTCCTCGCCGTACAGGATCATCGAGTGCGAGATGTCGAGGAGCAGCACCGTCGCGCAGCTCGTCAGGTGTTCGCGCTCGTTGACCTCGAAGTCCTCCTCGGCCAGTCGCAGCTCGGGACCTGTCCGCAGCAGCGAGTTGTGCATCGTCCGCTGCACGTCGATGCCCGCCAGGTCCTCTCCGAAGGCCCAGGGCCGCGTCTCCGGCAGTCGGTCGCCGCCGTCCCCCGACTGCGGGGTGCGGTGCTCGCCGACGTTGCCGCGCTTCAGGTTGTTGAAGATCCGGTTGAGCGCGTCCTGCCGGATCATGCGCTCGCCCTTGGACGTGAGCGTCGGGAAGCCCTTCTTTTCGTCGATGATGTTCTTTTCATGGAGCGACTCGCGGAACTTGGCCAGGTCGGCGCTCTTGTCGAGGTACCCCATCTGCTGGAGCCGCTCCATGTACTTGAGCGTGCGCTCGACGTCGCCGTTCGCCTGCAGCAGCAGGTGCTGGAAGACGGCCATCAGGGACGCGAACTCCTTCAGCTTCTGAAGGAGGTCCTCATCCCATTTTTCGTAGCGGAAGGCGACCATGACGGCACCGGGGGTTAGGAGACGCGGAGCGGGGCCGCCGGACGGCCCAGCTGGAACACGTCTTCGAATTCGAGGACGAGCCGGGTCAGCGGGTCCTTCTGCTGGCCGGCATACTCCGAGGCGGCGATCTGGACCGCGTCCAGGATCTCGATCACTTCGTTGAGGTCGTCGGCGCTGCGCCGGGACTCGGTCAGCACCGGGCGGCCCGGCACCTCCGTCAGCGCGCTGCCGTTTTCGGGCATCGAGATCAGCGGGACGCCGTCCGTCTCGACCGGCGGCACGGCCGACGGCAGCGGGATGCGGGCGGTGGACGACGAGCGGATCGCGGTATCCTTGCGTTTGCCGGTGGGCGCGGGCAGCTCGCCCTTGCGGCCCTTATAGACGGCATCGATGGCGGCACGAACCTGGCCCTCGTCGGCCTGGAAGACCTTCACCTTCAGGCCGGAGACCTTCCGCAGCTCCTGGACGGCCGCGCGATTGTAATAGTTCGCCTTGGCCACGCAGAGGAGGTCGCCGATCCGGGCGATGGGGATGACCTCGTGCTTGCGGGCAAGATCCTCGGGGACGACGCGGGAGGCGTCCGCGGAGAGGTCGACGCGGCGCAGATCGTCCAGCACCGGAAGCTTGAACTTCGACGCCAGGAAGGCGGCCAGCTCGGCGCGGCGGACGTGGCCGCAGGACTCAAGGAGCTGCCCGATCACGGAATTCCTCTGGTTGGATTCCGCGAGGGCCCGGGTGATCTCCTCCTGGGTGACGCCGCCCTCTTCGACGAGGAGTTCCCCGATCCGTTCGATTTCGCCGGGTGGCATGACAGACACGATTATAGGCCCCCCCGGGCGCGATTCAAAGGAACTTCTGGAAAATGGCCCCGGGGCCGATATCCTGCTACAGACATGGCATCCTTGTCCTCGCGGCTCCTCGGGCAGGCCGTCCCCGCCCTCGCCCCCTCCCTGGTGCGCGGGCTCATGTCCACCTGCCGTTACCGCGACGTCCATGGCGACGTCAGCGAGTTCCTGGAGCAGGACAAGCCCTTCATCGGCGTCGTCTGGCACAAGGACCTGCTGTTCGCGCTCGACTTCTTCCGCCGCCGGAAGAAGATCGTCGTCATGGTCAGCCGCAGCAAGGACGGCGAGATCGTGGCCAGGGTCCTGCACCGCATGGGCTATCGGACGGTGCGGGGATCGTCCAGCGCCGGCGGCCGCGAGGCGCTGGCGGAATTCAGCGAGCTCCTGCGCCAGGGGTGGGGCGCGGCGATCATCGCGGACGGCCCCCGCGGCCCCGCCCGACAGGCCAAGATCGGCTGCGTGCTGGCCGCGCGCGCCTCGGGCGCGCCCATGCTCCTCTGGGGCGTGCACGCGAACCCGTCCATCACGCTGCGGAACTGGGACCAG
>DASQOM010000134.1:0-8522 GCA_035644495.1 Planctomycetota bacterium | reverse complement strand
AGGCCTTCGGCGACAAAATCCTGTTCTCCCCGGACGGCGTCCATCCTTATGCAGACTGCGGCCACGGGGTCTATCACGACGTCTTCCAGCGCGGAATGGCGCGGATCGGGGACGAGGGCGTGGCGAAGCCCCACGCCCTTCCGGCTCCGCTGGCGGCCGACAACTGGGAAAACGCGACCATGGCGCCCTTGAGCAAGACGACCATGACGAAGGGCTGGGAGGCCGTGCCCCCGAACGTCCATGCCTGGGTCCGCGAACGTATGCCGGAGTTCTGGCGCGCGACGAAGGCCGGTGAGGGGATCTCCTTCAAGTTCAAGGGCACGGCGGTGTCGGTCTACGACCTGCTGGGCCCCGACTGCGGCCAGATCGTGGTGACGCTCGACGACCGCGCGCCCGTCACCGTCTCGAAGTTCGACCGGTTCTCCACCTATCACCGTCTGGGGACCACCTTCGTCGGCACCCAGCTGCCGGACGGCGTGCATCGGGTGAAGATCGAGGTTTCGCCGGAGAAGCCCGACAAGGAGAAGATTCTCCAGAAGGGCAGCCAGAAGATGGACGATCCCAAGCACTTCGAGGGAAGCACCTGGTACGCCGGCGGAATCCTGCTCGTCGGCGAACTCCTGAAAGACTAAGGGGTCCCTCCGCTCCTGAAGAACAGCAGGACGACGAGGAGCAGCACCAGCAGGACGAGGAAAAGTCCCAGAGAATCGTTCTGGATCTTGAACGCGGACTTCAGGTAGTTCCAAAGTCCGTACTCGCGGATGTAGACCAGCGCCCGCATCAGGCAGACGAAGACGAAGAACGCCATCGCCAGGAGCACCCCGCCTACCACTCCCCGATCGAAGGTTCCGTCCGGCAGGCTCAGCTCCACAGCTTCGTCGGTGCAAGCGGCGTGCCATGATGAATGGGAGGGAAACGCGGCGGATTGACGGAGTTTGTCGACGGAATGCGGCGGAACGACGCTTTGCGCCTAATCTTCCTCCGGATGGCGGCGTCTCGCCGGCTCGCCGTATCGCTGCATCAGGGAGTTCTCGACGCCCAGGTGGTCGAGGACGCGGGAGACGATGAAGTCGACGGCCTGCTCGATCCGCGTCTCGCCGGCATAGAAGCCGGGGGAGGCGGGAAGGATCATTCCGCCCGCGCGCGTGACCCGCAGCATGTTCTCGATCATGATCTCGGAGTACGGCGTCTCGCGCGGGACGAGGATCAGCTTCCGCCGTTCCTTGAGGCAGACCTCCGCGGCGCGTTCGATCAGGTTTGACGAGGCCCCGCACGAGATGCGGCCCAGGGTTCCGCCGGAGCAGGGGACGATCGCCATCCCCTCGGTCTTGTACGAGCCGCTCGCGATGGAGACCTCGAGATCCTTATAGTGATGGTATTGGACGTTCGGCGCGTCCTCACCGAGCAGGGCGCGGACGACGCCGGGGCCGTCGTTCAGGTCGAGCGGAACCTGCAGCTCATGGTTGATGACCTTCCGCCCGGCCTCGCTCACGACGAGGTGGACGGTGGCCCCGGTTCGGGCGAGACAGTCGAGGAGTCGGCGTCCGTAGGCGGCGCCGGAGCCTCCGGTGATGGCGAGGACGAAGCGGCGGTCGGCCATAGCACTCTTTTCAGCGAGACCCACTGGGTGACGCGGTTGTACTCCTCGATCTGCGGGAAGACATGCTCCCTTATATCGGTGGCCTCCAGCAACTTCAAGGCCGTTTCCGTGAGCGAGGCGGCGCACTTCGACCGGAGATCGTTGACGAACATCTGGAACCCCCAGGCCCCGCCCATGCGGACGCCCCCCTCCATATAGACGTAAGCGATCTCGTCCATCGCCACCCGCAGCCAGAGTCCGAGATCGGCGGTGACCAGATCGGCGAACACCTTCACCTTTGTGCCGAAGCGCTGGTCGATCTCCTCGAAGATCGATTCCGGGCGCTTCTCGCTTTTGAGCCGGTTGTCCGCGGGCCGGCCTTCCATCTTCAGGATGAGGTTCTCGCGCAGCAGCTCGCGCTCGCTCCCCTCCATCTTGTGGATGGCCGGCATCATGCCGAACGGGACATGGCCGAAGAGCTCCTTGAATTCCGGCCGGGCGACGATGCCGATCTGGGCGACGAGGACCGCGTCCCAGGGGATCGATTCGCGCTCGGACGACCCCGGGGGCTGGAAGGTCAGCATCTCGTCGCCGTGGTCCAGCATCGCCGACTTTCGGACGACGGGCAGGGCGGGGATCTCCTCCCTGGCGACGACGCGAGCGCGGATCGAGTCCTTCCGGAGCTCCTCCTCGAGGCGCCGGGCCTGATCCTCGGCGAGGTTCTCGAGAAAGATGCCCCGCCCTTTCCGCACGGCCATCTTCGCTTCGACGACGGTGACGCCGAGCGCCGGCGCGACCAGCGCGCCGTACTTGCGCGGGTCGACCGCGACATCGTCTTCCAGCAGAATAGTAAACCGCTTCTCGCCCACGGGTTGATTATAATCTTCCGCATGAACCGCAAGGCCGCTGCGCATCTTTCCAAGGTGGATCGCATCCTCGCCCGGATCATCCGCAAGGTGGGCCCCGGCGACGTTCCGTTCCCCCGCGGCATCAATCCCTATGAGACGCTCGTGACCGCCGTTGCCCACCAGCAGCTGACGGGAAAGGCGGCCAACACGATCCTGGGGCGGGTCATCGCGCTTTATCCCGGGAAGAAATTCCCGACGCCCGAGGACCTGGCCGCCACGCCCGACGGGAAGCTGCGCACCGCGGGCTTCTCGCGCGCGAAGGTCGCCGCGGTGAAGGACATCGCCGCAAAGACCATCGCCGGCGTGGTGCCGAAGGGGCGCTCCCTGGCGAGGATGACCGACATCGAGATCATCGAGCGGCTGACCTCCATCCGCGGCGTGGGGCCGTGGACCGTGGAGATGCTGCTCATCTTCTCGCTCGGCCGTCCCGACGTGCTCCCCTCCACGGATTTCGGCGTCCGGAAGGGCTTCGCGTTGACGTATAAGAAGAAGGATCTGCCTTCGCCGAAGGAGCTCCTGGCGTTCGGCGAGCGGTGGAAGCCGCACCGCTCCGCCGCCGCCTGGTACCTGTGGCGCGCGACCGAGCTGCTGCGCGCCAAAGTGAAATGATCGTCGTCGTCGTCCTGTTCTCGAGCCTGCTCCCGCCGTCGGGGGACGACGCCGCGCTCCCGTCGCAGTTGAGTCTCGAGGAGCCGGCCGTCTCCCTTTCCCTGGTCTCGCTCCAGGGGGAGCAGTTCCACTTCGGCATGACCGCGGCGCTGCAGGGAAGGGTCGCCATTCCCCTGGGCGCGGCCGATCGCGGCGATACCTTCTCCAGCGGCAACGTCATCGTCATCGCGAACCGGATGAGCTATCTGGAGCTCTTCAACCCGGGCCTCGGCTTCACGCTCGAGGCCGACCTGATGGTCCGTCCGCCGCCGCCGGTTCCCGGCGGGCCGCCCTGGGAGCGGACGCCGGCCATGGGCGGCTATGTCGCCCTCGAAATCGACTGGTTCGACGGAGGCAGCGCGACGGACGACTTCGGCACGAAGGTGACCCCCGAGACGTTGCGCCTGCCGCAGGTCTATGTCGGATTCAAGGCCGAAGGAACTGTGCAGGAGAACTTCTTCGGCGACGTGCGCGTGGGCTTCGGCGCGGCGCATTATCCGTCGCTGATGGCGAAGATCCGGCCGGCGGGCCTCCCGGAGACCGATCGGGAGTTCTTCCAGGACCGCTGGACCTTCGCGATGGAGCTCCGGATGCACTTCGGCTGGCGCGCGGGCCCGGTCGCGATCATTTTCGGGCTCGGCGGCCGCCTGATCGCGCCGCCGACGGAGGGGGACGCGATCAGCATGGATCCCGGGGCGTTCTGGACTCTGGACTTCGAGGCCGGCGTCCAGATCGGCTTCTGAGCATGGACTTCGAGAAGCGGTACTCGGACCTGAAGCGGGAGCATCAGAGCGCGAACCCGTTCGACCATGCCTATGCCTTCCTCGACTTCCATCTGGAGTGGGCCGAGGCGATCAAGGCGACGGATCCCGAGGGCGCCATCCGGCAGTATGGGCTTGCGGAGGACTGCCAGTCGACGATCGGGACGGGCGCCACGAGCGGCGGAGAAGGCCTTGCGTCGATGACGGCCCTCTACGAGATCATGGGGAAGCGCGCCGACGTCATCGAGGGAATAGCGGACGCCGCGGCCGATCCCGCCGCCGCGCTGAAGCGGCTGAAGGAAGCGCTCGCGATCTGGACGGAGATCGAGGAGGATCCGAACGGCCTGGCGGAGCTGCAGCCGTCGGCGTCGAGGCTCCGGCGCGTGCAGAAGAAAATCGCGGCGCGGACCCGTTAGAGGCCCAGGTCCTTCCACTTCTTGTCGACGATCGCGCGGATCTCCGGGCTCATCTTGAGCTCGCCGGGCCAGCGGCGCTGGAAGCCCTCTCCCGCCGTCTTCGTCGTCGCGTCGATCCCCATATGGGAGCCATAGCCCGCGAGGCGCGACGAGTGGTCGAGGATGTCGATCGGCCCCATCACGAACTCGATGTCGCGTTCCGGGTCGATGTGATTCAGCGCCTTCCACGCCACCTCGCGGTAGTCGTGGACGTTGACCTCTTCGTCGACGACGACGATCGTCTTCGTGAACATCGCCTGGCCGAGGCCCCAGATCGTGTGCATGACTTTCCGCGCGTGGCCGGGATAGCGCTTCTGGATCGAGACGATCATGAGGTTGTGGAAGACGCCTTCCATCGGCATATGGTAGTCGACCATCTCGGGGATCTGCAGTTTCATGAGCGGGTGCATGAGGCGCTCGATGGCGTAGCCGATGTAGCCGTCCTCCTGCGGAGGCGGCCCGACGATCGTGGTGTGATAGACCGGCTTCGCGCGGTGGGTGACGGCGTTCACGCGGAAGACGGGGAAGTCGTCCTCGAGGGAGTAGTACCCCGTATGGTCGCCGAAGGGCCCCTCGCGGCGGCGCTCGGCGGGATCGACCGTTCCCTCGAGGATGATCTCGGCGTTCGCGGGGACCTCGATGTCGAGCGTCTCGCACTTCGTCAGCCGCGTGCCCTCCTGGCGGACCAGGCCGGCGAAGAGGCATTCGTCGACGTCGGGCGGCAGCGGCAGCGTCGCGGCGAAGCACATCGCCGGATCGCAGCCGATGGCGACGGCGACCTGCAGGGGCGCCTTGGATTTCCGGAGATGGCGCGCGCCGTCCTTGTGCCAGTGGAAGTGCATGCCCGTGGTCTTCTTGTCGTAGACCTGCATGCGGTAGGTGCCGACGTTGCGCTTGCCGGTCTCCGGGTCGTACGTGAAGACGAGCGGGAAGGTGATGAATCGTCCGCCGTCCTCGGGCCAGCACTTCAGGACGGGGAGCTTCTCGAGATCGACCTGGTCGCCCTTGAGGACGACGTCCTTGCAGAGGCCGCCGTCGACGGACTTGGGCATGAAGCTCGCCATCTCCATGAGCTTGGGGAGGGTCTTGATCTTCTCCAGGAAGCCGCCGGTGGGCGGGTTCAGGGCGAGCGCGAGGATGGAGCCGAGGCGTTCGGGGAGCTTTTCGAGCGAGTCGACCTCGAGTCCGAGCGCCATGCGGTCCTTCGAGCCGAAGAGGTTGATCGCGACCGGCATCGCGTGGCCCTTCACGTTCTCGAAGAGCAGCGCGGGGCCGCCGGCCTTGGTCGCGCGGTCGGTGATCTCCGCGATCTCGAGGTCCTGGGATACCTCGGTGCGGATTCGCTTGAGGCGCCCCCTCTGTTCGAGGACCTCGATGAAATGCTGCAGGTCGCGGTAGGGCATGGGCGAAAGTCTACCGTGCCGGCGGGGGGCTGTAAACGCCTACGACAGGGCGCCGAAGAAGCCGTGGAAGAGGACCGCGGTCAGGAAGAGGGCGACGAAGACGGCGAGCGGCCAGAGCACCCAGGCGTACCAGGGAACGTCGATGTCCGTCGGCGGCTCGAAGCCGGGCGGATAGGTCGGCGGCTGCACATCCTCCAGATCATCCATCGGCCTCATGATACCGGGATAACGCCCGGCCGCTCAAGGCCTAATCCCCGAATCGCCGGGATTCGGGATTGGGAGTTAGAATAAGAGGGCCGCGGCGCACAGATGGGCGCGGGATCGGACGGACGAGGGACCCTGACATGCGTCACCTGATGCTTCTGTGCCTGCTCCTGCCCCAGGACGCGCCGGCGTCCGGGCCGCTGCGCCTGCCCTGCATCGCCGACACGGTCCTCTCCAGCAGCGGCAGCGAAGTGAACCTCAACGGCGGAGACCGCTCCAACATCCGCCTGAAGGGGATCGAGGATCTATCGATCCTCGACTTCGACGTGACTGCGGTGAAGGGCAAGACCGTCGAGGAGGCCCGCCTGTTCATCACCCCGACGGGACCGAACAAGCTGCGCTCCCTGGGAATCTCCACGATCTCCAGCCCGTGGAAGGAAGGCACCGGGACCGGGACACCGGCCAAGGCCGGGGAAGCCTGCTTCGCCGAGGCCGCCCACGGCGAGCGCCCCTGGGCGCACCCGGGCTCCGATTTCAACGCCGTCTCCTACGGGCATGGCGGCTCTCTGTGGTTCTCGCGCGAACTGAAGGCGGAGGCCGACGGGTGGCTGTCGATCGAGGTCCCGCCGGCGCTGATCCATGCCATGGTCGAAGGCAACTCGTTCGGTCTCGCGCTGTCCGACGAGCATGCGGAGACCATGCACAACAACAGCATCTACACCCGGGAGCAGACGGCCAAGGCACCCCATATGGTGGTCACGAAATGGAAGGCGGGCGCTGCTCCGCCGTCCGGCGCGAAAAAGTACGTCGCCGCGACGCCGAAGCCCGCGGCCGACCGCACGGGCGAGATCCTGAAAAAGACGTCGGCCCCCCCGGCCGTGTCGCCGGTCGCGCTGACCGACGGCTCGAAGGTCCGGGTCCTCTTCGAGGGCGAGACGAACCTGGATGCGCCGGCGGCCTCGCGGATCTGGGACGGGAAGGGCGTGACGCTGGACGCCGCCCGCGGCGAGCACGTGGGATTCGAGATCCTGGTCGAGACGCCGCAGGCCCGGACGGTCCGCTTCGAGGGCGCGGAGTTCGCCGTCAGCCGCGTCGTGCAGGTCGGGAGCATCTTCGACCCGCTGATCCCGGTCGCCGGCGACGTCGCGGGGAAGGGGCTCTTCCACGTCGAGCATTATGTCGCCAAAGGCACGCCGGTCGGCGGACGGAAGCTGGCGCTCACGCTGAGAGTCGGCGACGTGGAGCTCAGGATTCCGGTCGCGGTCCGCGTCCACGGCGCGACGATCCCGGACACGCTGTCCTTTCAGGTGTCGCTGAACGCGTACGGCTCTCCCGGCCAGGAGTCCGGCGAGAAGGAAGGCTCTCCCGGCTTCATGGAGATGGAGCGCGCCTTCCACCGCCTTGCCCACGAGCATCGCGGCACGCTCGCCATCGTCCCGTATTCCCACCGCGGCTACCTGCAGTGGTGCACCGTGCCGGAGATCCGGCGCACGGGGTCGACGGTCGAGGTGACCTCCTGGGCGGCCTTCGACGAGCGCTACGGTCCGTACTGCGACGGCACCGCATTCAAGGGGCTGCCCCGCGACGGCGTCCCGATGGAGCACCTGTACTGGCCGATGCACGAGAACTGGCCGCTGCCGATCAACGACTACTACTCCTATAAGGGGACGCCGGAGGATCACTGGCGCGACGCGCCGGAGCCGGAGCAGGCCTTCGCGCCGGAATACGGAAAGGCCTTCGGCGCCATGGTCCGCGAGTTCGGGATGCATGCCGCGGCGAAGAAGTGGACGCAGACGCAGTTCCACGTCTTCCTCAACAACAAGCCCGATGTCCGTTTCGGACGTCACCAGCCCGAGGGCTCGTGGTGGCGGCTCGACGAGCCCGTCTCCGGCGAGGACCATCTGGCGCTGCGCTACTTCGGGAAGCGCGCGGTCGACGCGGTCAAAGACCTGAAGAACGTGCAGATCAAGTTCCGCGCCGATCTTTCCCGCCCGCAATGCCGCCGGGACTTCCTGGACGGCATCCTCGGGGTCGACGTCGTCGCCGGCAGCTATCGCCAGTATCCGGAGCTCGTGTTCGACCGCGGCGAGGAGGTCTGGGTCTACGGCGGCGTGCCGATGGGCGGCAGCGGCGAAGCCGCGCGCGCGTGGGCGATCCAGGTCTTCCTCGACGGCGCCGACGGCCTCGTCCCCTGGCTGGCGCTGGGAACGGTCAAGGCGTGGGAGAAGCCGGAGGATACGGCGCTGCTTCTGCCTCCGAAGCCCGGCATGGAGAAGCGGCCGTACGCGACGCTGCGCCTGAAGGGTCTGCGTCGCGGCGAGCAGGATGTGGAGCTGCTGCGGATGCTGCTCTCGAGGATGAAGGCGACCCGGGCGGAAGTGAAGCCGGGCCTCGCGGCGGCCCTGGGCTTGCTCGGCAGCTTCGTGAAGACGTCCGAACGCGACGCGGGCCAGATCGACTACGGCCATCTCGACCCCGACCGCTTCGAGGCTCTGCGCCGCTCGATCCTGGAGGCGCTCGACAAGTGAACCTGCTTGCGACGGTCCTGGTCCTGGTCTTTCAGC
>DASQOM010000133.1:0-2359 GCA_035644495.1 Planctomycetota bacterium | reverse complement strand
GACGCCGCCGGCGGTCATCGCATGGTACGGCGGCTTGTCGCCCTGGGAGGTCTCGTCCTTGTAGTTCCAGCCCTCGACCTTGCCGCTGACCGCGGGGCCCGTGGCGACCTTCTTGTCGTCCTTCTTGGGGTCCTTGAACTGCGCGTCGCGCCACCACTTGACGGCGAGAATGATGACGCCTTCCGGGAGCGTGACGCCGGCGTCGAAGCAGGCGCGGAGGCCGAGCGCGGCATACTGGGTGTTCGAGTTGTCGCCGCTCTCGGGGCCGTCCTTCATCTTCTTCACGGCGACATGCTGGACGATCTTGGGTTTGCCGTCCTTGGCGACCGTCATGCCCGGCCCGGACGCGGCGCCGCCGCCGGAGGCGACGGCCTTCGGGGCGCTGGGAACCTTGACCTCCTTGATGAACTCGGTCGGGCTCCCGTAGCTCCACTGGCCGTTCCGGCACTGGTTGTCGACCAGGAACTGCGCGCACTGGGCGATCTTCTCCTGGTACTTGATGCGGTCGATCTCCTCGAGGCACATCGCGGTGAGGGCGACCTTGTAGGTTTTCTCGAGCGGCTCGGACATCACGCTGTCGAGGAGGGTCTTGAACTTCGCGTCGTCCTGCGCGACGCCCGCGTGGATGAAGGTCCAGAGGATGAGGACGTCGGAGTTCTTGTAGCCGTTGTGGAAGTCCGGCGACTTCGCCGTGCGGAGGAACTCGACGCCCTTCTTGATGGCCAGGTCGACCTTGGTTTCATCGACGCTCTGCGCCCGCGCGGCCGCGGCCAGTCCCAGGAAGATCGCCAGCGTCCGCATCCTCGTCCTCCGTCCTCTCCTATACCGTAACCGCGGGGGCCGGCGTTTCTAACGCCGGTCGACCGAGACCACGCCGCGGGTGGCCTTCTTGAGGAAGAGGATCGCGAAGCAGGTGTCCCAGGTGTTCTTTTCGGGCTTGTCGTTGTTGCCCCACGAGCCGTCGTCCTTCTGGGTCTTCACGAGGTGCTTGGCGCCGTCCCAGTACCAGTCGTGGTCGCCGAACTTGGCGGTGTCGTAGAGCATGCCCGCGCGCTCGAGGGCGTACATGTAATAGAGGTTGTCGTTGATCGCGTAGTTCTTGGCCAGCCAGTTGACCCCGGCCTTCGTCACCGCGTCCTTCTTGAAGTCGCGGCCGAGCATGTACTCGTAGATCACCGTCGCGCCGACGGCGCCGGCGGTCATGGCGTGGTAGGGCGCCTTCTGGCCCTCGTCGCCGGACTTCTTGTAGCTCCAACCCTGGATCCTGGTCGTCTCGCCGCCCGAGTTGACGGCATTCTTCCCGGCCTTGGCCCCGTCGCCCTCGTCCGGCCACTGCGACTCGACCCACCACTTGCGGGCGAGGTGCAGGGCCTCGGCGGGCAGCTTGATGTTGGCGTCGAAGCAGGCGCGCAGGCCGAGCGAGGCGTACTGGGAGTTCGAGTTGTCGCCCGCCTCGCCCTCGTGCTTGGTCTGGGGGACGGCGATCGACTTGGAGGGCTTCTTGTGCTCGCGGACGGCGGGGCCGAACTCCCGGGCGCCGGCGGGCCGGGCGCCCGTCTCCACCTTCTTCTCGCGCTCGACGAAGGGGTAGTTCTTCACGTCGACGGGCTTCCCGTAGCTCCACTGCCCGTTGGCGGCCTGGTTGTCGAGGAGGAAGGCGGCGCACTGGGCGATCTTCATCTGGTAGCCCGACGCGTCCAGCTCCTCGAGACACATCGCCAGCAGCGCGACCTTATAGGTCTTCTCGAGCGGCGCCTGCAGGCAGTGGCGGAGGTACTCTTCGAACCTGGGGTTCGCCTCGGGGACGCCGGCGTGGATCAGGGTGAGGAGGATGAGCTCGTCGCAGTTGGGGTGCAGCCAGTCCGCCGACGAGACGGCGGTGGTCTTCAGGAACTCCGACCCCTTGCGGATCGCCTGATCGATGTCCCGCTGCGAGACCGCGTTGGGGTCCTGCGCGACGGCCGTCGCCCCGAGGGCCAACGAGAGGAAAAGGCCGAATGCTTTCGCCATGACTCGCCCCCTGAATCTATCCTCGCGAATTCGACCGACGACTACTGTACGCCGGCCAGAATACCTTTCCGGCAGCTTTCTTTCAACGCTGGAAACCGGACCCGGGCCCGCCGCGACAGAGACGGGCCCCCCTCCGGACCGCCCGGTCCCCCCGGGGTCGAAGGCGTCCGGTGGCCCTCAGGCCGCCACGAACCTCATCAGGACCAGCCCGCCGTGGATCACCGTGTTCCCACGCCGCAAGAGGGGTCGATCGTGACGAAAAAGCGCTTGACTCTAAAAGTATAATGATATATCTTTTAAGGATGAGTCCGCTGGAGCGTCAGCCCTCCGCCCCGACCCTCTACTCCCA
>DASQOM010000132.1:0-16204 GCA_035644495.1 Planctomycetota bacterium | reverse complement strand
CCCCTGGCGTCGAACTCCCCGCAGACCTGCGCCGTCACGCTTCACGTCAACGCCGTGGCACGGATCGCGCTGAGTCCCAGCTCGCTCACCTTCACCGTCGCCCTGGGTGGGCTGAATCCCCCGAGCCAGTCCGTCTCGGTCCAGAACACGGGGGGCGGGACGTTATCCTGGTCGGCCGCCTTTCCAACAGCCTGGCTCGCCGGAAGCCCGTCCTCGGGAAGCCTGACTCCGGGCGCGTCTCAATCGGTCGCCCTCTCCGTCGACGCGACCGGTCTCCCTGCCGGAACCTACTCCGGAAGCATGAGCGTCAGCTCCTCGTCGGCGGTCAACTCGCCGCAGTCCGTCGGCGTCACCCTCATCGTCAGCCAGGCGCCCCTGATCACGCGGACGCCTTCGTCTCTCACCTTCGACGGACCCCAGGGCGGCGCGAGTCCCGCGTCCAAATCGCTCACGCTTTCCAACGGGGGAGGCGGGACGCTGACCTGGTCCGGGTCCACCAATGCGGCCTGGCTCGCCGTCAGCCCCACGTCCGGCTCGTTGACGGCGGGGAATAACCAGGCCCTGAGCGTCTCGGTGAATACGACCGGGCTGACCGAGGGGACTTACCTCGCCGCGGTCCAGATCACGGCCGCAGGCGCGTCGAACAGCCCGCAGGGCATTCCGGTCACCCTCAACGTGAACGCGTTGCCGAAAATCGGCGTGAGTCCGGGGACGCTGAGCTTCGTTATGTCCATCGACCAGGGCTCGTCCGCGCCGGCGGCCGTCAGCGTGACGAACACCGGTTCGGGCACGCTGAACTGGACCGTGGCGGGAGGAGCCGCCTGGCTGGGAACGTCCCCCTCGGGCGGCGCGCTGGGAGCCCTGGGCTCGCAGCCGCTGCTGATGACGGCCGGCGCCGGCGGAATGGCGCCGGGCCACTATACGGCGACGGTCCAGATCTCGGATCCGGCGGCGATCAACTCGCCGCAGACAGTCGCCGTCGACCTGACCGTGACCGACTCCCCTCTGCCCCTTCACGCGCCGGCCGGCCAGTGCGGCCTTCTGGGTCTGGAGCTGTTGATCCCCGCGGTGGCAGGGATGCTCGTCCGGCGCCGGAGGGTCTTCCCATGTTGATCCTTCTCGGCGCCCTGGTCTTCCTGCCCCAGGTCGCGGTCGAGTCCCGCACCGGCCTTCCCCAGCGGATGGCCTTCGACGAGCCGAAGGTCCAGGATCCCGGACAGGAGCCGTTCCCTCCGACGGACCGGGCGCCGGCGACTGCCCCGCAGCGGCCGGTGCTGGACCTGGACTGGTTCGAGCTCAGTCCGGCGATCGGATTCGCCGTCTACAGCACCAAGTATCGGGCGGATCCGGCACCGGCGCTCACGATCGGCGCGCACGCGCCCGTCCCGTGGCTTTCCCCCGCGAGCGATCCCGGCGGGGAGTACTTCGGGCTCTTCGCCGAGGCGGCCTTCATGACGATCGACCGGAATCTGAGCCCCAGCGTCGATCATCGACGGGGTCTCGCCACCTTCTTCTCCCTGGGGATGGACTACTCCTTCCTGCGGGACAGCCTGTGGATCCTGATGGCACGGGCCGGCGTGCTCTATGCGTACTACGGCGACATCGCCGACCTGAACAGCGGCTTCGGCTTCGCGATCGGCGCGACGGGCGGCATCCAGATCAGCGGAAAGCTCGGGCTGACCTACAGCCCGGAACTCCTCTTCGGGAAAAGCGGAAGCCTGGTGTTCCTCAACACGCTGGGACTGTCGATCCAGTTCTGAGAGGCGCTCATGATCCTCGTCCTTTTTCTGCTCGCGTGCCGCGACGACGCCGCCCAGGCCGGCGCCGCCTGTCGCGACGCGGAGCAGGCGCTGAGCAGGGGGGATTTCGAGGAGGCCGTGGGCCGCCTGCAGGAGGCCCTTCGGTTTCAGCCCCGGGAGACGGAGAAGCTCCTGTATCGCGACCGCGAGGGGCGCCACGGAGACCCCTATTATCCCCACTATGTGTGGGCCAGGGCGAGAACCCTGCAGGCCCGGGCTGAAACCGATCCCCTGCTCCGCCGGCAGCATCTGCAGGAGGCCCTGTCCCATCTCGACTCGACCCGGCATCCCGAAGCGGCAGCCCTTCGGGAGCCCCTGAAGAACGAGCTCGCCGCGGCCGAGCGGAGGGCCTCAGCTCCCCCCGACGGCGACCCCGATCTGTCGGCCCTCCAGCGAAAGGTGCTGGGACTTTGCGACCAGGAGCGCTTCGAAGAGGCCCTCCGGACGCTCCGCGCGGGGAAAGCGATCCTGGAGCGGTTTCCGCCCGAGGGAGCTCAGATGGCGGCGCTCGTCGACGAACGCCTCAAGTCCGTGCTCGGCCGATACGAGCGGGCGATGATCCTCGCGCTCGACGCCGTCTCGGTCGCGTCTCCTGCGGACAAGCCGGAATCTATCCCGCAGATCCTGCAGCCGGCGCTGCTGCCCCGAACCGTTCTGGAAACGCCTCCGCGCCGCTTCGTCTGGCTCGGGGAGTTCCTGGACCGCTATCCGGCGGAGCTGCCCACCCTCCAGGCCCTCGACCGCGCGGAGACCTCGAAGGTCCTGCAAAGCGCGCGCGTCTTCGAGGAGCTGGCCGTCTCGGCCGCCGACGCCGGCGTCGCCCCCGGCGTCCGGGCCGCCCTCCGCATCGCCGCCGCGCTTCGCGGATCCCGGATGTCGAGCCTTGCCGGCGGACGAGACGACGGGGAGCTCGACCGGCTGCTTCGGGACGGCGAAGAGGCGATGCGCCGTCTGGAGGAGCGTCGGCTGCCGAAGGACCTGTTCGCGTCGCAAGCCGCCGCGCTGCAGAGCACCCGGGAAAAGCTGACGGGCCGGAACGAGCTGCGAGGGGAGCTGGAGCGGTGGCTCGCCTCGGTGGATCACGCGATGACGGAGCCCGTTTCGATGTCCGATCCCGCCTTCTTGCGCGAGCTCGGAATCCGGGGCGCTTCCTGCGAGGGGGTGAAGGCCTGGGGCGAGCTGCCCGGAGCTCTGCGGGCGCACACCCTGGCGGTCCGCGCGATCCTCGACCTCTTTACGGGACTGCTCGCGGCCGAAGCGCCGGGGCCGCTGCAGGAACGCGTCGGCACCCTGCTTCGGAGCGCCCGCGCACTCGATCCGGGAGTGACGGTCCCCTGGAAAGACCGGCTTTCTCCGAAGATCCTGCCCTGGGTTGCCAACCCATAACGACCCCCCTATGCAGGCCCCTACCTCCCGGTAGGGACTTTTTTGAGCGGCGATTCCCATCCACGGCGACTCGAGCTATACTTCTGGACGGCAACACATTAGGGGACAGGAATGGATAAGAGCTGCGCCAACCATCCGGAGTCGATGGCGCTCGCCACGTGCAAAGCCTGTGATAAGTCGATCTGCCTCATGTGCGTGGTCGACGAGAAGGAAGGCACGTTCTGTTCCAGCGAATGCCATGCCGCCTTCGTGGAGGGCCGCGAAGTCCCCAAGTTCGTCGAGGCCGCCACCGTCGGCAGCGGCGGATCCCAGAAGATCGAGTCCATCTTCGACGATGCGCCTTCCCCGTCGTCCGAGTCCGAAGGCATGAACCTGCCGCCCGCCTCGGGCGACGATCCCATGCCCATCGTCTCCGAGGGCACCAAGTGGCGCTCCATCGGCACCCAGTGCCAGAACCATTCGGATACGCCGGCCGTCGCGAGCTGCGACCGTTGCGCCAAGCCGGTCTGCGCGCTCTGCCTCCTCGAGGCGTCGCAGGGGACGTTCTGTTCCAGCGACTGCATGGGCGCCACCACCGAGCAACCTGCGCCGGTCAGCGCGCCGGCCGCCCGCTCGTCCCGCACCTCTCCCGTCGGAGGCGGCACCGCCGAGCGGGCCGCCCTCCAGGGCAAGCCCGTGTTTAAGTTCAAGCCGCCGCCGAAATCCAACAAGACCCCGCTCCTGGCGGCCATCGCCCTCTTCGCCGTCATCCTCGCCGTCGGCGGGTATTACGGCTGGAAGGTGTTCAGCCCCGAGGCCCCGATCGCCCCCGATCCGGTCGCCGACAATCCCGACCTGCACCCGAAGCCGCCCGATCCGAACGTCGAGGTCAACCCCCCCGTGGTCGTCCCGCCCGTGGTGAATCCGCCGGTCGTCGTGCCGCCGGTGGTCAATCCCCCGGTCGTCGTCGACAACACGCCGACCCGGCCCTGGGTGAAGCCCGTGCCCAAGCCCAAGGCTGTCCCCATCAAGACCGTGAATCCCTGGGCCGACGAGACGCCCGGGAGCTGGTACCGGCTCAAGACCGTCGCCGGCAGCAAGACCACGTACACCGACATCGGGCTCAAGGAAAAGAGCGCGTCGTCCTACACGCTCGCGACGCAGACGAGCGCCGACGGCCAGGCGTCCGCGGTCAGCGAGAAGAAGATCGACGCCCCCGTCGTCTACTTGCGCGGCGAGAAGACCTTCAGCTTTGACGGCCAGACCTTCCTCTGCGAAGTGCGCACGGACACGCTGGACGAGGGCGCGCCGAAGACGTACGCGCTGCTCTCGGGCAAGTATCACGGCGCAGTGCTGCAGGTCGAGGGCGGGGCCGACGGCGGCTACACCACGACCAAGGTCTGGGAGTATACCGCCCGCGTGAAGAACCGTTCCCTGGACTGCCTGGTCGTCGAGGGCAAGACCGGCGGCAAGATGGTCAAGTCGTACTACACGACGCTGCCGATCCAGACGCTGCGGCAGGACAAGGACGGAGCCTCGACCACGCTGGTCGACCTGGGCTCCGACTGGTCGAAGCGGCCGGAATTCCCGAAGTAGCGCGCGCTATTCGGCCAGCTCCATCACGATCGACTTCATCACCGGCTTCGCCGCGCAGCTGACCGTCCACGTCTCCTCCGCCTTCTTCGCGACGAAGACCTGCTCCTTCGCCTTGCCGTCCTCCTCCCAGCGGTACGTCACCTTGACCGGGCGGAAGCCGCCGAGGGGCTCGCGGTAGTCGGCGTCGATGCGCAGGTTGAGGAAGCCCGTGGTGTTGCGGCTCGTCCCTGCGAAGCGGACCTTCGCCTCGCGCGTGCCGGCGGGGACGTCCGCCGTGGCGACATACTGACAGTGGCCGGGCGTCGGGCCCACCACGCGGTCGACCGTCTTCCACGTCTTGCCGCCGTCGTACGAGACCTGGTAGTCGATGCCGTCCTTCGCGTCGCGGATGCGGTAGTGGGAGCCGAAGCGGACGCGGGTGATGTCGCCCGGCGCCGTGAGGGTATAGGTCAGATCGCCCTTGCCCTGGATCCACCAGCCGTCCATGCCGTTCTTCTCGGGATGGAAGTCGGTGCTGAGCAGATTCTTCCCCTTGGAGGAGTCGTTGGTGCTGCCCTCGACGGTGACCGTGCTTTCGGGCGGGCCGGCGGTGAAGGTCAGGCTGTTCTTTCCCATCGCCAGCGCCGGAAGCGCGCGCTGGGAGTTCTGGATGTCGTGCTCGATCCGCAGCTGCTGGAGCGCGCCCTTGAACCGGAGGCGGTAGTCGTAGCGGCGGAACACGAGCGGCGTCAGGTCGATCGTGTTGCCGGTGACCGCGACGTCCTTCCAGTCGAGGCCGTTGTTGTCGGAGAACTGGACGCTGACGGGCGCCGCCGACTTGAACGTCGCCTTGCCGGTCAGGTAGACGTAGCTCGAGGGCATGCGGACGGTGAAGGAGCCCGACCTCGCGGCTTCCTGGAGCAGCGCGGCGGGGACGTCGTATTCGAGCGTGCCGTTGCCCAGGCGGCCCGGGGCGAGGTCGCCGTCCTTGGGCGTATACCGGAGCGAGTCCTGGCCGACCTTCTGGGTCATGCAGCCCGGCACCCCTCCGCCGCCGTTCATGTTCACGTGCAATCCCTTGTTCGACCAGTTGCGAGTCAGCCGCTCGCCGGGCCGCAGCCGGATATTCACCTCGTAGCCCTGGGAGTAGCCGTACTCGTAGATGCCGTTCGCGGATCCGTCGTATTCCTGCATCGTCGAATACCAGCCGTGGGTGGCGGCCTCGAGCCAGCCGTTCTCGTCGTAGCTCGGGCAGCGGCTCAGCACCTCGGGGCCCTTCCTCCAGCCGCCGCCGCGCATGAACTCGCCGAGCTTCTGGCCGTTGCCCTTGTAGCCGGGGTTCTTCTCGTACCACTCCTTGATGCCGGCCATGATCTCGTCGACGCTCGCCAGCTTGCCGTCGGCTTTCGGGAAGTAGCACATCAGCGATCCGTCGAGGAGATGCCATGCGCCGTCCCAATACACCTCGGGGACGCTGTGCGAGTTGATGATGCGGCCGCGCGCCTGGAGCCCGACGGTGCGCGCCAGGCATTCGACCTCGCACGAGGCGATGCTGCAGAGCGAGTATCCGTAGACGTTGAAGATCTTCAGCGGATCCTGCACCGCCTCCTCGTTGTGGAGGTACTCGATGGGCGGCGCCTCCTGGTGCTGGAAGGTGCGGACGGTGCGCCAGACGGCCATCGCCTTCTGTTCGTCCGTCATCCCGTCCTTGATGTAGGCCTTCTTCCACGTCTCCAGGCTGCTCATGTCCGGGGTCTTGTCCGAGACGACCTTGACGTGGCAGACGACGCCGACCCTGGAGGGGTCCAGCGGCGGCGTTTGGATCTCTTGCGCGGAAAGCGCGGGGACGCCGACGAGGATCAGGGCGAGCAGGCGGAGGATGGGCATGAAGCCACTCCTGTCTGAGGGGATCCCGCCCGCGGTGTAGTTAAGTACCCCTCAGAATTAGTTTCAGGTGAAAAAAAAGGAAGTCACTTCGGGAAGAACGGGAACAGCCTGCGGATCTCCTCGGCGCCGGGCCGGCGGCCGTATTCGCAGATCTCGAAGGCCTCGGCGGAGTCGACCTTCGCATCCTTGCCGTAGTACCCGTCGAGCGACGCGCGGAACCGGGTCGCCGTCGCCCCGAAGCGCTTCGCGAACTGGTCGCGAACCTGCTTCTTCCGCGCGGCGACCTTGTCGGCGTCGGCCATGTCCGGCACCAGCCCCGCGTGGCCGTTCGCGCCGCCTTCGAAGAACTGCGAATGCAGGGCTTCGACGGCCGCCAGCTTTTTCTCGAGGACGTCGTCGATCGCGACCGCGATGTCCGCCGTGAACGGGTTGGGGCGCTGGAACGAGTCCTCCGAGAACAGGAACACGGGGTTCCTGGTCAGGTACGGCACGTCGGGGCAGAAGAACGGGACGGTGACCATGTACGCGGCATCCATGACGAGGACGCCGACGTAGCGATGGTCCGGGTGGTAGTCGTTCGGCCGGTGGCTGATGACCACGTCCGCCTTGTACTCGCGGATGAGGCGGCAGATCGTGCGGCGGTTCTCCATCGTCACCATGAGCTCGCCGTCGTGGATGTCGAGCACCTCGTGGTCGATGCCGAGGATCTTCGACGTCTCGACGACCTCCGCCGAGCGGCGCTTCGCCAGCGGGCCGCCGGCCATGGCCCAGTGGCCGATGTCGCCGTTGGTGACGGACACGAACTTGACGTGGTGGCCCAGGGCCGCCCACTTCGCCGCGCAACCGCCCTCGCGCAGTTCGCAGTCGTCGGGATGGGCGCCGAAGGCGATGATGCGCAGCTTCCCGTCCTGCGGGGCCTGCGCCGGCATCGGGGTCGGAGAGGTCATCGGGGCGACGTCCCCCGGCGGCGACGCGCAGGCGGCGATCACGAGCAGCAGCAGGCTGAAGTTGAAGTGGCGCATGGCGATCCTCCCGAGTCTCCCGTTGGTGCGCGTCCGGATTACTTTTCTATCCGGAGCACGCGATTATTGTCGCTGTCGCAGATGACGATCGCGCCCGATGGATCCGTCGTCGCGCCGTGGGGCCGGTTGAGCTCGACCTGGTCCGGGACGCCGCCCGCCGCGCCCGCCCCCTTCTTCCCCGTCCCCGCCACCCGGTGGATCTTGCCGTCCTTCGGGGTGTAAAGGCGGATCGCGAACGATTCGGTGTCCGCGATCAGGACGTTTCCGTCCTTGTCGCAGCTCAGGTGCTTCGGGCCGTTCATCTGCGCCTGCAGCGCCGGCCCGCCGTCGCCCGACAGGCCCGCCTTCCCCGTCCCCGCCACCGTGTGGATCTTTCCCGAGACGTCGACCATCCGCAGCGCATGGCCGCCGCGTTCGAGGATATAGATGTTCCCTTTCGAGTCCGCCGCCACCGCGCGCGGGTCGACCAGCGGCTGCGTCTTCGCGTCCTCCCCGTCCTTCGGCACGCCCTTCTGCCCGTTCCCCGCGACGGTGACCGTGACCCCGGTCTTGAGCAGCACCGCGCGGATGCGGCGGCTGTCGAGATCGCACACATAGAGCTTTTCCCCCTTGGGATCGAGGGCCAGGCAGAAGCAGTTGCCGAAGTCGGCGTTCACCGCGGGCCCGCCCTCGCCGCTGAAGCCTTTCTTTCCGGTGCCGGCGACCCGCGTGACGGTGCCCGTCTTGAGGTCGATCTTCCGCACGCAGCTGTTGAACGTATCCGCGATATAGAGGTCGCCGTCCGGACCAAACATCAGGTGATGCGGCCCGTTGAACTGCGCCTTCGCCGCGGGACCGCCGTCGCCCGACAGCCCCTTCTCGCCGGTGCCGGCATAGACCGACAGCTTGCCGGCCTTGTCGAGCAGGCTGATCCGGTTTCCGCCCATCTCCGCGATATAGGCGTTGCCGGACTTGTCCCAGTCGATGCCGAACGGCTCCTTCAGGTCGCCGCTCGCAAGGATCGCGACCTTTTCCGCCGGCGCGAGGCCCAGGGCCGTCGCCAGCAACACCGTCAGCAGGGTCGTGCGCATGAAGGGCTCCTTCGAGGGGTTCGACGTCCAATATTACGCTTCCGGGGCTGATCCGGAGTCTAATATGGCGCCATGGCATCGCCCGCACCCTGGCGCTCGCTCTTCCACGAGCGCCCGCAGTCGTTCGAGGAGTACGTGCGCGACTGCGGCAAGCGCCGGAGGCCGCAGGGCTCCGTCCTCGTGCTCCAGCCGCTCGGAGACGTGGACCCGTCGATCCTCGACGCGCTGCGGAGTTATGGCGCCGCGTTCTTCGGCATCGAGGCGCGCGTCGCCGATCCGATCCCGCTGCCCGACTCGGCCCTGGTCCACCCGCCGGGCCGGCACAACTCCGGCATGATCCTGGACGCGCTGGCAGACCGGCTTGAACGCGACGCGCTGATGACGGTGGCGGTCGCCGGCGTCGACCTGTTCGCGCGCGGCAAGAACTACGTCTTCGGCGAGAGCAGTGTCGAGCGGCGGGTCGGGGTCTGTTCGCTGGCACGGATGACGACGCCGGACCGGACGCTGTTTCTGCGGCGCTCGCTGCGGCTGATGACCCACGAAGCGGCCCATCTCCTCTCGATCGCCCACTGCCTCGACCGCGACTGCATGATGCAGGGCGCGAACACGGTCGAGGAGAGCGACGGGCATCCGATGGAGTCCTGCGGCGAGGATCGACGCAAGCTGGCGTGGAGCACCGGGGTGGACCTGGCGCGCCGCGAGCGCGATCTGCTCGGATGGAGGGAAATCCTTGGGCGCTGAACGTGGATTCCGAAGCCGGGATTTGGAATAATATCGTCGTTAATGGTTTCGCCTCTGGGGCGCACCACGGCGGGGATGGATGGGCGTATATAGGGTAAGGGTCCGCGGGATCTCACCGGGAATGCAGTCCCTCCAGTTCCTTCCTGGGAACCCCCCGCGGCCCTGATCGCACCTATGGGTCGAGAAATCGTCTATTGCTGGAAGTGCGCCACGCGCCTTCAGGGCTCCGACTTCGATTCGGGCGCGGCGTTCCGGGTCGGCGACAAGGTCAGCTGCCCCGTCTGCGTCGAGGAACTCGTCGCGGACCTCTCCGCCGAGGAGCAGGAAGCCATCCTCAACCCGCCGAAGCGCAGGGAAAAGACCCAGTCCATCAAAAAGACCGGCGCCGCCCAGGTGAAGGTCGTCGAGGACCCGACGGTCTCCCCGTCCACTCCCCGCAAAGGAAACACCGGCGTCCGAACGAAAACCGGAACGACCGGGCCGGTGACCAAAGTCCGCACCGGCTCGACCGGGCCCGTCCCCAGGGTCCGCACCGGAACCACCGGGCCCGTCCCCACCGCGTCGGGAGGCACCGGGGTGCGGAAACGCGTGACGTCCACGGTCCCCAAGGCGGACCCGCCCCCCGAGGAGGGCGCGGAAGGCGGCGAGAAGCCGCCGATGGACGAGAAGAAGAAAAAACTCCTCATCCTGGGCGGGGTCGGCGGCGGCCTCTTCCTCCTGATCGTCGTTCTCGCGGTCCTCGTCATCATGAAACCGGCGCCGCCGAAGAAGACGACGGCGACGGACTCCGAGGAGGCCCGGACGGTCAAGGCGCCGGTGGCGCCGGTCGAGCCCCCCAAGGAAAAACAGATCAAGACGCTGCTCAAGGAAGGCTTCGATCTCAAGGCGAAGGAGCCCGATTCTCTCGGGCCGCAGCTCAGGAAGTTCCAGGAGGCGGCCTCCGCCGCCGAAGGGACCACGCTCGCGGCCGATGCCGAGGCCGCGCTCGACGACGTCCGGCTGCGCATCGACAAGGCCGTCGCCGCGGTCGACGCCTCCGTCAAGGACCCGTGGACGGCGAACGACTTCAAGCCGGTCTTCGAGGCCTACGCGAAGGCGAAGGGCCTGCACGACTTCCCCGACTGGAAGGACAAGATCGACAGGAAGATCAGCCTCGCCAGGAACAAGATGGAGGACGTCTTTCACCGCTTCAAGAAGGATGCGGAGGACGCGCGGCAGAAGGGCGACGACGCCGAGATCGCCCGGATGAAGGCGACGATCGAGAAGTGGGGCGAGCCCGAGCTCCTGGAGAAGTTCAACAACTTCGTCGCGCTGATGGCGTCGGCGGAGAACCCGGACCCCGGCAAGGGGCCCGAACCGTCGAGGACCCCGGCGGCCCAGTCGCTGAAGCCGCTGACGCCGGCGATGAAGGCGTTCATGCCCTCCTGGACCGAGGCGATCACGCCCGCGCTGGGCCGCGATTTCGGCGCCGCCGCCAACGCGCTGGGCGGCGCGGGCGCGCGCGCGGAATCCGACGAGGCGAAGAAAGCGGCCGCCGAGGACGCCCAGGCGCTCAAGGACCTGGGCGAGCTGTATCCCGAGATCCTGAAGACCGCGGGGCAGACCGCGAAGCTGCAGGCGTTCACGCTCGAATACCAGGACAGTCCGGGGACCTGGAAGAAGGTTTCGGGGAAGACGCTCAAGGTCGACCCGACCCGCATCGAGTTCAAGCCCGACACCCCGAAGGACGCCAAGGACCTGCCGCCGATCTTCATCGAGATCAGCGACCTGAACGCCGGCTCGCTTGCCGACCTCTATAAGGCGAAGAAGAAGACGCTCCCCAAAAGGGAAGCGGACCTGCTGGCCCGCTTTGCGCTGCTCGAAGGCGCGACGGAGTCGGCCCGGGCGACCGGAGGCAGCGCGCCCGACCGCTTCTGGCACTTCGCGCCGGAGGCCCGCGAAAAGGCGCCCAAGCCCGCCTCGCGCGAGTTCGAGGCGCGCATCCTCTTCCACCAGTCCGAATTCGACTGGCGCAAGCCCGCCACCAAATATGCGGCGGTCGAGAAGTCCAGGACGCTGATCACGGATTACACGAGCACCGCGATCGTGAAGCGCTACCAGCCCCAGATCGCGCAGCGCGCGGACATCGGCAAGGAGTTCATCTACCTGCCGCCCCAGCTCGCCGCCACCGGCGACTACAACACGTTCAAGCTCCGAAAGGACGATCCGGCCTGGATCACGTCCAAGGCCATCGACTTCAAGGACAGCCTCTTCAACTACATCGAGGTCGAGTTCATCGCGCTGCCGAACGTCAGCTACAAGTGCTGGGTCTACGGCGCGGGCTGCTGCCAGGAGGTCTGGAACGAGGGGTCGTTCCAGCTGACGGAAGGCATGACGAAGAACAAGGGCAAGGACGTCCCCATCGATCCGGGCGGAACGATGGCCGCACCGCTGCCGGTCCCGTCGGGGCTGAAGAAGACGCACGAGGACCACAAGCCCAAGGGGACGAAGACGGCGGAGTTCCCCAAGACGCCCGCGAAGTGGGACTGGATCCAGATCCCGCTGCCCAAGACGTTCCCCACCCCGGGGGCGAAGCAGCTCCGCATCCTCACCGACCAGCCCGGCTTCGGCATCAAGTACATCATCGTCTCCTCGACGCGGACGAAGGCGCCCGACGAGGCGCTGACGAAGGACCTGGCCAAGGACGCCACCTCCGCGCCGCCGCCGTCGAAGTCCGAGGTCAAGGGCTCGCCCCAGCCCAAGGAGTGGCTGATCATCGGCCCCTTCAACGAGGGCCTCTCGAAGGAGGAGGGCCCGGAGAGCTCCATCGATCTCATGCAGGAACTGAAGGGAAAGACGGGCCCCGTGAAGTGGAAGATCTTCAACAGCGTGATGAAGGGGAACCAGATCTACCTCGACTGGGAGAAGAACGTCTTCAACCCGAAGGACAACGTCAGCGCCTACGCGCTGATCCACGTGAAGGTGCCGGCCGCCATGGAGGCCCGGCTGTTCGTCTCGCACGACGACGGCGGCCGCGCCTGGCTCAACGGCGGGCGGATCCACGAGAACAACCGCGGCGGCGGCGTGAAGGCGGACGAGTTCAACGTCCCGCTCAAGCTCGAGGAAGGCTGGAACCGCCTGCTGTTCAAGGTCACCACGGCCAGCGCCGGCTTCGGCCTCATGCTGCGCATCACGGATTCCAACAAAGCCCCCGTGACGGGCCTCGAGTACAGCCCTTACGGGGATTCCCTGGAGCCGCCGTAACCCTCCGGACGGGGGGCACCGGCATTTCGGTAGAGGGAGCGATCGGACATGGGTCGGGAGATCGTTTACTGCGAAGGATGCGGTCATAACCTTCGCGAAGACGATTTCGAGAAGGGCCGGGCCCGGACGATCGACAACAAGCCCTTTTGCACGGAGTGCCGCCCTTATGCCCCAGGCGAGCCAGGCCAGCCCCGCCGGCCCTCCTCCGGCAAAGTGCCCGCAGGCCAGCCCCGCAAGTCCGCCTCCCAGCCCATTCCGGTCATCGCCCCGGCAAGGCGGTCCGCGACGGGGCCGGCGGCGACGAATCCGCTTCCGGTCATCGCCGCCATCGGCGGCGTCCTTTTCCTCGTCCTGATCTTCGCGATCACGCAAAGCGGGACGAGGAAGGCTACGACCCCGGAGACCGCGCCCCTTCCCCCGGTCGTAATCTCGCCGCCACGACGGGCCGAACCGGCGCCGCCTCCCCCGCCTCCCCCGCCGCCTCCTCCCCGGGTCGCGCAGCCCCCTGCGCCGCCGACAGGACCGCTGGTCGCCCCGAGCGCGTCGGAGAAGCTCGACTCGTTCCTCGCCCAGATCCGGAGCATCATCGACAACGATCCCCAGATCCAGCGCAGCGACGAGATCCTGAAGATGTTCGCGGCCGCGGAAAAGGTCGCCGGCCCCCGGGCCGCGGAAGTGATGAAGATGCGGTCGGACTACGTCGACCGGCTCGACGAGCCCACGCGTCGCGCGGCCGCCTGGGGGGAGTGGCACATCACCTCGAACGGCGACGGCGGCATGACCGTCCTGCTGCCGTCGCACGCGGACCGATCGAACGTCTATCAGACGCATCCGATCGACAAGTCGACGCCGGCCGCGCTCGAGCGCGAGGTCGACGTCCCCGCCGGGAAGAAGACGACGTTCTCCTTCTGGGTGGCCTGTCATACGGGGGGCGATTTCGAGCTGCGCGTCTACGTCGATAAGAAGCAGATCCTGAAGGAGATCGTGGGGCCGCCCGGCTCCGGCTGGCGGGAGAAGAAGATCGACCTCACCCCTTACGCCGGGAAGAGGATCCTCCTGAGGCTGGAAAACTTCCCCAACGACTGGCTCTGGGAGTTCGCCTACTGGAGCGACTTCGCCATCAAGTCGGATTGATCAGATCACTCGCGCGTACTGGTCGAGCGGAAGATCCCAGACGCGGACGCCGCAGAAGCGGTTGCCCTCGGGGCAGAACGGCGACGCGCCCGCCGTCTTCCGCAGCCCGCAGGGGGCCGTGAGGTGCGTCGCGAGCGCGGGGTGCACCGTCGCGACCTGCCGGACCTCCTCCACGCAGCAGCGCCAGATCTCCTCCTGCGCCAGGTAGCACAGGCGCGTCGTCCACTTGTGGTGGAGGTGCATCAGGTCGCCCGACTCCTCGAAGCGGATGGGGAACGCGTTCGGCAGCAGGTACTGGGCGAATTCCCACGGCACGCCCATCCCGCGCAGGTCGCCGATCGCCTTCCAGACCCTCCTCATCAGCTTCGCGACCGTATCCGCCACCTCGGCGTTGCGCTCCATCACCGGCGGCAGGACGAGGTCGGGATGATCGGGCACGAACTGCGCCGCCAGCACGGGCCGCGACCCCGGCACCATGCGGTGCCGCTGGTCCTGCGAGTCCGCGGTGTGGGAGATCTTCTTGCGGAACGTATAGTGCGGGTGGTTCATCGCCCGCGACAGCTTCGACATCGTCGTCAGCACCAGCGACTCGCCCAGGATGCGGTTCTTCGACGGGTTCATGACGAGGTCGATCGCGTCGGCGTCCGACATCGCCGCGCCCTGGAGTCCGAGCATGGAGCGCACCGATTGCGCCATGACCTTCTCGGCGTTGGCCTTCCAGTCGACGAGCTTCGAGCGCAGCGGGCCGAGGTCGGCGTCGAACTCCCTCGCGAACGCGGCGCCGCCCGAGTCGCCCTGCGCCCGGCGGGTCTCCTCGAACATGCGGTGTTCGAGGGTCTCGCTCAGGCGGACGGGGTCGTCGACCTTCCGGAAGAAGAGCGGGTCGAAGGCGTTGACGGCGGCGATCATCTTGTCGACGACGACGCGGGTCTCCAGCGGCGTGTCGAACTGGTCGCAGAGCTTCTTATAGCGGTGCAGGGTGATCCCGGAGACCGTGTGGTACAGGTGCGCGTGGGTGGCGACCGGCAGCACGTAGCGCGCGGCCTCGAGAACGCGCTTGTGGATCGCGTTCTCCCACTTCTCCTTCGATTTCCTCCGCGCGGGGTAGAGCTTGAAGTACTCCGCCTCGATGTCGGGCCCGAGCAGGTCGATCAGCTTGAAGTACGCCTTCATCATGCGCTCGCACGCGTCGGTGTAGAGCTCGAGGGCGGGGCCCTCCAGCGGCGGCGTGACGAAGTTCTGCCGCTTCACCTCGACGTAGCGCTGGCTCACCTGCTCCGAGTTGTAGAAGGGATGCGCGTGCAGGAAGCTCCAGATGAACTGGCGCGACACCTTCTTCAGGGTGAAGACGAAGGTCGGGTGCTGGATCGTCGTGTGATGGCCGGCGTCGTAGATGCCCTCGTAGATGCGGTCTCGCAGCTCGCGGGACTTGTCGTCCTTGTCGACGTCGCCCGGCGTGACGACGCGGGAGGAGTAGCAGGTGCGGGCCGCCGCGATCACCGTGTTGTACGGGTTCTGGAGGGCGCTGACGAGCTCGACTTCCGGCTCGGGGTCGAAGGGCATCGGGAGCGCAGTATACCAGAAAGCCTCAGGAAATCGCCGCTTTGCCCCTGGCGTCCTCGGGGTGGATGCCGACGACCGCGGCCCTGCAGGCATTGCAGACCAGGCCTTTCTCGCGGCCGGAGCGGGGATCGTCGTTCGAGTGGACCGTGACCGTCTCGCCCAGGTTCAGCCGTTTCTTCAGGGCCTCGCAGTCGAGGACGGCGTCGAAGTAGATCCAGTGACGGCAGTTGGCCGACCAGGCCTGGCCCGCGAAGGTGATGTTGCGCTGCTGCGCGACCAGCTCGTCCTCGAGGGCGCGAAAATGTTCACAGACCTGTTGATCCATCCGCCTTTCCTCCTTGATGCATGATCGCCGATGGCCGTATATTCCGTCCATGCTCCTGATTGAACTGTCGATGTCCCCGATGGACAAAGGGCCGTCGGTGTCGAAGTGGGTCGCGCGGTCGCTGGAGATCATCGACCGCAGCGGCCTGGACTACCGCCTCGGGCCCATGGGCACCTGCATCGAGGGGGACTGGGACGAGGTGCTGGCCGTCGTGAAGAAATGCTGGAACAGGATGGCCCGAGACTCGGTCAGAATCACGTTTTCCATCAAGGGCGACTGGCGCCGGGGGGCGGGGGGCCGCCTCGCCTCGAAAGTCGCCACCGTCGAAAAACAATTGAAGAGGACATTGCGCACATGAGCGACTCCTGCTCCTGCGGGGACAAACGGGTGATCGTGCTGTCGGTGAGCCTGTCGCGCGACGAGGTGCCCTGCGGCGCCTGCGGCGGCTCGATTGAAGTGGACCAGATCAAGGGATCGCGC
>DASQOM010000131.1:0-18181 GCA_035644495.1 Planctomycetota bacterium | reverse complement strand
TGCAGCCGGTCTCCTCGATGAGATCGAGGCCGGTGACGCCGACGTCGGCGGCCCCGAGTTCCACGAACTCCGGGATGTCGGCGGCCCGGGCGAACAGAACCTGATACTTGCCGCCGTTGGTGGTGGCGATCAGCGTGCGGTCGGTCTGGCGCGGCACGCGGACGCCGACGTCCCGAAGGAGCTCGAGAGTCTCCTCCATCAGTCGGCCTTTGTTGGGTACGGCGATCTTGAGTGGCATTTTTTTGCTGGCGTCTTATAACATTTCGGTTGACAGCGCGGAAGGGGAAAAGTATATATACCCCTGCCTGGTGACTCGATTCCCAGAGGGCAACACCCGTTCCCATTCCGACCACGGTCGTTAAGCCTCTGGGGCCGATGATACTGTTGGGAATAACATCGACGGGAAAGTAGGTTGTTGCCAGGCTATATAAAAGCCCTCCACGGAGGGCTTTTGTGTTTTAAACCCCTACTGCAGCCTGCGCTCCAGTTCCCCCTTCAGCGGGGAGTCGGCGGGAACAACCTGCAGGGCCCGGCGATAGAACTCCAGGGCCTGGCCGGGGCGCCGGGACGCGCGATGAATCTCCCCCAGATAGAACAGGGAGCCGGCGTTCATCTGGGGGCCGGCGTCGGACTCGAGGACCTTCCGGAAAAGCCGCTCGGCGTCGCCAAACCGGTCCAGCATGAAGTAGTCGAGGCCCAGGGGATACGTCACCCGGGGATCTTCGGCGAAGTCCGGGGTCGCGGCGTGGATCGACTCGTAGGCGCGGGCGCTTTGCTCAAAGCCGTCCCGGCTCCCTTCGCGCTGGGCCAGGTCGCCGAGCTTGCGCCGCGCCTGCACCAGGTAATAGATGATGCGTTCCTCGTAGGATTGCGGATTCACCCCTAGGGTGTCCCGCCCGTATGTCACCGCGATCCCGCGCTTGCGGCCCCGATGCGCCGCCGCCGCCTCCAGCTTGACGGGGAAATCCCAGTATCGCGCCTCCGGCTTGTCTTCCGGACGCTCGGACCATTTCCACAGGAAACCCGCAGGCAGAACCGACCCCGGCGGAAGCAGCGCGGCGGCCGGTTCCGTATCGAAGAATACCGGCCGCGAGCCCGGCTTCCGCCCCTGAACGACGGCCGCCTGCGTCAGGGCCAGGGGGGTGTATTTCGCGGCGTGCACCAGGACGAGGTCGAAGTCCGGCGGACTGAAGTCCGGCCAGTGCCGGCGGAGGCGCTCCGTGTACCACTCCAGATCGGGCGTCGGACTGAGCATCGACGCCAGGACCACACGAACGTCCGTGCGGAACTTCCTGACCGACTGCAGATAATGGCAGAGTCCGATGGCGTCGTCGGACGACACGACGAGCGTCGACCCGGGATCGAGGTTCCCGAGCATCGAGCGGCCCAGGACCTCGGGCAGCCGTTCTCCGCGCAGGTACAGATCCTGCCCGTTCGCCGCGACCGCCCACACGAGGCCCACGGCGAGCGCGGCCTGGGGCGCCCGCGGCCGGCGGCGTCGAAGAGTCGACAATCCCAGGGCCGCGCACAGCCAGAGCGGCATCCAGGCGGACACGAGCCAGAAGTCGAACTGCCCTTCAATCTTGAAGAGCGTGGCTCCGGCAATCACGGGAAGCATCCATGCGAGAAGACCCCATCTCTCCTCCCGTCTCTCGCGGATCAGAACAACCATTCCGATCGACACCAGAACGGCCCCGACGCCCAGGAATTCCTCCCACGCATACTGCAGCACGTGGGCTCCCCGCCAGCCCACGAAGCCCCAGACTCCCGGAAGCGACGTAAACCGGGCCCCGGTCAGATACCGGAGCAGTTCGTCGGCGGTGGCGGCATGTCCCAGCGAATAGATCGAGTCCCGGGCGGAAAGGAGGGGCAGGAGGAGCAGGTTCGGGCCGAAGGCGAGCAGGATCGCGGCCGGAATCAGCCAGCAGAGCCGGCGCAATCCCAGGGCGCGGATCTCCGATCGATGCGACACGATGTAGAGCAGCACGGCCGGCGCCACCAGCGACGCCGATGGATGCGCCGCCCAGGCGGCTCCGGACAGAAGCGCTACCCCGATGGGATCTCGGGAAACCATCCTCCAGAGGAGCGCCGCCAGGATCAGGAAAAAGAGGGCATACCCCTTTGCAAACAGGCCGGAGAACCACCAGGTATAGCCCGCGGCCGCAAGGCAGCCGATGATCGCCGATGAAGCGTCGTCCCGGGTGACTCTTTGCGCGGCCAGGCTCAGGAATCCTGCCGCCAGGGCGGCGCAGCAGGAAGAGAACAGGTGGACAGCGAGGGTGAAGTCGATGAACCCCAGCAGAAGGGTCCATGCCTTGCACAGGGTCAGATAAAGCGCAAAGCCGGGCGGATAAAGGACGCTGAACTCCTTGATCGCCGTCAGGTAGATCGCGGAATCCTGCCAGTGGGCCTGGTTCCCCACCGTCATCGCGCTAAGGATCAGGGAGACTGAGACCGCGGGCACGGCCACCCGCCAGGTCCGAAGCCGTCCGCGCCCACCCGCCGCATCCGCCGGTTCAGCAGTCATCACAATCCCGGAGTTGGACTAACGGTCGACGATCCTGATCTCTCCCGTCGTGCCGGCTGCGGGATCGACCTGGCAGCGCAGGCCCGCGCCGCCCCGCTCGCTGCGATCGACGCTGACCATAAAGGCGTGGCGGCCTGCCGCCAGCTCGTGCTGCGGCACCGAAGCCCGCGTCCCGTCGAGATAGACGCCCAGCCCGGTCGCACTGTTGAACGTCAGCGTAAACCGGCCGGGCTTGAGGACGTCGACCTCGAAGCGCGCCCAGCCTGCCGGGCCGACGTCCGCCATCGGCAGCTCCCCTGCCACCGTCGCGAAGCGGGGCGTCCAGCTCAGGCTCGAGGCCGCCTCGATCGACTTCACCTGCTCCAGGGCCGCAGGCACCATCCAGCGACGCACGATCGCCTTGTCGGGAACCCTGTAATCGCCGGGCTTGCCGAGGGCCGCCAGGAACGCGATCAGGTCCCGCAGCTCCGCGCGCGTCAGACCGTTCGCCAGGCCCTCGGGCATCACCGAGCCGATCTCCTTGCGCGCGCGGATGTCGGCAATCGGCACCCGGATCAACTCGTCCCTGGCCGGGTCCCGCAGGATCAGGGTCTGCTTGTCCTCGCTCGCGTGAAAGCCCTGATAGATCACGTCGTTCTTCGTGATCACCGCCGTCGTGTTGAAGCCTTCCTTCACCTGGCGGTTGGGCCACAGGACGGATTCGATGACCATGTCGATGGGCAGCGCCGTGCCGACCGCGCTCAGGTCCGGGCCGACCCGGCCGCCCGCGGCCCCGATCGCATGGCACGAGAAGCAATTGGTCAGCGTCCCGCGGAACACCTTCTCCCCGTTCGCCGGATCCCCCTGGCCCAGCGCCTCCGCGCCGAGCGCCCTGACGTAGTCGCCGCTGTACTCGATCGCCGCGCCCGAGATCCCCGCCGAACGGAACAGCATCGCCCGCAGCGCGTCGTCCTGGCGCCCCGCCGTGCTCAGCGCCCGCAGGCCGAGCTTGGCGGTGTCGGGCGGCAGCTTCACCGACCCCAACGCGTCCGCCAGCGCCTCCGAGCCGCCCTGGCGCGCCAGGAACGCCGTGACGATCGGATCGGCCTCCTGCGACGCGGCCTCGAGCACCGACGCCGCCGCTTTCGCCGCCGCCGGGAGATTCAGCCGCGACAGCGCGATCGCCGCCAGCGCCCGGGTCCGGGACGATCCCGTCGTGACCTTGAGCGCGTCCGCGTCTCCGAAGTCCGCCAGCGCCTCGAAAACCCTCGGCAACAGGGCTTCCTGCGTGCGTTCCGCGTTGGCCGCAATGATGGACAAGGACGCGTGCGCTTCCTCGACGCGCCACAATCCCACCAGGGTGATCAGCCCCGGCAGAAGGGCGGGATCGCCCTTCTTGTCGATCAGGAGACGCACGAGCAACGCTGCACCGCCCTGGGGCACCGACTTCCGCTGCCGCGCATTCGCCGCCAGCTCGTCGAGAATCCTGACCGAAAGCGCCGTCTGCCCGGGCTTGAAGCCCTCGTCGAGCACCAGCGTGAGCTCCCCCGGCCCGCCGATCGACGCCAGCAGCACCAGCGCGTTGTCGCCCGCGTCCCCCGTCAGCTTGCCGGACTTCAGCAGCCCCACCAGCTGGGCCAGGACGTCGGGCGATCCGTCCGCCTTCAGCACCGCCTGCATGCGCTCCGCCTTGTTGCCGAACGTCAGCGCGCCCGCGTCGAACGCCGGCTTCCACTGCGGCTTCAGCGAGTGCACCGCCTGGATCAGCGCGTGGTTCAGGAAGCGGTCCATCGGCCGGTCCGCCGCGATCGATGCGACCTCGACCGCCCTCGCGTCGGGGATATACGACGCCGCCACGACCGCCTCCAGCCGCACCCGCGGATGCTCATCCGCCGCGCTCGCCGCAAGCAGCGCCAGCGCGTCCGGAGGATTCACCGACCCGACGACCCGAGTCGCGTACGCGCGGACCTTATAGTCGGGCGACCTCAACAGCCGCTTCAGCAGCGCCGGGTCCACCGCCTCGAACGTCTCCTCGATGCCCAGCGCCTCGATCAGCAGGCGCCCATCGTCCTGCTTCCCCGCCCAGGCCGACGTCGCCTGAAGGACTTCCTCCGCCGGCCGATCGGCGAGCACCCGCCGCGCCTGCCCCCGCGGCCAGCGCTCCGTCGACTTCAACTGCTCCAGCAGCTCCGGCACCGTCCGCTTCGTCAGGTCCGGCGCCTTCACCGACGCCTTCCCTTTCGCCGTCACCCGCCAGATGCGACCGTGCGCCTTGTCGCGGTCCGGGTGCCGGAACGACGCCTGGTAATGGCCGATGATCGGGTTGTACCAGTCGGCGATATAGATTGCCCCGTCGGGGCCCATGCGCACGTCGACCGCGCGGAACGCCGGGCTCTTGGACACGATCAGCGCCGGCAGATCCTTCACCCGGAAGCCCGAACCGTCGTCGAGGATCTGGAACCAATAGACGGCATTGTTGAGAAAGCCGCCGCAGACCATCACGCCCTGGACGGCGTCGGGCATCGCCGCGGTCCCGATCAGGTCCGCGCCCGCCAGCTTGTTCGTCTTCGTCCAGATCTGCTGGTATTGCTGGAAGTGCCGCGTGCGGATCATGGCGGGGACCATGTAATAGACCCCCTGCCCGTTGCCCGCGACCATGATCGGCTGGCCGTAGTCGTCGAAGACGATGCCATAGGGATTCTGCGGGCCCATGTCGTCGCCGAGGAACGGATCCAGCCGGCCGCGCTTCTCGCGCATCCGCCAGACCCCGGCCTTGTCGAGCTTTTCGACGCCATAAGGCGTTTCGACGTGGGCGAACACGTGCAGGCCCTGGCAGAACAGCATCTCGCCGCCCGGACCCCAGGTGAACGAGTTGATGTTCTGGTGCGAGTCGCCGGCGTAGAAGCCCTTGAAGAGCACCGTGCGGGCGCCGGCCTTGCCGTCCTCCTCCTTGAGGTGAATGATCTGGCCGTTCTCCCCGACATAGGCCCCACCGCTCCCCAGCTCGAGACCCATCGGCATGTTGAGCCCGCGCGCGAACGTCGTCGACTTGTCCGCCTTGCCGTCGCCGTCCGTATCCTCCAGGATCATGACGGTGTCGTCGGCGGTCTCTCCGGGCTTCAGCTGCGGATACGACTGACCGCAGCTGACCCAGAGGCGCCCCTTCGGATCGAAGCGGATTTGCAACGGCTTGACGATGCCGTCCTTCTCGGACGCGAAGAGCGAAACTTCGTAGCCGTCGGCGACCTGGAACGACTGCCGCTCCGTCTCCGGATCGTCCTGGCAGAGCAGCAGGACGGCGGCCAGCAGCGGGCTCATTTCTGCTCCACCAGCCACTGGATCTTGTCCTCTTCCCGCCGCACGAGGGCGGGATACTGCTGCACCTCGACCGGGAACCAGCGGACGCGGCGGTCGACGTGATCGCGGCTGCTGGGCTGATCCATGCGGTCGCCGTTGAGGAAGGCCCAGTTCGACGGCCGCCAGCCGTTGGTCCATAAGGCGTTCTTGGCGCGGATCGACCAGCGCAGCGTCTCGAGGACCTCCTTGCGAAAGACGCCTCGCGCATCGGGCGCGTCGAGGTCGCTCACCCCGGGGATTTCGAGCTGCCGCGCCGTCTCGCGCGCCGCCTCCCACTGGCCCTTCACGCTCAGGTGCAGGCCGTCCCGCGACAGGTCGGACGCCGACATCGGCGGCGTGGTCAGGTCGATGAACAGAAATCCGTGGGAGGCCGCGAGCTTCCGGGTGACCTCGACATAAAGCGCCAGGTCCGCGTTGCGCGCGGCCAGGTCGGGCCCCGTCGCGGCGCCCTTCCCGAACGGCGGGGGAGACACCAGCACGATGCGCTTCGTCGTCTTCGCGAACTGGGCCAGCAACGCTTCGTAGGCGGCCTCGAAGCGCGGGACGTCGTCCTTCCCCTGCAGCGCCTCGACCTGCCCGAAGCGACAGAAGACAACGCTGACTCCGTGCCGCCGGAACTGATCGGTCCAGGTCCCGAAATTGAGCGGCCGCAGCTGCTCGTAGACGGTGTCGCCCTCCCACGCCATATTGCGGTAATGGGCCTTCTTGCCGCCCGGCGACAGCGTCAGCAGCGCCTCGAGATATCCGAGTTCCTGGCCCACCCGCGCGTCCTCGCCGCCGACGAACGCGACGACATCGTCCGTCGCCAGCTCGAACTTCCCGCCGAACCCGTCCTTCTTTCCGGCCCGTCCGACGCGGAGCCAGGGCATGCCCGCGTCGGTCAGCGCCGACACGTCCGCGCTGTCCATCGCCTTTCCATAGAGCCGGACGTCGTCGAGGAGACCGCCGAACAACTTGCCGTCGTCGCCCTTTCCGATCAGGAGCGGAGCTCCCGGCGGATCGAGATTGCCCTCGCGCAGATCGCCGATGCCGACCACGTCGCCGTTCACGCTGATCAGGCTGTTCCCCTTGACGTCCGCGCGACGCACGTTGACGTAGACGTGACACCACTGTCCCACCGCGCAGGACCCGCCCGGCGCCGTGATGGACCCGCAGTCCGACTTGAAGAGCAGCCCGCCTCCCTCCGTCAGCGCCAGCGACCAGCCCTTGCGCGAGAACAGCGGCGCCGGGCGGCGATCGAGCGGAACGACCCAGGCACTCAGCCCGAAATCGCCGGACCCCGCCCCGAGCTCTGCCGGAGGCGTGACCTCCAGATAGGTGTCGACTCCGTTGAAGACGGCGAGTTTCCCGCTCTTGCCGACCGGGGAGTCGAAGTACTCCAGCTTCCCGAAAGTTTTCGTGGGAAAGGAGGACGCGCCGCTGTCGCGGACGTCGCCGTCGAAGGACCATTGCGCGACGGGCGCATCCGCCTGGAGCGAGAGACAGAACGTCAGAGTCGCGATCAGCATCAACGGGCCTCGATCAATCCTTGACGAGCGGCTGCTCGTCGGAGTCGTCCGAGATATCGCTCAGCGGCGGGGACGCGTCGGCCGGGGCGGGCCGGGTGTCCGAGGGGTTCGTGGTCTCGTTCGGCGACTTCCCGCCGCGCGTGGCGGCCATGATGCCGCTCGTGTCGTCCATCGGCGACGGGCTCAGCTGCGCGCCCGCGGGATGCCGCAGGGACAGATACGAGAGCGTCCCGAGCGTCGAGAACAGCGAGAGGGGCAGCAGCATGCCGAGGCCATACGCGAGGCCGCGGTAGATGGCCTGCAGGCCCGCGAACTGGTCCCACGCGGCGGCGACCAGGGGATCGTCGGGCAGCCCAAAGAGGATGCCCGGCAGCTGGAACGCGAAGTGGGAAAGCCCGACGAAGACCGCGCTGATGACGCCGAAGGCGACGCTGCAGATCAGCCAGTGCAGGACGACCCGGCCCCACTGGCGCCGCACGTAGCTCCATGCGTGGGCGAGCGTGGGCTGGAGCCCTTCGCCCTCGACGGCCGCCGCCGCGGGCACGTACATCGACGCGACCTGGTAGACGAGCGCGCCCAGGACGGCGACGAACGCGAACAGCATCGGAAGCAGGTACGCGACCTTGATCGTCGCGGCCATGCCCGGGCTCTTGTTGCGCGCGAGCTTGAAGAGGAAGAGGAAGCCGACGCTGACCAGCGACGGCACCAGCGAGATCGCCGGGTAGACGAGGCCGATCGTGGCGCTGCGGACGGTGTACTGCAGGACTTCGCCGAAGTAATAGTCGCGTCCCTCGAGCTGGCGCCGCGTGACGAACGCGAGGCCGACGAGGATGAAGGCGAGGCCGAAGACGAGGATCGCGGTGAAGGCGGCCGAGAGCGCCAGCTCCAGCGCGCCGCCCTTCAGCGAGCCGGCATACATCCCGATCGACCAGACCATGACCACCGCGACGACCGGCAGCGAGAAGAACAGCTTCTTCGGCTCAAACGCGAACGACGCCGACCGCAACAGGTCGACGGGGGAATAGTACTTCCCCGTCATGGGCTCGAACTTGGGCTCGGGCTTCGGGGGCGGCTTCGGCAGCTCCCGCCGGGCCAGCGGCTTCCGGTTCGAGATCTTGTCCGTCTTCGTCCGCTCGGCGCTCTGCACCTGGACGCGCCGGGTCTCGGCTTTCAACTCCTCCCGGACCGCGGGCGCCGGGACTGCGATTTTCGGGGATTCCTTCGGCGTGTTGTCTTTCGGGACGTCGCGGGGCGGCGTCGTCGGGACGCGGGAGGTGATCGAGCGAATCGGCGCACGGTCCTCCGCCGGCGCGGAGCTGATCTTCGGGACGGACTTGGACGAATCGGCCGTCTTGCTCCCGCCGAGCCGCGGAACACGGTCGGTCGTCGTGCGGATCGCTTCGCCCGAACGCTCCTGGACCTTCGGCGGAGGGGGCTCGACGACGACGGCCGCCTTGATGTTGGCCTGGCCGGGAACGTCCGAGAAGTGCGGCGCCAGGTCGGTGACCTCGTTGGCCGCCCGCCAGGGCTCGCCCAGCTTCTTGACCAGGTCGGTCGGCCGCAGCTGGCCGCCGCGGACGAGGAGCAGGACCGCGTCGAGCGTGACCAGCTCGTTGTGGCCGGGGATGCCGAGCATCCATTCCTTGCGGGGCGACATCGTCACTCCTCGACTATACCCGGAGCATCTCCAGGATGGACTTCGCGCGGGAATCCACTTCCTCGCGCGAGACGCCCTGGATCCGCTTCGTTCCGAACTCTTCCACCGCGAACGACCCCATGACCGATCCGTAGACCATCGCGCGCCGCATCGCGTCGGGCGCCGGGCCCGCCTGGGCCAGGTATCCGAGCAGGCCGCCCGCGAACGAGTCGCCGGCCCCGGTCGGGTCGACCACGCGGTCCGTCGGGAAGGACGGCACCGAGAACTGGCCGTCCCGGGTGGCCAGGGTGGCGCCGTGCTCCCCGCGCTTCATGATGAGAACCTTGGCGCCGAGGTCCAGTATTTTCCGCACCGCCTTCGCGCCGCTGGTGGTGTCGGCCAGCTGCAGGGCCTCCTCGAAGTTGATGCAGACCGCGCTCACCCTCGGCAGCAGGCCGACGATGGCCGGCCGCTGCGTGCCGATCCACAGGTTCATCGTGTCCAGCAGGACGAATTTCGGCTGCTTCAGCTGGTCCAGCACCGCCGCCTGCACCCCCGGCGCGATGTTGCCCAGGAGCACATAAGGCGTCGAGGCCCAGGCCGTCGGGATCTTGGGCTGGAAGGTCAGGAATACGCCGAGGTCGACGGAGACCGTCGTCGCGCGCGCCATGTCCCCTTCGAAGCGGCCGTGCCAGCGGAAGGTCTTGCCGTCGGCGCGCTCGAGGCCGGCGAGGTCGATCTTCTGCGCCTTGAGCATCTCGAGATGCTCCGTCGGGAAGTCGCTGCCGACGACCCCGACCATCCGCACCGGCGCGAAGCGGCTGGCGGACAACGCGAAATGAGTCGCCGATCCGCCCAGTTCATCGTCGGCGCGCCCGTGCGGCGTCTCGAGCGTATCGAGCGCCACGCTCCCCACCACCAGCACGTTCGTCATAGCATTTTGAGGGTTGAATCGATCCGGGAGATGACGCGTTCCTTGCCCAGGATGGCGAGCGTCTCGTGCATGGGCGGGCTCTGGTCGCTTCCCGTGAGGGCCACCCGCAGCGGCTGGGCCACCTTGCCCAGCTTGACGCCGCGTTTCTCGGCGACGGCCTTCAGCAGGTTCTCCACCGGCTCCTTTTCGAAGCGCTCCCTGGGCGCGAGGCCCGCCCGCAGCTCCTCGAGGATCGCCTTGCCGCCATCGGCCTTCAGCCACTTCGCGACGGCCTTCTCGTCATACTCGACGGCGGGAAGGAAGACGAACTTGGTGAGCGGGACGATTTCGTCCAGGCGCTTGAGCCGCTCCTGCTGCTGCCGGACGGCCTCCTTCAGCGTCTCCGCCTCGACCTTGCCCAGGTCGTACTTCCCGGCCAGATACGGCCGGCAGAGCTCGACCAGCCGGTCGAGCGGGCACTTGCGGATATACTGGCCGTTCATCCACTGGAGCTTGTCCACCAGGAAGCGCGCCGGCGTCGAGCCGATGCGCTCGACGGTGAACAGCTTCACCATCTCCTCGAGCGTCATCAGCTCGAGGTTGTTGCCCGGCGACCAGCCCAGCAGCGCGAGGAAATTCACGATCGCTTCCGGCAGATAGCCGAGGCGCTGGCACTCGGACACGGTCACCGGGAGCCCGATCGAGCGGTACATCTCGATCTCCCGCTTCGACAGCTTCGCGCCGTTGGGATCGAAGATGAGCGGCATATGGCCGTAGTCGGGCGGCGTCCAGCCGAACGCCTGGAACAGCTGCAGCTGTTTGGGGGTGTTCGAGAGGTGGTCGTCCCCCCGCAGCACCTGCGTGATGTTCATGTCATGGTCGTCGACCGCATTCGCGAACATGAAGGTCGGGAACCCGGACGACCGCAGGAGCACGAAATCGGGCTCCCCGGTATACATGAAGGACACGGTGCCGTGGACCAGGTCCGTGAACTTCTGCTGCCCCTGTTCGAGCTTGAAATGCAGCGCCGTGCCCTTCTCCGGGTCCGTTTTCCAGTAGGCGCGGCCCTTCTCCTCGAGCTGCTTCGCCAGTTCCTTGTAGCGGTCCAGCCGCTTGCTCTGGTAGTACGGACCGTCGTCCCAGCCGAGCCCGCACCAGGCCAGGCCCTCCTTGATGGTCTTGAGCGACTCCTCGCTGTTGCGCGCCTGGTCGGTGTCCTCGATCCGCAGCACGAACACGCCGCCGGTATGGCGGGCGTGCAGGTAGTTGTAAAGTGCGGTGCGGACGCCTCCGATGTGGAGGTCGCCCGTCGGGCTCGGTGCGAAGCGGACGCGGACGCTCATGCGGGGAGGAATTCTAAGCTAACCCGCAGGATTCGGGAAGTCTTTATCGCAGGCGCTCCTGCACGGCCGACTGCTGCTCGGGCGTGAGGCCCGGAATGCGCGAGGCTTCGTGGTAACACTCGAGGGCCCGCTTTCCGTCGCCGCGGCCCCGGGCTAGGTCGCCCAGCGCCAGCCAGGAGGACGCCCTCACCCAGGGCCGGCCCCCGACGGCCAGCGTCGCCAGGAACGCCGCCTCCGCCTGCTCGCTCCGCCCGAGCGCCAGATAGCTCAACGCCACCGACTGCAGCAGCAGATCGTCCCGCTGCGCGACCGGATCGAGCGCCAGGATCGACTCGTAGAGACGCGCGGCCGCCGCCACCTGCCCGTGCTTGAACTGCCAGTCCGCGAGGAGCCGCCTCGCCTTCAGCAGCGCCTTCTGCAGCCGCCGCTCGTACGGTTCGGCCTCGGTGATGAAGCCGTCCGACGTCTGCGTCACCGCCAGCCCGCGCTTCCGCCGGTACAGCGCCGGAAGCTGCTCGGGTTCCAGGCGGAAGTTCCAGTGCTCCGGCCGGACTCGGTCCTCCCCGGCGTGCGCCACCTTCCACAGGACGCCCTGCGGCACCAGGATGCGGCCCGGCGGGAGCAGGTCGGCGGTCAGCGGCATGGTGACGTAGAGGGGACGCGGACCGTCGGCGTTGGAGCTGAGCCAGGCGGAGACGAAGACGTCCGACTCGCGCGACGTCCGATGCGCGATCTCCGGCAGCTTCACGGGCAGCCGCAGCTCCGGATGACGGCGCTTCAGGAGCTGGTCGTACCAGAGCTCCTGCGCGCCGAGCTGCGACGTGTTCACGACCAGCACGTCCCGGCGAGTGTCCCGGGTGGTCTGCAGTCCCCACGTGGTGGCGACCACGTCGTCGCTATGCGCGAAGAGCACTGCGTTCGGCTCCAGGTTGCTCAGGTAGAGCCGGCCGAAGTCCTCCGCGAGTTCGTAGTCGCGCTGGTTCAAGTCGCGGTAGTTCGCCGCGAAGGACCAGGTCAGCGCCAGCGCCGCGGCCGCGCCCTGGATCCAGAGTCCGCGGGGATGCAGCGTGCCCACGATCTCGAGTCCCTTCCCCACGGCGAGCAGCGCCGGGAGCAGCGCGGCCACGCTCCAGTGGTCGGCCTGGCCCTCGATTTTGAAGAGCAGCGCAACGCCCATATAGGGGATCGTCCAGAGCAGGCCGCCGACCAGCGCCGGCCGATTCGTCCGGCCCAGGCGCACGATCCCGGCGATCATCAGCAGAAGCCCGATGCCCAGGTATTCCTCCCAGAGGAAGACGCCCAGTCCGGCGACCCTGCTGCTTTCAAGGCCGAAGACGCCGGGGATGCCGACAAAGCGTGACCCCAGCAGGTATTGCAGCAACTCGCCGGCGGACCCGGGGTGTCCCATCGCCACCTCGACGTCCCGCGCCGAGAGCAGCGGCAGCACGAGGAGTCCGGGACCGAGCGCGCAGGCCAGGCCGAGCGCCGGAGCGGCCGCGACCGTTTTCCAGCCCACGCTCTTCGCGGCGCGCAGAAAGTAGGCGCCCAGCGCGACGCTTCCCAGGGCGACCGACGGGTGCACCGACCAGGCCAGGCCCGCCAGCGCCGCGACGCGCAGGACGTCCCGCTTCGTCGGAGCCGCTCCGCCGCGGACGATCGCCCACAGGACCAGCGACAGCAGCAGGTAGAGCAGCGCGTAGACCTTCGCGTAGTCGGCGGAGAACCAGAACGTATAGCCCGACGCCGCCAGGCAGCCCGTCAGCGTCGCGGCCAGGTCGCGCTCCCGCGAGGGCCCGTCCTTCGACAGGAAGCAGCGGACCGCGCAGGCGAGGACGCCCGCCGAGAGCGCCGCGCAGACGGCGGAGAAGAGGTGCACCGCGAGCGTGAAGTCGACGAAGAAGAGCAGCGACGTCCACGCCTTGCAGAGCAGCTGGTAGGTCACGAAGCCGTGGGGATACAGCAGCCCCATCTCGCGCACGGCGCTCAGGTAGAAGCCCGAGTCCTGCCAGTACACGTGCCGGCCGATCGTCGACAGGGAGAGGAGGAGCGAGACCAGGAACGGAACGGCGGGGACGAGCCGGCGCTTCATGGCGAGCGGCGGTTCGCGGCATAGAGCATCCCGAGATAGGGATTCACCGGCTTGCGATAGACCGTGAATCCGTTCTTCTCCAGGAACGCGGCCAATTTGTCCGGAGTGTGCTCCGGGTTCGTCACGCCGTAGTAGGCCGGCTCGTGGACCTCGCAGGCGATCTTGCCGATCCGCGACAGCATCGAGGGGTCGAGGCTCATCAGGATCTCATACTCGGCGCCTTCGCAGTCCACCTTGAGGAAATGGCACTTCGGGATCCTCTCGCGGTCGAAGAGCGTGGCCAGCGAGATCGCGTCACGGTCGACGCTGTTCTCCGCCGCCTCCTGGTCGCTTCTCAGGTAGATGCTGTTCGAGGCCGGGTTCATGTGGTCGAGGAAGAGCGTGATCCGCCGGTCCGCCCCCACGATCCCCAGGTTGAAGGCCCGCACGTTGCCCGCCTTGTTCAACTCGATATTGCGCTCCAGCTGGGCGAAGTTCGCCGGGGCCGGCTCGAACGCATACAGGACGCCATTCCTCGCGAAGCGCGCCGCGGGCACGGCGAAGGAGCCGATGTACGCGCCGATGTCGACGACGGTGTCGCCCTCTCCGATGCGGAACTCGTCGTCATAGAACCGCCGGTTGTAGAGGTTGTGGTGCAGCGATTCCATGACCGCGAAGGTGTCCGTCATCTTGCTCTTGATGCTGGAGCCGCGGATCTGGAAGGTCAGGCCGTCCATCGTCAGGAGGAGGCTCTCCTCGCTGGAGCCCCAGAAGCGGGCCCACTTCTCCGCGCCCCAGGCCCGCAGCGTCTCCCACAAGAGCAGCAGGGCATAGTACGGAACATGCGCGTGCCGGATGATCTTCTGCACGAACGTCATGCGTCTGCCGTTGTACACCAGGATGACGGGGACTGCCACGGTTTCCAGGAACGGCGCTCAGCGGGACCCGGCCCGCCGCTCCAGTTCGCGGAGCGCGGCGGGATCCAGGCCGGGCACCGCCTTCGCGTCCGCCAGGAACCGGGCGGCCGCCGTCTCGTCGCCGTTCTGCCGCGCGATCATCCCCCGGTGGTACAACGCCATCGCCCGCTGCTCCGGGCTCCCGCCCAGCTCCGCGAGGACGCGGAAGGCGGCGTCGGCGCGCCCGAGATCCCCCGCCTCGTAGGAGGACGTCGCCAGCAGCCGGATGATCTCGGGGCTTTTCTCGAACTCCTCGTCGTCGTAGTCGAGGACAGACTGACAGAGCCGGGCGGCTTCGGCAGGCCGGCCCTGGCCGGCGAACGCGATCGCGAGCCGCACCCGCGCGCGGAGCAGCTGGGCGGCGAGCCGGCGCTCGAAGTATTGCGGCCGGACGAGGACGCCGTCCGCGGTCTCCCGGAGATCCTGCGCCCGCTTCCGACGGTACAGGGGCCGCACCGCTTCGGCCTCGATCGGGGACTTCCAATAGTGCAGGTCGATCGGCATCTCCGCCGCTCGCGGCACCACTTTGTAGTACACGCCGGCCGGGGCGAGCATCAGGTCCGGCCGGAGCAGCGCGGGATCCACCGCCAGGTCGCTGAAGATCGGCCGGCCGGCATCCGAGTTCGTATTGATGAACGCCGCGACGGCCGCCGGCTTGAACTCTGCGCCGGGGTGCAGGCTCCGGAAGCTGCGATAATCCGGAATCTTCAGCCCCGGACTGCGCCGCCGGAGGTTTTCTTCAAACCACGCGCTGCCCGAGGAGGCCTCGGAGTTCAGGAACACGCTGGCCACCAGCAGGAGATCGGGCCGCTCGCCGCGCACGCGCTGCAGGTAACTCGCCAGCCCGTTGGAATCGTCGCCCGTCAGCAGGACGATCGCGTCGCGGTCCGGCGTCTCGAGCAGCATCCTCCCGTACAGCTCGGGAACATGATAGTTCCGCTGGTTCACGTCGGAGTAATTCGCGACCGCCGACCAGGCCGTCCCCGCGACGGCCAGGGTCGCGGCGGCGACCGCGCCGCGCGCGCCGGCTTTGGCCAGCAGTTCATAGGCGCCGACGCCCAGGGCCAGAAACAGCGGGAGGCGCGCGGCGACGAACCAGCAGTCGTGCTGGACTTCGTTCTTGAAGAGGATGGCGACCGTCCCGAACGGAAGCACCCAGCACAGGATGCCGACCAGCAGCCGCGGATTGCGCCGCAGGAGGGCCAGGATCCCGAGGACGGTCAGCCCGACACCGATCCCGAGCAGGTCCTCGCATCCGAAGCGGAAGAAACTGGCGATGCGGCTCGCGTCTGGGCCGAACGCCCCCTTCATGTGCACGTAGCGGCCGCCCATCGCGTAGCGCGCGAGCTCGCCCGCCGACCCCGGATTGCCGAACAGGAGCCAGGGGTGTCCTGCGGCCAGGATCGGGATTCCCAGCAGCGACGGCCCGAGCCCGACCGCGGCGGCGAGGCCGAGCCGGCCCGCGATCCCCTTCCCTCCCACGGATTTCGCCTTCGCGCCGACGAATAGGAGGATCGCGAGTCCGGCCAGGCCCGCCGACAAATGCGCCTGCCACGCGAGCCCGATCAGCGCTGCGACGATCGTCAGGTCCCGCGGCGTGCCGCTGTCGTCGGCCCGGATCATCCGCCAGATCAGGAGGCACAGGACGAGGTAATAGAATGCGTACGGTTTGGCATAGATCGCGGTGAACCACAGCGTGTAGCCGCCGGCCATCAGCACGCCGGCGAGGATGCCGCAATAGTCGGCGAGAGGGCCCGGATCTTCCGATGTGACCCGGAACAGCGGGCCGCGGCTCCGCAGCAGGTCGCGGACCGCCAGCGCGAGGACGCCGGACGCGAGGGCGGCGCAGAGGGCCGAGAACAGGTGGACGGCCAGCGTGAAGTCGATGAAGAACAGCAGCCCCGACCACAGCCGGCAGAGGACTTCGTACGCGATGAACCCCGGGGCATACACCAGGCCCATCTCGCGGATGGCCGAGAGAAAGACCCCGGAATCCTGCCAGAACGGATGCGTGCCGATCGTGCTGAGCGACAGGGCCATCGACACGGCCGCGGGGATCGCGAGGATGATCCGGGCATTCATGGCGTCAGCGCCTAGCCCTCGCGGATCGTGCGCAGGAGCGCGCGCCGTTCCGCGACGCCGACAAAGGCCGCCGCGGCGGCGCAGGAGGAGGCATATCGCAGCCTCGCCGCGCTCCATCCCGCGTGCGAGGCCCGGGAATACTCATCGCTCAAGGATACCCCGCAGACAGAGGGGTCGTCCGTGTTGAGACTGTAAAGCATCGGCTGATCGTTCGCCTTCCACGCGGGATGTCGCGACCACGACCGGGCGGCGCCGGTCTGAATCTCGCTGGTCGGACACAGCTCGAAATGCACGCTCCGGTTCCAGGCCTCCTCCAGCAGCCGCGGCTCCTGAAGCGCGGCGATGCCGTGGCCGATGCGGCGGGCGCCGAACACGTCGATGGCCTCGCGCACGTGCTTCGCGTTTCCCGTCTCCCCCGCATGGATCGTGACGGGCAGCTTCAGCCGCTTGAACAGCGACGCGAACGGCAGCGCGCTCACGGACTCGTTGCCGGCCAGGTCGAGGCCCGAGAAGACGTCCGTCCCCATCACGGCGCGCGTCGTCGGGTCGTTCCCCTGGACGCCGAAGTCGCGGCCGAAGGTCGCGATGAACCGGACGTCGATCTTCGCGCGCCTCGCCCCGCGGACCACCCACTCGGCCGCGTCCTCGCCCTTCGCGCCCAGGCGCCGGCCGAAATGCGTCGGACTGAAGCGCAGCTCGAGGTAGATGACGCCGTCCTTCGCGGCGTCTTCCGCGGCTTCGAAGGCGACGCGTTCGATCCACTCGCGTGACGGATACAGGCCGCGGTAGAGCTCGAACTTCGACAGGAAGCGCAGGAAGCCGGGTTTCTCGCCGGCCATCGTCGTCCGCCGGCGCAGCTCCGCCGCGGGCAGGTTGAGGCCGGTTTCGCGCGCGAGTTCGACGAAGGTGTCGAAGCGGATGCTGCCTTCGAGGTGCCGGTGAAGTTCGACCTTGGGGAGGGCCCGGAGATCCACGACGCCTACTTGCCCGTGAATTTGGCCGGCCGCTTCTCCATGAACGCTGCCGTGCCTTCCTTCATGTCGGCCGTCCCCGCGACGTGGCCGAAGAGGTCGGCCTCGAGGCGCAGCCCTTCGGCCAGGGAGACGTCGAGGCCGCGATGGACGGCCTCCAGGGTGAGGCGGACCCCGACCGGGCCCGCCGCGAGGATCTTCTTCGCGAGAGTGCGGGTCTCGTCCATGAGCGACTCGCGTTTGACGACCCGATTGACCAGGCCGATGCGATGCGCCTCGGCGGCGTCGATCGGATCGCCCGTGAGCAGGATCTCGAGCGCCCGGCCCTTGCCGACGAGCCGGGGCAGCCGCTGGGTGCCGCCGTAGCCGGCCAGAAGGCCCAGCTTGACCTCGGGCTGCCCGAGCTTCGCGCCCTCGGCCGCCAGGCGGATCGTGCAGGCCATCGCGAGCTCCAGCCCGCCGCCGAACGCATAGCCATTGATGGCCGCCAGGACGGGCTTGCCGCAGGTCTCCATGAGCGTCGTGAGGTGCTGCCCCCGGAGGGAGGTCTCCCGGGCCGCGCGCGGCTCCAGGCTTGCGAGCACGGCGACGTCGGCACCCGCGACGAAGGCCTTTTCGCCCGCTCCCGTGAGAATGGCCGCGCCGATGCTGCCGGTGTCGCGCACGCGCTCGAAGGCCGCCGTGAGGCGGCTGATGACCTCTTCGTTGAGCGCGTTGAGCTTCTCGGGGCGGCTGATCGTGATCGTCGCGATCCCCTCTTGCTCCGAGAGCAGGACGAGATCGGCGGCCATCACTTCACCACGATGATCTTGATTTCCTTGAGACGGATGTCTTCCTTCAG
>DASQOM010000130.1:0-6918 GCA_035644495.1 Planctomycetota bacterium | reverse complement strand
CCCAAGGGCTTCCAGAAGAACGGCCAGGTCGGCGTCGCCTTCGATCAGGCCCACAGCGGCCGGCAGTCGCTGCGCATCGAAGCGGCGGCCAACGGCCCGCGGCGCATCACGATCCAGAACAAGGACATCATGACCCAGCTGGGCGGCCAGCACTGGGGCCGGCTTTATTTCAAGGTCCAGCAGCCCTCGCCCCAGCCCGAGAACGGGGTGATCCACTCGACGCTGGTCGCCGGGTCCGCGAAGAGCCCGCTGCCCGGGAAGGACGGCATCGAGGTCCGCGTGCTCGACACCGTCATGAACAACAAGGGCGAATACCAGTACCTTTACAACGTGCAGACCCAGAAGCGCGGCGAGTTCGGCAAGGGCGGCGGGTACAAGTCGAAATTCACCGACGAGTGGACGCTGGCGGAGTGGTCCATCGACTACGCGACGCAGACGTACCGGCTCTTCATCAACGAGAAGGAGGTGACCGACGTGGCGTTCAGCAAGGGCGCGGGCAAGTACGAAGGCTCCGAGATCCCCGAGGTGTTCGAGAGCCTTTCCTTCGGCTGGAACAACTATCAGAACGCCGGCAAGGGCTTCGTGGCGTGGATCGACGACATCGCGCTCGCCAAGGAGCGCATCGGCAACCGGGGCATCCCGGTGCCGAAGAAGAAGTCCTGAGCTTCCCCGGCGGCTCCCCGTAAAGTCTTGAACGTCCCGCCAAAATAGTCCTTATTGGGACCGACCGGGGAGAGGAGCCACGCATGGCCGGACTGCAGCCGCCCGCGATCGTCGTCCCCGGCATCACCGCCACCTCGCTCGAGGACACCTATCCGCTTTCGCCCGAGGAGATCTGGACGCCCATCCTGACCCGGAACTACGAGCGGATCTCGATGCATCCGGACGATCCCCGCTATGACGCGCTCGAACCCGCGCGCGTCCTTCCCCGCTCGATTTTCGGGATCGTCTACAACGACCTGGTCGAGGCGCTGCGTCACGACCTGAGCCCGCGGGCCGACCGGCCGACGCCGGTGTTCGCGTTTCCCTACGACTGGCGCCAGGACTGCCGCCGCTCGATCGAGCGCCTGGGCGAATTCGTCCAGGAAGTGCTCCAGCGGACGCGGCTGCTGCCGTCCTATGCGGACGAGCCGCCGCAGCAGGTGGACCTCGTGGGGCATTCCATGGGCGGCCTCCTCATCGCCGGCTATCTCACCAAGCCGGAAAGCCGGAACCGGGTGCGCCGCGTCGTAACGATGGGCACCCCGTTCCGCGGCGCGGTGGACGCCGTCTCCAAGCTGTCCACCGGCATGGGCACGCTGACCGGCGACGCGCCCCGCGACCGCGAGCGCGAATCCGCCCGCACGATCCCCGCGATCTACCAGCTGCTCCCCAGCTTCGCGGGCATCCCGAACCTCTTCTCCAGGTCGGAGTGGCAGCCCAGCGTGGCCCGGACCCTGAAGGAATACTGCCGCCTGCGCCAGGCGAAGATCGACGGCGACGCGCTCTTCGGCAAGCTGCTCAAGATGGCGTCCGACTTCCGGAAGCAGACGGACAGCCTCGATCCCGCGAAGGCCCTGCCCGAGGGCCGGGACGGCTGGCTGGCCATCGTCGGGCTGGACGCCCCGACCCAGGTGCGCTTCGACAACAGCGGGACCTGGTTCGATTTCCCCGGTCCGGAAAACGCGGGGCCACAGAGCGAGCAGACCGGCGACGGCACCGTCCCCTTCCTCGGCGCCTGCCCGAGCTTCCTCGAGCGCGAGCGGCTGGTCTGCGTCACGCCCGACGACTTCTCCTTCTGGGAGCTGAAGGACCGGACGATGGCGAAGCTCGCGGGCTTCCACGGCGCGCTGCCGACGGTGAACCTGGTGCAGCGCCTGGCGATCCGCTTCCTCAACAACTCGTTCTCGGGCGACGTGGAAGGCCGGCCGGCCCCGGGCGGGTCGGGGACGAAATGGCCGGCCTGGCTGCCGAAAGCCTAGGCGAGCTCCCGGAGGTCGACGCTCGATCGCAGCGCGTCGGCCTCTTCGGCCGTGCCGCGGCTTGTGCCGGTGTGGCGGGCCGTGGCGGCGCCGGCGGCCGCCGCCCAGCGCAGCGCTTCCGGCAGCTCCGCGCCGCGGGACAGCGCGACGGCCAGGCCGGCGGCGAAGGAGTCCCCGGCGCCGATCGCCCGGACCACGTCCTCGCGCGGCGGCCGGACGTGCCACGCCCGGGGCCCGTTCACGCCCACCGCCCCGTCCCCCCGCAGCGTCACGACCACCGTCTTCACGCCGCGTGCGGCGATTTCGCGCGCGGCGGCCACGGCTTCGTCGACCCCCGACAGCGGGCGCCCCAGGAACTGGGAGGCCTCGAGGATATTGGGCTTCACCAGGTCGGCGCCCGCGGCGATCGCGGCGGCGAGCATCTCGCCTTCCGCGTCGATGATCGACCGCACGCCGCGGAGTCCCGCGATGCGGATGAGCTCGGCCACGCTTGAGGGGGCGATCCCCGGAGGGAGGCTGCCGGACAGGACCAGCACGCGCGCATGATACAGATGCGACGAAGCGCGCTTCAGGAGCTGCTGGAGGTCCGCCTCCGCGACGGCGTCGCCCGGCCCGTGGAAGTGGGTGGCGGACCCTTCGGTGCCCGACAGGATCGTGACATTGACGCGGGTGAGGCCGGAGAACGGCACGAGGTCATGGGGCACGCCTTCGCGGTCGAGGCCCTGGCGGAGGATCTCCCCCGTGGCTCCGCCGGCAAAGCCGAGCGCGAGCGTGGGCTCGCCGAGCCGGCGGATCATCCGCGACACGTTGATGCCCTTCCCCGACGGGTCCACCGAGGGCTCGCGGTACTTCGCCCGCTTGCCCACCACGATGGCATCGACGCGGATCGTGTAATCGAGCGCCGGGTTGGGCGTGACGGTCAGGATCATGGCGTCGCACTCCCTCGCGGGACTACTTCTGGCCCACGCGCCACTTGTTCTCGAAGACCCACTTGTAATAGTCGCGGCGCTTCAGCTTCGCCGCGGCCGCCTCGTCGAGCACCACCGTGGCGCGCGGATGCAGCTGGAGCGCGGAGGCCGGCACCTCGGCCGTCACCGGACCCTCCACCATCTCGCGGATGATGTCCGCCTTCCCTGCGCCCGAGGCCAGCATCAGCAGGTGCCGCGCATCCATGATCGTCCCCACGCCCATCGTGATCGCGAAGCTCGACACCGGCGCCTGGGAGTCGACCGTCTTCATCTGCTCCGCGAGCGTCGAGGCCTCCAGCGTCTTCGGCCGCGTGCGCGAGCCGAGCGAGGACCCCGGCTCGTTGAAACCGACGTGGCCGTTCTTCCCGATGCCGAGCACCTGCAGATCGATCCCGCCGACCGCCTTGATCTTCTCCTCCACCTCGCGCGCGAGCGCCTCGAGATCCTTCGCGTCCCCGCGCATCAGATGCACGTTCTTCGCGTCGTGCGCGATGTGGTTCAGCAGATGGAGCTGGAGGAAATAGTGGAAACTGTTGCGATCGGACGGCGGCATCCCGTAGAACTCGTCCAGGTTGAAGAAGCGGACCTTCGCGAACGCGTTGCGGCGAACCCGCAGCTTCTCGTAGAGCCCGATCGGGGATTTTCCCGTGGCGAGGCCCAGGACCATCTCGGGCTTTTTCGCCAGTTCGGCGAAGACCACCTTCGCGGCGCGCTCCGCCTGCGCGGCCGCGTCCGGCTCAATGATGATTTCCATGGAGCAGCTCCCCGCCGACGAACGTCATCCGCACCCTGAGGCTTCGGTCGAGCAGCACGACGTCGGCGTCGGCGCCCGGCTTCAGCACGCCCTTGCGGCCCTCGAGCCCCAGGAGCCGGGCCGGCGCGTGGCTGGCGAGCGCCAGCGCGCGGTGCGGCAGCAGCCCCGTATCCTCGATCAGGCGGCGGACGCCGTCGAGGATCGACGACGCGCTTCCCGCCAGCCGGCCGTTGCTCTTCACGCGCACCACGCCGCCCTTGATGACGTAGACCTCCCCGTCCCGGCGGAGCGGGCCGTCGGGCAGCCCCATGGCCGCGACGGCGTCGCTGACGAGCACGAGCTGGCCGGGCGGCTTCAGCTTGAGGAGCAGCGTGGCCGGCCCGCTCGAGATATGGTCGCGGTCGTAGATGAACCCGCACGAGAGGCGGTCGATCAGCAGCGCCGCGTTGAGAATCGTCTCCTCGCGGTGATGCAGCGAGGGCATGGCGTTGAAGACGTGCGTCACGTGGCGCAGGCCGGCCTTGTTCACCGCCTGAGCGATCTCGGCCGCCGTCGCCTCGCTGTGGCCGGCGCTCATGATCACGCCTTTGCGCGAGCCGTCGCGGATCACGTCCATCGCGCCCTTGCGCTCCGGAGCCAGCGTCATCATGCGGAGCAGGCCGCCGGCCGCCTGATGGTACTCGCGGAATTCAGCCAGGCTCGGGAGCCGGAGGTTTTCCAGCTGATGCGCCCCGTTCCGCTTGGGCGACAGGAACGGCCCTTCGAGGTGGATGCCCAGGATGGCCGCGCCGCCGCTCATCGTCGACGCGGCGACCAGCGAGCGGATGCCCTGGACCGTCGTCTTCCGCGGCTGCGAGATCAGCGTGGGGAGGTAGGCGGTCACTCCGAATGCGAGCAGCTTGCGGCCGACCTCGACCACCTCGGCCGGGGTCGCGTCGCTGAACGAGACGCCGAAGGCGCCGTTGAGCTGCGTGTCGATGAGCCCCGGCGAGGCGAGCAGCCCCGCGCCGGGGATGACGCGCGCGGAACCGGCCGGGATCCGCGGGGCGATCCGGCGGATCTTCCCGCCGGCCATCAGCAGGTCGGTCTTGGGGATATAGTCGACGCCGGTCGCGACGGCGCAGTCCCGGATCAGCGTGGCGTCCTCCATCGGGGCAAAGTATAGTTCTGCAGGGGCCGGGGCGGAAAGAGAATTCAGGAACCCCGCTCCCCCGGCGAGCCGTCTAAGGTGCTATGAACGCCCTCCTGGCCGTCCTCGCGCTTCTCGCCGCCGGCGACGAGGCCTGGTGGAACAGGGACTGGAAGTTCCGCCGCGCCCTCGTCGTCAACAACCGGCTCGACCGCGCCCTGGAGAAGGGCTACACCATGCAGGTCGAGATCGACCCGGACTATCTCGGCCTCCGCGACAAGTCCACGTCGGGTTTCGAGGACTGGGCGCTGGTGCATCGCGGCGAGCGAGTGGCCTTCCTGATCCAGCCGGCCCGGGGCAAGTCGCTCGTGCTCAGCTTCAAGACCGCCGGGGAGATCCGCGCGGGCGACCGCGATCCGTATCTGCTGTATTACGGAAACCCGGCGGCTCCGCCGGCGAGGTCCGCGGCGGAGGACGTGTTCGAGTTCTTCGAGGACTTCTCGCGTCCGGAGACGCTGGCCGGGCGCTTCCGCGTCGACGCGGCCTTGACCGTCGCGGTCCAGGACGGGGCCCTGCTGATCCGCGAGGTCGAGAACGGGCGCGCCCCGGCGAATCCCTGCCGCATCGCGTTCCGGAAGTTCCCGTCGACGCCGGGCTTCGAGCTTTCGTTCGATCTCGAGATGGACTCCAGCGACGCCGCGGCCGCCGGCTGCATGCTGACGATCGACCTCAAGGAGCCGGGCGCCGGGGATCCGTCGATCGCGAAGAAAGTGGAGGCGCTGGTCGAGCAGCTCGGCGACGACGTCTGGGAGGCCCGCGAGAAGGCGACCCGAGAGCTGATCGCCGTCGGCCGTCCGGCCGTGGCGCGCCTCACGGAGGCGGCGGCCTCCCCCGACACGGAGGTGAAGTGGCGGGCGAACCATATCCTGAAGCAGATCGCCGAAAAGTCCCCCGCCCCGCTCATCTCCGCCGGCGTCGTCGGCGGCCCGCTCGCGCTGACGTCCGTCATCGGCAAAAGCCGGATGACCGTGCGTCCGCGGACGGGGTGGCCGGTGAGGACGCGCGTCACGGTTCAGCGCGACGCGGAGGGCGACGTCAAAGTGCTCTGGGACGGCCGCTCGCCGCAGTCGGGCCAGTTGCCGGGCGAGGTCCGCGAGGTGGCGTTCACGATCTGGAAGGGCTCGGCCGCCCCGCTGGGGACCATCCGCATCGACAACATCCTGGTGCGTCGCGCGGTCGACGACGACGCCCGCCCCTCGAGCATGATCGACCTCGAGGAACCCCGGCCTTAGTCGGGTCCCCTTCCCATCCTCCAATTTGGGGCTTGCTTATCATTCAACCAATAGGTAGAATGATGATGTGGATCAACTGACGGCGCTTCTTTCAGCGGTTTCAGACCCTTCGAGAAGGGCCATCATCTCCCGGCTTTCGAAGAGCTCTGCAAGCGTCACCGAGCTTGCAGAGCCCTTTGACATGTCCCTCAATGCGGTGTCCAAGCACATCAAGGTCCTGGAACTGGCGGGCCTGGTCCGCCGCAAACGGGAGTGGCGGGATCACATCATCACCTTGAATGCCGAACCGCTTCGGAGGGTCGCCGCCTGGGTTCATGACTACGAGCGTTTCTGGAACGACCATCTGGACAGCTTCGAGCGGCATTTTCGCGAGAAGAAAACGAAGGAGAACAAGAAATGAAAAAGCCCAAGAAGACCCTGGAGATCAGACTGGACCGCAGCATCCCTGCACCCCTGGAGGAGGTGTTTGCTGCGTGGCTGGACCCCAAGGTTCCGGGCACCCCCTGGCATGAGGGCGACAAGCTGATCTTCGATCCGAAAGTGGACGGGCTTTTCTATTGGTTCATCAGCGGGACCGCTCACTACGGGCGATTCACGAAGCTGGAGCGGCCGGGTCGGATTCAGCATACCTGGATGTCCCGGTACACCCGGGGTGAGGAGTCGATCGTGACCGTGACCTTCAAAAAAAAGGGAGAGGGCTCCTTGATGACCCTCGTGCACTCGGGCCTTCCGGATGATGACGGAGGCAGAGCGCATGAGGAAGGCTGGAGTCATTTCCTGGATAAACTGGTCGGCCATTTTGGAAGGGGAGCCC
>DASQOM010000129.1:0-7665 GCA_035644495.1 Planctomycetota bacterium | reverse complement strand
CTCCAGGGTGCCGACCCCCTTCGCCTGGGAGAACACCTTCTTCGAATCGGCGATGGTGACCCCCTTGGGCAGGGGACCTTCCGCCGCGACCGCGCAGACCACCAGAGGGCCCAACTGCGGTCCGTATCCCACCTCGTCCATGCCGACCGTCAGCACGCTCCCACCTTATCCGCCCGCCCCCGTTGACGTCAATTCTCCACCGCAGTAGGATGGGCGCCCGATGAAATTCACGAAGATGCACGGCGCCGGCAACGACTATGTCTACGTCGACGCCTTCAAAGAGAAGGTCGCCGATCCGGCCGCGCTCTCGATCGCCATCAGCGACCGCCACACGGGCATCGGCTCCGACGGCCTCATCCTCATCGCCCCGTCGAAGAAGGCCGACTTCCGGATGATCATGTTCAACGCCGACGGCTCCGAAGGCAACATGTGCGGCAACGGCATCCGCTGCATCGGCAAATACGTGTTCGACCACGGACTGACGAAGAAGAAGGCCATCCGCGTCGAGACCCGGAGCGGCACCGTTTCCCTCGACCTCCACGCCAAAGGCGGCAAGGTCGACCAGGTCACCGTCGATATGGGTCCCGCGCGGCCCGTGCCGAAGGAGTTCCACGTCCGGGCGGACGGCGTCCAGACGCTGCTCCAGGAGTCCTGCGAGGGCTTCGAGGGCTATGTCGCATCGATGGGCAACCCGCACTTCGTGATCCCGCTGGAGTCGACCGAGACGGCGCCCGTCACGACGAAGGGGCCCCTCATCGAGCGGCATCCGGACTTCCCCTCTAAGGTCAACGTCGAGTTCGTCCAGATCCTGTCGAAAGCCCACGTCCGGCAGCGCACCTGGGAGCGCGGCAGCGGGGAAACCTTCGCCTGCGGCAGCGGCGCCTGCGCGGTGGGGTTCGCCCTCTCCCGGCAGGGACTGACGGAGGACAAGGTTCGCGTCGACCTCCTGGGGGGCACCCTTCAGATCGAGGTCGGGAAAGACGGCCGGGTCTGGATGACCGGGCCCGCGGTCGAGGTCTACTCGGGCGAGTACCCCCCAACGAAAAGCCCCCGCCGTCGTTAAACCGGGATGGCACGCGCCGTCGGGCTGGAGCTCACGCCGGCCCATGTAAGGATTCTCTCGCTGGAGCGGTCCGGCAAGGTCACGAAGATTCTCCAGTTTCACCAGGCCGCGATCCCCGGCGGCGAGACCCCGTGGGAGGAGCGCGCCACCGCCACGCTCAAGCAGGCCTTCGTCGACTCCGGAATCTCGCGCGGCCGCGTCGTCGCCGCCCTCGATTCGGGCGACGCCATCCTCCGCGAGGTGTCCCTCCCGTTCAAGGACGACGCCCAGATCCGAAAGACCGTCCGCTTCGAGATGGAGAGCCTGATCCACAACTACACCATCGAGCAGCTGATCGTCTCCCACTACAAGACCGGCGAAACCGACAAGGCCACGCTCCTCCTCGCCGCCGCCGTGCCGAAGGCCGCCATCGAGAAACGCCTCAAGGTCTTCCAGGACGGCGGGGTGGACCCCGTCGCCCTCGACCTTGACATCGCCGCCGTCATCAACGCGATGCTTGCCGCCGGGGCGATCGACTCCGACGAGCCCCTGCTGCTCGTCCACGGGACGCCCAAGTTCACGAAGCTCGTCTTCATCGAAGAGCGGCGCCCCCGCTCGATCCGGACGATCCGCTTCTCGCTCCACGAAGAGAAGGTGACGGCGGCCGCCGCGCCCTCCCTTCCCGAGGCGCCGGTCGGGGCGGACGAGACCAGGGACGAGGACGTCCCGATCGTCATCGCCACCGACAGCGACCCGGGCTTTGCCGAGCTCTCGACCGACGATCAGAGCGCCCTGGTCGCGATCCTCTCGAAGGAGATCTCGCGCTTCCTGCTCGCCAACGCCGCCAGCGCCAGCCCCGCGCGAATCCTGCTCTCGGGGGATTTCGGGGACAACGGAGCCGCGGAGCTGCTCGAGACCGCGACGCGCATCCCGGTCAGGACGGTCGACCTCGCCGCGGGCGTCGATCCGACCTATAAGGCCGGCAGCTCCGCCGCGGGGCTCGCGGTCCCGCTCGGCCTCGCCCTGAAAGGCGTCGGGACGGACGCGATGGGCATGGACTTCCGCCAGGAGGAGTTCCAGTACACGAAGAAGTTCGAGGCGGTCAAGACCACTCTGCTGGTCACCGTCGAGCTGATCATCGTCTTCCTGGCCGCGATCGCGTTGCACTTCTACTTCAAGCGGAAGGATCTCGAGGCGAACCTGAAGACCGTCTACAACTATCAGCAGGCGCTCTACGAGAACACCACCAACGAGTCGTTGAAGGACGCGACGCAATCCTTCCCCAAGCTGAGCGAGCTGCACCGGCAGGCGCTGGGCGGCGCCTCCGCCGACCTGCCGATCAAGACGTCGGCCCGCGAGGCCTGGCGCGAGCTTTTCAATGCCCTCCAGCGCCTGCAGCAGAAGCACGGCGACAAGACGCTGGCCGACGGGGCGTTCTACGTCGAGATCGACAGCCTGGACATCCAGAACAGCACGATGCCCGGAAACGAGTCGATGACCCTGACGCTGCGCGGTCGCGTCCGCAATATCGAGTTCGCCGGCCTCCTGAAGACGGAGCTGCGCCTCTCGGAGCTGTTCGCGAACGCGGACTTCGTCGGAAGCCTGCCGACGAGCGGCGAGGCGGTCCAGTTCACGCTGAAGGCCACCAGGGGCGGAAGGCAGAGTTAGGAGCGACGCGATGGCCGCCGACCGGAAGCCGAAGGAAGGAAGTTCGATGACGGTGATCGCCGTCTCGGTGCTGCTCGCGCTGGGGGCGGGCGGCGTCGTCTGGTACTTCCAGGATCAGGCGGTCAAGTCGGAGAACCTGCTGCTCCGGACCAAGGACGAGTACCGGCAGATGGAGAAGATGAAGCGGCCGGTCGAGGAGTATCTCCGCAGCAGGCCGAAGGGTCCGCCGGTGAAGGAAGAGGCCGGGGACATGCTCACGTTCCTGGACCGGAAGGCGCGCGAGGCGCAGATCCCCCCCGGCGTCTTCACGATCGCGAAAAACGCCAACGCGACGGTCGGCACCTGGGTGGAAAGCTCCTATACGGTGACCCTGCAGAGCGACAAGAAGGATGTGCCGGTGAAGCGCGTCCCCGTCGTCGACTTCCTCGGCCGCGTGGAGCGGGAGCGGAAATCGGCGAAGTCGAAGTCGATCCAGCTGACCTTCGCCGGCGACGACCTGAAGAACGCCATCATCACCTTCTCGCAATTCCAGCCCAAATAAAGCATCTTCGGGGCCCATGAGAATCGCCGTCACGGGCGCGTCCGGCTTCATCGGCGGCGCGCTCTGCGACGCCCTGCGCGCGGCCGGCCACGCCGTCCTCACGCTCGGCCGCTCCTCCGGCGAGCGCCGCTGGGATCCGATGGCCGGGCCGGCCCCCCTCGAGGGGACCGATGCCGCCGTCCACCTCGCGGGGGAGCCCGTGGCCGCCGGCCGCTGGTCGGCTGCGAAGAAGCAGCGCATCCGCGACAGCCGGGTCCTCGGGACGCGGAATCTGGTCGCGGGAATGAAGGCGGCCGGGACCCGGACGCTGGTCTGCGCGTCGGCGACGGGTTATTACGGCGACCGCGGCGACGAGGACCTGACGGAGGACTCGCCGCCGGGGGCCGATTTCCTCGCCGGGGTCTGCCGCGAATGGGAGGAGGAGGCGGCCGGATCCGGCGTGCGCACCGTGTCGGTCCGCATCGGCATCGTGCTGGGCGACGGGGGCGCGCTCGCGAAGATGCTCACGCCCTTCCGGCTGGGGCTGGGCGGCCGTCTCGGCAGCGGCCGCCAGTGGATGAGCTGGATCCACGTCGACGACCTCGTCGCGCTGTTCCTGCACGCGCTCGCGTCGGAATCGCTCTCGGGCCCGCTGCTGGGGACCTCGCCCGGCCCCGTGACGAACCGGGAGTTCACGAGAGCGCTGGGACGCGGGCTTCGCCGCTGGACCTTCCTGCCGATGCCGGCCTGGCCGCTGCGGATCATCATGGGTCCGGTTGCGGAGGTCCTGCTCGGCAGCCAGCGCTGCCGCCCGAAGCGGACGCTCGGGAGCGGATTCGCGTTCCGGCATCCCGACCTCGAGCCCGCGCTCGCGCGGATCCTCCATCCCGGCCCCGCCGTCTGAGCGCGCCGCGATCTTTCCCTTGCGCGCACCTGCATAAAGATGTAACTTCTCTGCATAAATATGAGCTCCAAAGCGGACCGCCAGAACGCCCTCCTCGATCTGATCGCGAGGCATCCGATCGCGACGCAGGCCGAGATCAAGGACCGCCTCCGGGAGCGGGGCATCGCGGCCGACCAGGCCACGCTGTCGCGCGACATCCGGGAGCTGGGCCTGATCAAGGCGAGCGAGGACGGCGTGCACTACCGCTACGCCCCCGTCGAGGCCGTCGCGTCGCCGGGACATCCCAAGGCCAGCGCGATCCTCGCCCGCCTCGTCCGGAAGATCGAGTGCTCCGGGAACCTCCTCGTGGTCAAGACCGACCCCGGCGAGGCGTCCCCCGTCGGGCTCGCCCTGGACCGCATGAGCTGGCCCGAGGTCGTCGGCACCGTCGCCGGCGACGACACGCTTCTGGTGGTCGCCCGGGAGGGCAGCCCCGCGCGGAAGCTCGCCAAGAAGATCCTCGACCTCAAGCGCCACAAGAAGGACAGCGCATGACCGGGATCAGCGGCAGGGACGGGCTCCGCCCGGTCTCCCAGGAAAGAAACCGAGGATAAATGGCACAGATCATCCGGGAACGTTTTTCGAAGCCCGCGGACGAGTTCGCGGCCAGGTTCGTCGCGTCGATCGACGCGGACGTCAACCTCGTGGTCCAGGACGTCGAGGGCTCCATCGCCCACGCCGTCATGCTCGGCAAACAGGGCATCCTTTCCGAGCAGGAATTGATCACGATCGTCCACAACCTCGAGAGCATCCTCAACGACTGGAAGAACGGACGCTTCACGCTGGACGTCGCCAACGAGGACGTCCACATGAACATCGAGAAGCGCCTGATCGAGATGTGCCCCCCCGGCATCGGCGCGAAGCTCCATACGGCGCGCAGCCGGAACGACCAGGTCGCGCTCGACCTGCGCCTCTGGACCCGGTCCGCCGCGCGGGAGATCGTCGAGGGCCTGAAGAAGGTCCAGGTCTCCCTCGCCCACAAGGCGCGGGAGCACGCGGAGACCATCTTCCCCGGCATCACGCATCTGCAGCACGCCCAGCCCATCGTCTTCGGCCACGTGCTGCTCTGCTACTACGACCGCCTGGGCCGCGACATCGGCCGCTTCGAGGACGCCCTCAAGCGGACGAACGTCAGCCCGCTCGGCGCCTGCGCGATGGCCGGCACCTCGATGGCCACCAACCCGGCGATCACCGCCCTCGAGCTGTGCTTCGGGTCCACGTTCACGAACTCGATCGACGCCGTGAGCGACCGCGACTTCGCCGTCGAATTCACCGCCGCCTGCTCCGTCCTGATGGCGCACCTGTCGCAGATGGCGGAGGACCTGATCTACTGGTCCACCCCCGAGTTCGGCTTCGTCGAGCTGCCCGACGAGCTGTGCACGAGCTCGTCGATCATGCCCCAGAAGAAGAATCCCGACATGATCGAGCTGGTCCGCGGGAAGGCGGGCACCGTCTACGGCCACCTGATGAACCTGCTGACCACGCTCAAGGCGCTCCCGCTCGGCTACAACCGCGACCTCCAGGAGACCAAGCCGCCCGTCTTCGGCGCCGCCGAGACCACGCGGCTCTCCCTCCAGGCCATCCAGCTCGCCGTCGACGGCATGAAGGTCAACATCGACCGCATGCTGGTCATGGGCAGCGATCCCCAGATGCTCGCGACCGACCTGGCCGAATACCTCGCCAAGAAGGGCATGCCCTTCCGCGAGGCCCACGGCGTCATCGCCCGCCTCATGAAGCACTGCGCGGAGAAAGAGCTCTCCCCCGCGAAGATGAAGCTCGCGGAGCTGCGGAAGTTCAGCGAGGACTTTGAAAAGGACGTGTTCGATCTCCTCACGCCGCAGGCCTCCGTGCAGTCCAAGACGTCGCCCGGCGGCACTTCCCCGCAGCAGGTGGCCCACCGGGCCTCCCAGCTTTTGAAGGGCCACTCATGAAGATCGCCGTCAAGCACGTCGCGTCGTCGACTTCGCCATTCCGGCTCTCGAACCCCGTCGAGGTCTTCCGCCAGGGCCCCGTCGAGGCGGGCCAGCTGGTCGTCGTCCGCGCCCTCACGGAGAACCCGCTCTATCCCGATCTCGAGACGCCGACCGGCGACCGGGTCCCCATCCGGAAGGACGACATCATCGCGGGCGTGCTCGGCAGCCGCCAGGCCCTGCGCGGGTTCGTGGGGTACGCGCCCTACCGCCTCGCGGCGGGCGACAAGCTGCATATCCTCAACCTGGGCGGCGTCATCGGCCGCTTCGTCAGCGGACATAAGGACCTGGGCGAGCCCGTCCAGGTCGAGGTGCTCGGCATCGCCAAGCGGAATCTCAAGGAGGTTGCCCTCCCGAAGGTCGACGTCCTGGCCGAGGCCAAACCGATCATCCTCGTCTGCGGCTCCTGCATGAACGTCGGGAAGACCTCGGTGACCGAGGAGATCATCAAGGGCCTGTCCTGGCAGGGCATGCGGGTCGGCGGCGCCAAAATCACCGGCATCGCCTGCCTGAAGGATACGCTCCGGATGAAGAACGCCGGGGCCACGCGCTGCCTCAGCTTCCTGGACTGCGGCGTCCCGTCGACCGTCGACACGGACGACATTGCCGGCATCGCCCGGTCGATCGTCGCCCAGATGACCGACGTCGACCTCGTCGTCATGGAGCTCGGCGACGGCATCATGGGGCACTACAAGGTCGACCGGTTCTTCGAGGACCGGGCTCTGATGGCCCACATTGACGCCGTCGTCTTCTGCGCGAGCGATCTCACCGCAGCCTGGGGCGGCAAGGAGATCCTGGCCCAGCGCGGAATCCCCGTCACCGTCGTCTGCGGGCCGGCGACCGACACCGAAGCCGGCGTCACCTATCTCGAGAAGACCATCGGCGTTCCGGCAGCCAACGCGCTGACGGATTCGCAGAAGCTTCTCGGCCTTCTTCAGCCCGTGGTGACGGCAACATGAACAAGATCAAGACCGTCATCGTGGGCGCCTCGGGCTATATCGGCGGCGAGGCCGTCCGCCTGCTCCTGGGCCACCCGAACATCGACCTGGTCGCCGTCACCGGCAACGAGAGCGCCGGGAAGCGGCTGGACGAGATCCAGCCCAACCTGCGCGGCTATTCGGATCTCGTCTATCAGAAGGAGATTCCCGACGCGGACGCCTACGTCCTCTCCCTCCCCCACGGCGAGGCGATGAACGTGGTGCCGAGGCTCAAGGGCAAGGTCGTGGATCTGTCGGGCGATTTCCGGCTGCAGGACACGGTCAAGTTCGAGAAGTACTACAAGGTGCCGCATAAGCAGCCCGAGCTGCTGAAGAAGTTCGCGTACGGCATCCCGGAGATCAACCGCAGCCGCATCCGGGAGTCGCAGTATTGCGCGGCCGGCGGCTGCTTTGCCAGCGCCGCCATCTTCTCGCTCTGGCCGCTGCGGGACCTCGTCGCAGGCCGGGCGATCGTCGACGGCAAGACCGGCTCGTCGGGGTCGGGGATCAAGCCCGGCGAGAAGACGCATCACCCGTTCCGGGCG
>DASQOM010000128.1:0-24155 GCA_035644495.1 Planctomycetota bacterium | reverse complement strand
CTCGGCGGTGAGCTTCCGGTCCTTGAGAAGGTCCTCGTAGTTGCGGTTGACGGAGATCGAGGGCAGCCAGCCGTCCTCGAGCATGATCTCGTACTTGCCGTCCACCTGCTTGATCACCACCTCGGGGTAGACCTTGGGGATCTTGTCCGCCGAGTAGGTGGCGCCCGGCCGCGGGTTCAGCTTGGCGATCTCGGCGATCAGCACCTTGACGTCCTCGATCACGAGGTTCGGATCGGGCTCTCCGCTGTAGCCCAGGTCCTTCATCATCTCCGGGTCGGCGATGAACGCCTTCACGATGCGCGGGAGGCGGTTCGCGCCGACGTCCTCGAAATGGTTCTCGATCAGCTTGCGGAGGATGGGCTGGCGAGGATCGGTGTCGTCGAGCTGGAGGATCAGGCATTCCTTGATCGAGCGCGCGCCGACGCCGCGCGGCTCCAGGGAGTGGATGATGACGATCGCGTGCTCCAGCTTCTTCGCGATCACCTCGGGCGCCTCGCCGCGCAGTTCCTCCGGCAGCGAGCCGACCATGTCGTCGAGGGTCACCTTGATATAGCCGGAGTCGTCGATGTTCTCGATGACGTGTTCGCAGTACTTCCGGTCCTCGTCGGGGATGCCGAGCCCCACGAGCTGGCTGGTGAGATGCTCCCTCAGCGAGGTGGAGTTCTCGCAGAGGTTGTTCATCATCTCCATGCGCCGCTCGGCGTCCTCGGCGGAGTCGCTCCGGCGGGTGCGGCGCTCGCTGTCGGACCACTGGTCCTCGAGCGTCTCGAGGGTCTCGCGTTTGACGGTCTCCTCGGTCGTCTCCTCGACGGTGTCGGTGGTCGTCGTATCGGGCTCGTCGACGTCCTGCTTCTCCTCGAGCGTGGGGTTCTCCTCGAGTTCCTGGGAGATCAGGTCGCGCAGCTCCATGATGGGCAGCTGGAGCAGTTCGAGGTTCTGGAGCATCTGCTGGGACAGATGCATCCGCTGTTCCATGCGCTGCTGGAGATGGACTTCCATGCGCATGGCTAGAACTCCCTCCGTCCCGAGAGGGCGTCGCCGACGACGGTGCGATCGGAATATTCGAGAGTGCTGCCGGCGGGGATGCCGCGGGCGATGCGCGTGACCTGGACCGCCGGGCCCAGCGCCTTCTGGATGTAGAAGGCCGTCGCGTCGCCCTCGGTCGTCGGATTGGTCGCCAGGATCACTTCTCGCACTCCTCCCTTGCGGACGCGGTCGAGCAGCCCGGGGATTGTCAGCAGTTCCGGTCCCACCCCGTCGAGGGGGGAGAGGTGGCCGTGGAGCACGTGGTACGCGCCCCGGAACGCCCCCGTGCGTTCGATCGCCCAGAGATCGCGGGTCTGTTCGACGACGCAGACCAGGCCCTGGTCCCGTTTGGCGTCGTCGCAGACGTCGCACAACTCGGCTTCGGAGATATTATAACATTTCGTGCATGATTTCACCTGCTCCTTCAGGTCGCGCACCGCATTGGCGAGCAGCATGGCCTCGCTCTTGGGCTGCGCGAGCAGGTGGAACGCGAGCCGCTCCGCCGTCTTCTCCCCGATGCCGGGGAGCTTGGCCAGTTCCTGGATGACCCGGAGGATCGGCTCGCTGGTGGGCATGGCTATACCAGGCCGGGCATCACCATCCCGGTGATCTTGGCGAGCTCCGTCTCCCGGAGCTTCTTGGCCTTCTTGATCCCCTCGTTGGCCGCCGCCAGGACGAGATCCTCCAGCATCCCCTTGTCGTCGGGATTGATCACTTCCTTCTCGATCTTGATGTCGACGATCTCCTCGGCGCCGTTGACCTTCACTTTGACCATGCCGCCGCCGGCCGCGGCCTCGACGACGCGCTCCTTGAGCTCGAGGTCGAGCTTCTGGAGCTTCTTCTGCATGTCCTCGAAGGCCTTGCCGTACTTGCCCATTCCGCCCGCTGGAAACATAGCTTCGTTCTCCGTCTATTCGATGCCCACGACCTTCGAGCCGCCGAACGCCTCCAGGATCTTTTTGACGCCGGGATCCGCCGACGTGTCCAGCGGCCGCTTCGGCGGCGCCGCGGGAGACGCCGCTCCGCTCGAATCGAGCGAGATCCTCAGCCCGACCCTCCGTCCGAACACCGTCTGCATCACCCCGGCGATCAGCTCCTTGTTCTTCGCGCTCTCGAGCTGCTTGACGTGGAAGTCCTTGAACTGCGGCGGCATCACGAAGCCGATCTCGTCCGCCGAGAACTTCGTGACGCGCCCTTCGCGCAGCAGCGTCGCCGCCAGCACGCTCTTCTCCTTGACCGACGCCACCACGCGCGGCCAGGCGCCCTGCGCCTCCTCGAGGGTGGTCGGCGTTCCGGAGAAGGCCGGCGCCGGAGCGGGCGCAGCCGCCGCCGCCAGGGGGACGGGCTCGTCCGCGTCGGCCACGGGCTCGGCCTCGACCGCCTTCGGCGCGGGAGCCGCGGAGACGACGGGCGCCGCGGGACCGGGCGCGGCCGCAACGACCGCGCCGCGCAGGGCCTCCGTCAGCGTCACCAGGTCCGCGCTACGCGACATCTTCACGAGCGTGACCTCGAGCACCAGGCGCGGGTTCGCGCCTTCCTTGATGCGACGCTTCGCCTCGAGCGTGAGCTGGATGAAGTAGAGCAGCGCCTCGAGCGTGAGGCCTGCCGCCTGTTTTTCGGCCTCGACGAGGTCCGCCTCCGGGAGGTCGATGATGTCGGGGTTTTTGCCGACCGCCTTGACGGCCAGCAGGGCGCGGAAGCGGTCGAGCAGCTGGTCGGTGAAGGCGGCCACGTCGACGCCGCTCGCGAAGATGGCGGCGAGCGTGGTGAAGACCTTGGCCGCGTCGCCGGTCCGGACGGCGCCCAGGAGTTCGGCGAGATGGGGCCCGCGCGCCTCGCCGATGACGGCGGAAACGTCCTCTTCGCTCAGGCCCTTCGCCTTGAAGGAGATCAGCTGGTCGAGCAGGCTTTCGGCGTCGCGCATGCCGCCGTGGGAGGCGCGCGCGATCGCCGCAAGGACGGCGTCGTCGACCGCGATCTTCTCTCCGTCGACGACCTGGCGGAGGCGGCGGACGATGTCGACCGTCGTGATGCGGCGGAAGTCGAAGCGCTGGCAGCGGGACACGATGGTGTCCGGCAGCTTGTGGACTTCCGTGGTGGCGAAGCAGAACTTCACGTGGGGGGGCGGCTCCTCGAGGGTCTTGAGGAGGGTGTTGAAGGCCTCCCGCGTGAGCATGTGGGCTTCGTCGATGATGTAGACCTTGGAGCGCGAGCGGAGCGGCGCGTAGCGGATGCCCTCGCGCAGGGTGCGGGCGTCGTCGACCGAGCGGTTGGAGGCGGCGTCCATCTCGATGACGTCGGTGTCCGTCCCGTCGTGGACGGCGAGGCAGATCTCGCAGGCGTTGCAGGGGGAGTCGGAGGGCCCCTTGGCGCAGTTGAGGGCCTTGGCGAAGAGACGGGCCATGGAGGTCTTGCCCACGCCGCGGGGTCCGCAGAAGAGGTAGGCGTGGCCGACGCGCTTCTCGGCGATGGCGTTCCGGAGGGTGCGCGAGACGTGCTCCTGGCCGACGACTTCGTCGAAGCTCAGGGGCCGGTAGCGCCGGGCGAGGACGGTGTACGGGGCCTCCGTGGACATCGAGCGTCGATTATAGTTCGCGCGGAGGCCGGATCAAAGTCATTCCGGGCGAAGCCGGACGGACTATTTCGCGGCGATCGCGGCGGAGATCGTCGCGAGTTCGTCGGCGCTGAGCTCGACCGCGCCGGCCTTCGCGTTCTCCAGCCCCTGCTGCGGCGTCCGGGCGCCGACCAGGGCGTGCGTCAGGCCGGGCTGCGCCACCGTCCAGGCGATCACCAGCTGGCTGAGCGTCAACCCGCGGGCGTCGGCGATCGGCCGGATGCGGTCCAGCATCGCCCCCGTCTTCCGGAGATTCTCGGGCGTGAACGAGGCGTGACCCCGCCGCAGGTCGCCTTCCTTGAACTCGCGCTCCGGGGCGATCTTTCCCGTCAGCAGCCCGTGATGCAGCGGCGAATAGGCGAGCATCGCGACGTTGTTCTGCCTGCACCAGGGCAGCTGCTCTTTCTCGAGATCGCGGTCCAGCATGCTGTAGCGCTCCTGGTCGGCATCGAAGGGACCCTTCGACCGATACCGCTCCAGGTCCGCCCCCTTCGCGTTGCAGGCCCCGATCGCCCGGATCTTGCCCTGCCGTTTCAGGTCCAGCAGCAGCGCCATCGTATCCTCGATCGGAATCGTCCTATCCTGCCAGTGCGTCAGGTAGAGGTCGACGTGGTCCGTCCCGAGCCGCTTCAGACTGCCCTCGAGCTCGCGGCGCACGATGTCGGGGTCGAGCGTCTTATGGATGTGGTATTGCCCGGCATCATTGCGGCCCTTCTCGTCCGAGACGAAGAACAGCGTCCCCCTGGTCGTGTCCCACGCGAGGCCGCATTTGGTGGCGATCACGACCTTGTCGCGCCGGCCCTGGATGGCCTTGCCGACGACCTCCTCGCCGTGGCCGAAGCCGTAGGCCGGGGCGGTGTCGATGAAGTTGATCCCCGCGTCGAGGGCCGCGCGGATCGCGTCGATCGAGACCTTGTCGTCGCTGCCGCCCCAGCGCCAGCCGCCGACGGCCCACGCGCCGAAGGCGACGACGGAGGCCTGGATGCCGCTGCTGCCGAGCGCCCGGGTTTTCATAGGCCGCCCATTATACGAATCTTCCACTGAACACCAACGAAGCGGCGGCGTCCGCTGAACTGGGGGTGCTCCGATGATGCTGACGACCGCCTTTCTGCTGTTCTGCGTCCCGACCGCCGCCGGCGACGAACGCGACCTCGACCTGGCCTCCGCTCTGGCCCGCCGCGGCTGGCTCGATCTGGCCGACGACGTCTGCGGGAAGATCGACCGGCTTCCGGGAGCCTCCTTCGTGCTGGCCGAGGTCGCCGCCGCCCGCGCGCGGCAGGAGCCGGATCCGGCCGCCGCAGCGCGGATCCTCGACGCGGCGGCGGCGCGCTTCGGGGCGACGCCGACGCTCGACGAGCGCGCGATGATCGGCGAGCTGCGCGTGCAGAAGGCGCGGCAGTTGTCGGAGACCCCCGACGGCGCCCGGGCGTGGGAAGCCGTGGAGTCGTTCTACCGCGAGAGCATCGCCGGCCTGAAGAAGATGGCCGCGAGCCCGGCCGTGGAGGAGGCGCTCCTGGACGCGCGCCTCGAACTCCCCAAGGCGATGGCCGCCCACGCCCGGATCCCTTCGACGGACGCCGCGGCGCGGAAGAAGATGCTCGCCGACGCCGTCCCGTTGTTCCTCGACTTCCAGCTCGAATGCGGCAACGCGCCGATCGCGTACGAGGCCGTCCTCGAGGAGGGCCGCGCGCGGCTCGATCTTGGCGACACCGCCCGCGCCGAACGCTGCTTCCGCGCGGTCCTCGCGCTCCGAAAGAACTCGGCCCCGCTCGCGGAGTATCCCTCCGCCCTCTGGGACGGCGCCCTCCTGTCGCTGCTCAAGACTCTGACGCAGGCGGGGAAGGCGAAGGACGCCGTCGCCGGTGCCGACGCCTTCCTCCGCGGGTACCCGGCGCGGGCGAAGACGGCCATGGGCCTGGCGATGACGCTCGCCCGGGCGGAGGCCCTGGCCGCGGACGGGAATCTCGCCGGCGCCCTGGCGACGGCCCAGGGTGTCGTCAATGCCGACGCCAACGGCCCCGCGGGCCATGCCGCCCGCGAGAAGATCCGCGGCTGGATGAAGGGCGAACAGGCCACGCCCGACCGGATGATGCTGATCGCCGACGGCATGATCGACCCCGGTCTCTATCGCGAGGCGCTGACGGACCTGCGCCGGGTGGTGGAGCTGTGCCGGGGGGAGGCCGAGCTGCGGCAATTCGAGCCGGTCGCCGCCTTCAAGCGCGGCGAAAGTTTCCGTGCGCTGAAGCAGGACTTGGAGTCCTCGATCGCATTCCAGGAGGTCTTCCGGAGGTATCCGGCGCACACGCTGGCGGGGCGCGCGGCCTTCGAGGCGGTCCGCTCGCAGATCCGGTCGGCGGCGGCGACGCGGGATCCGAAGGACGAAGAGCGGCAGGAGCAGCTCCTGGCCGAGATCCGGCGCTTGGGCCTGCAGGGAGCCTATGCGGGATTCTTCAAGTTCCTCGAGGCCGAGCGCCTGGAGCGGAAGGGCCAGTGGAGGGCCGCCGCCGAGGCGTACGAGACGGTCGACGAGGGATGCGAGGTCTACGACGACGCCCTGGTGTCCGCGGGGCACTGCTGGAAGCGCGACGTCGACGCGAAGGGCGATCCGAAGCAGCTGCAGAAGGCCGACGCGCTGCTGCGCCGCGCGGTGTCGCGCCTGGAGAAGGTGCCGGTCCCGCGCCTGCTCGTGGGGGCGTACTATGACCTGGCCTCGATCCATCTGCACAAGACGCAGAACCAGCCGAAAGAGGCCCTGGGTTTCGTCCGGAAATGCGCCGCCCTGCTGCCGGCGGACAGCGAGATGCAGCCGAGGCTGGCCGAGATGGAGATCCGCGCCCGGCTGGGAGTGGAGGATGCCGACGGCGCGGGCGCCCGGCTGGACGCGCTGCTGAAGACGTCCCCCGATCACCCGGCCTCGGCACGGTCGGCCCGTCGGGTTGCCTGGTACCACGAGGCTGCCGAGCCGTCGAAAGCCGCGCGCTATTATCGCGTGTGGCTCGACGCGACCGAGGCCGCGCTGCCGTCGATCGCGGAGACGCGGGAAGTGGCCGACGGCCTGGTCCGGATGGCCCGGGTGCTGAACCGCTTCGACGATCGCGTCGTCTCGGTTCTGGACCTGCGCGGCCAGCCGGTGCCGGATCGCGTCGTCTGGAAGGACGCCGTGCGGGCGCAATCCCGCCTGCTGGCGCTGGTCCCTCCGGAGTCGAAGGAGCGCCCGGCGGCGGCATCGCGCCTGGCCTGGTGCCTGGGCTTCGCCGCCGAGACGGCCCCGGAGTGGGGGCAGTGCAAGAGCCACTGCGAGGGGCTCGTCAAGGCCGGCGCCCTGGTGGGGCCGGAGGGCATCAACGCCTCCGTTTTGCAGAACCAAAAATGGCTCGCGGGGATCTACCTGGAGTACGGACATGCTCTTTACCAGCTCGGGCGGAGCGGGCAGAAGTTCCAGTTCGGGAACGCGATCACGGTGTTCAACCATCTGAAGCTGGTCGCGGAGAAGGAGTCCGAGCCATGGTGGATCTGCACGGCGATGTCGCTGAAAGCGCTCTTCGAGCGCGGCGAGGGCAGCGACATCACGACCGTCGAGGCGGCCCTCTCGATCCTCGAACTCAATCACTCCGACTTCGATGCCGGCAAACACCGGACCCGGGCCCTGCTGATCGAGCTTCGCGACCAGGTCCAGGCGGTCCGGGGGTCGCGCCGCTAGAAGTTCAGATTGGTAGAAACCCCGCCAATAGCCTACCGCCGGGTAGGGATTTCGCGTCCTCCCTAGCGCAGCAGCGGGTTGCACCCCCACTGGCATGAGGCTTGCGTAAAAATGGGGTATTCCCAGGTTTCGGAAGAGGGGCGAATAGGAGGTTGACCATGAAGAGACCGCCACCCACCGCGCGGACGCAGAAACGCGAGCGGGAGGAGTCGAAGAATTTTCTAATTCTCCTCCTCGTCATCGTCGGCGTGGTCGCCCTGATCCAGGTGCTGCTCTTCGTGACGATGCTGCGGATGAGGCCGGGCAGCCCGTCGTACCTGCAGCACATCGGCCAGGGGATTCACGAGCGCGCCGAAGTCTCCTAGACCGCGCGGCAGGCGCGCAGCCCTTCGCGGAGCTCCTGCTCCGGCAGGTTGCGGCCGATGAACACGAGGATATTGGAGCGGTCCTCGCCGTCGCGCCAGGGCCGGTCGGGACGGCCGTCGAACATCATGTGCACGCCCTGGAAGACCACGCGTCGCGCCTCGCCTTGAACCTCGACGATCCCCTTCATCCGGAAGATGTCCGTTCCCCGCGTCTTCAGCAGCCCGCCCAGCCAGGCGTTCAGCCTGCGGCCGTCCAGCGCCCCCGCCTCCTTCAGCGAGATCGAATGGATGTCCGAGTGGTGGTGATGCTCGTCGGCCGTCATCAGATCGGGCGACACCTCCAGGCGGCGGGACAGGTCGAACGCGCCGACGTCGAGGATCTTGTCGAGGGGGATTGCCGCATCGCGCGTACGGTAGATCTTCGCGAGGATATTGAGCTCGCGAGCTTTCTTCTCGAGTCGGTCGAGCTCCTCGGGCGTGGCCAGGTCCGTCTTGTTGAGGAGGACGACGTCGCCATACGCGATCTGCTCGCGCGCCTCGCGGTTCTGCTCCAGGTGCTGCCAGATGTGGCGCGCGTCGACGACGGTGATGACGGCGTCGAGGCGCACCTTCGACTTCAGGTCTTCGTCGACGAAGAAGGACTGGATCACGGGGGAGGGGTCGGCGACGCCGGTCGTCTCGATCAGGATGGCGTCGAACTTGTCGGGCCGCCGCAGCAGGTCGTTGAGGGTTTTGATCAGGTCGCCGCGGACGGTGCAACAGACGCAGCCGTTGTTCATGACGATGAGGTCTTCCTCGGTCGCGAGCACGAGCTGGTTGTCGACGCCGATCTCGCCGAACTCGTTCTCGACGACGGCGACCTTCCAGCCGTGCTTTTCGGTGAGGATCCGGTTGAGGAGGGTCGTCTTGCCGGCGCCGAGAAAGCCGGTCAGCACCGAGACGGGGATCGTAGCGGGAGGGTTCACTTCCACTGGCTCCCGTCGCCCAGCTTGTCCAGGTCGATGCGCGCGCCATGGCCGTCGGGGTTCGGGATCATGCGGGGGATGTCCTGCTTGATGACTTCCTTCATGGGCCGCATCATCCGGTATTGCTCCCGGCCGCTGGCTTTCAGCACGGCGATGTGCGTTTCCACGGGGGCGCAGCCCGGCTGGTCGCAGAAGATCTCGGCGACCAGGACCGTGACGTCCTCGGCCAGGTTGAAATGGGCGCGGACCCATTCCTTGATCTGGCCCTGGAGCGAGCGGTCTTTCTTCCCTTCCCCGAAGAGGTCGAACTCGAAGTTGAAGTTCACGGCGGGATATAGGATGTCGAAAGGAACCGGGGGACGCAAGAGGAAGGCCAACTCCTCCTCTAACTAACGCTCCTGGGCGCCCAGAACTTCCTCGACCGCGCGGCCGTCGAGTCGTTCGGGCGGCGTCAGCCCGAGGAAGCTGAGGGCGGTCGGGGCGGTGTCGAAGGTCCGTAGGGGCCGGGTGATCAGGAGTCCCGCCTTGACGCCGGGACCGACGCAGATCCAGGGGATCGTCACGTTCTCCGGAGTGTCCGGAAGCTGCCGGAAGTAATGCTGCTTTCCGAGGCCGCCGTGGTCGGCGGAGATGATGATCGCGGTGGTCTCGAGCTCCCCGCAATCCCGCAGCGTGTCCAGGATCTTCCCGATCGCGGTGTCGACTTTGAGGACCGCGTCCAGATAGCTCCGGCTCATCCACCCTCTCCCGTGGCCGGCGCCGTCGGGCTCCCCGAAATGGATGAAGGTCATCTGATACTTCGTGTCCGGCCATTCGGCCGCGAAGGCGCGCGCGAGGCCGTCGGCCGACGTGGAAGGCTTGGACGTTGGCGGAGGCCGGGGGAGTGCGTCGGGCTTCGCCCCGGGATTGCCGGCGGGCGGGGGAACGACGCCGAGGGCAGGAGCCGGGGCAGGGGCGGGCGCCTTGGGCCGGGACGCGGACTGGGCGCCCGACGGATCGGGCCCCGTATTCTCCTTGAAGTCGGGCTTGGTGACGTCTTCAAGCTTCGGGATGATCCGCGGGATGGCGGGCCCGTAGATCCAGTGCACCTGCTCGGGATTGGCGAGGAAGTGGAACTTGTCCTTCGCGAAGAGCATGGCGGTCGAGAGCCCGGCCTCGCTCGCCACGGAGAAGACGGTCGGATGCTGGATATGGCCCGGGCGGTAATTGTTCCAGACGACGCCGTGGTTCTTGAAGTCGAGCCCGGTGAGCATGGCCGTGTGGCTGGGCAGGGTGATCGACGGACGCACGGTCTCGCAGTGCTCGGCGCGGGCGCCGCGCTCCATCAGGCCCATCAGGACGGGCGCCTGCGCCTGCGTGATCCCGTCGGGCCGGAGCCCGTCGACGCTGATGACGAGGACTTGGCGGGCTATCCCCTGGGTGACCTTTCGCGGGGGCAGCGGCGCGTGGAAGGAGACGGGAACCGACGAGCCGGAGCTGCCGACATTCAGGAGGCCGGCGCCGTCGTCCAGCGCCGCCTGGACGGCGAGGATGCTGATGAAGAGTCCCGAGAGGAGCGCCGCCAGGCTGACTCCCAGCAGGGAACGAACCGACCGTTTGCGTTCAGCGTGCATGAGACCAGATCCCCGTGCCTGCCCCAGTCAGGATAGCGGTTCGGAGTGGATTTGAGACAAATTCCTTCCGTAGGTCCGGCTAGAATGCCCGCGTGGATGAGGACACAGCATCGGAGAAGCCGCCGCCGTTCTGGGCCGCGCTCCTGTGGATGACCCTCTATCTCGCGCTCACGAACGTGGGGATCATCGCCATCGCCCACACGATGGTGCCGCAGCACAACGGCCTGGCGAAGTTCGGGATCTGGATCCTCCAACTGATCCTGATCCTCGGATTGACGGCGTGGGTGAACGGGAAGACCGGGGGGCGCGGCCTGCTGTTCGTCCTCGTGATCGGGTTCTCGGTCTATTCGCTGGTCTACGGTCTGATGCTCGGCCATATTCCGCGGCTCTTCGCGCTCCGCGAGACGCCGCTGATCCCGGTGCGCGACGCGGCCCGGCCCGAGTACTTCGGCTTCGACGTCTACCATTTCTCGGACGGGAAGGTGGGCCTGAAATACGTCTCGCACCGGACCCTCGCGGGGAAAAACGGCAGATCCCACTATTACCTGGCGCCGCTCCTGCCGCCGGACTGGAAGCGGGGGGATCGAATCCCCGCCTGGGTCGGCGAGTCCGATCTCGGCCTGGGAGTGCCGGAATACTGGACGGAGGACTGGCGCGGGGGATACCGGATCGGACTCGATTCGAAGTTCGAAGACATGCTTCAGGATCGGGATATGGATTCGGACCTGAGATCCCAATCCGGCGCGCCGATCTTGACGTGGTCGAAAGATCCGAAGAGGGAGTTCATCCGCGTCGGCTACGGCGAACTGGCCTTCTTCCTCGCGATCGACCTCATCGGGCTGGTCTCGCTGCTCCTGTCCTACATCCTGAAGCCGCGCGACGCCTGACGGGGGCGTTTCACGGGCCGTTTGCAGGACTTTTACACCTTCCTGCATGCATTCCAGTTGCCTTTCAGCGGGACTTTGTCCAAATTCTCCTTCGCAGCGTGAACATCACTTGAGGGAGGACCGGCCATGAACCCCACCGCGGCGACGAACGACTCCGACTTGGCGGCGCGTCTCCAGCGCGATTTCCTGGACGGCCTCGACGAAGAACTCGAACTGGAGCTGGAAGACCAGATGTCCTCGGCGCCCAAGACAGGCGCTGAGAAGACCGCCGAGAAGGACGCCCGGATGGTCTACTTCAAGGAACTGCTCCGGCTCCAGGCCGAGCTCATCAAGCTCCAGGACTGGGTCGTCTCGACGAAGAGCAAGATCGTGGTGATCTTCGAGGGCCGCGACGCAGCGGGCAAGGGCGGGGCGATCAAGCGGGTGGCGCAGCGGCTCAATCCGCGCGTGTGCCGGATCGCGGCGCTCCCGGCGCCGAACGACCGCGAGCGGACCCAGTGGTACTTCCAGCGCTATGTGTCGCAACTGCCGGCCGGCGGCGAGATGCTGCTCTTCGACCGGAGCTGGTACAACCGCGCCGGCGTGGAGCGCGTGATGGGATTCTGCACCGAGGCGGAGTACGAGGAGTTCTTCCGCACCGTCCCCGAGTTCGAGCGGATGCTCGTCCGCTCCGGGATCCGCCTGATCAAGTACTGGTTCTCCATCACGGACGAGGAGCAGGAGTTCCGCTTCCGCAGCCGCATCCACGATCCCCTCAAGCAGTGGAAGCTCAGTCCGATGGACGTCGAGTCGCGCCGCCGCTGGGAGGACTACACCAAGGCGAAAGAGATCATGCTCCAGAAGACGCATATTCCGGAGGCGCCCTGGTGGGTCGTTCAGGCCGTGGACAAGAAGAAGGCCCGGCTCAACTGCATCCGGCACCTGATCACCCAGATCCCCTATGCGGAGATCAAGCACGACGCGGTGTCGATCCCGGACCGGATCCATCATCCGGACTATCACCGGAATCCGGTCCCGAAGGACATGTACGTCCCCGAGGTCTACTGAGGCAGGCCCGGGGGCGGCTTACATCGGCGCGGGAGCGGCCTTCCAGATCCGGTCGCAGTATTCCCGCACCGACCGGTCCGAGGAGAAGAAGCCCATCCGCGCGACGTTCAGGATCGACATCCGCGTCCAGCGGTCCTGGTCCTGGAACGCCTTCGACACGCGCGACTGCGCCTCGGTGTAGGCCGGGAAGTCCTTGAAGACCAGGTACTCGTCCCGGTTCAGCAGGGAATCCGTCAGGGGCCGGAAGAGTTCCGGGTCCCCCATCGAGAAGTGCCCGTGCTGGATCAGTTCGATCGCCTCGCGCAGGGCGGGGTCGGCCTCCAGCGCCGCCCGAGGGGAGTAGCCCCGGGCCCAGGTCTCGGCGACTTCCTCGACCGTGAGCCCGAAGAGGAAGAAATTCTCTTTCCCGACCGCTTCCATGATCTCGACGTTGGCGCCGTCGAGCGTCCCGATCGTCAGAGCGCCGTTGAGCGAGAACTTCATGTTGCCCGTCCCCGACGCCTCCTTGCCCGCGGTGGAGATCTGCTCCGAAAGGTCGGCCGCGGGATAGACGGGCTGGGCGTTCTTCACGTTGAAGTCGGGCATGAAGACCACCTTCATCCGGTCCCGGAGGGCGGGGTCGCGGTTCACGACGTCGGCCACTGACGTGATCAGCTTGATGATGAGTTTGGCCATGCGGTAGCCGGGGGCGGCCTTGCCCGCGAACACGATGGTCCGCGGCGGGACGTCGAGGCCGGGATTCTGCTTGAGCCGGGCGTACTCGGCGATGACGTGCAGGGCGCTCAGGTGCTGGCGCTTGTACTCGTGGATGCGCTTGACCTGGATGTCGAACAGGGAGTCGGGGTCGGCGACCACGCCCGTCTGCTCGCGCAGGATCCGCGCCAGCCGCTCCTTGTTCTCCCGTTTCACCTTCCTCCACTGGTCGCGGAAGCCCGCGTCCTCGGCGAGCGGCTCCAGGCGGGGCAGCTGCTCCTCCGTATGGCTCAGCCAGGTGTCGCCGATGCGTTCGCGCAGCAGCGAGGTCAGGCCGGGGTTGGCCACCGCGATCCAGCGGCGCGGCGTCACGCCGTTGGTCACGTTGCTGAACTTCTCGGGCATCAGCCGGTGGAAGTCGCTGAGCACCGAGGTCTTCAGCAGCTCCGAATGCAGCGCCGCCACGCCGTTGACCGCGTGGCTGCCGACGGTCGCCAGGTTCGCCATCCGGACATACTTCTCGCCGCTGTCGTCGATCAGCGACACGCGGCGGATCAGGTCCTCGTCGCCGGCATGACGCAGGCGCACGTCGTCGAGGAAGCGCCGGTTGATCTCGTAGATGATCTCGAGCGGGCGGGGCAGCACGCGGGCGAAAAGCGGCAGCGGCCAGCGCTCCAGCGCCTCCGGCAGCAGCGTGTGGTTCGTGTACGCCATCGTCCGCGTCGTGATCCCCCAGGCCTTGTCCCAGTCCAGGTCGTACTCGTCGAGGAGGAGGCGCATGAGCTCGGCGACCGCGATCGACGGGTGCGTGTCGTTCAGCTGCACCGCCCATTTGCGGTCGAAGGTCTCCACCGACGGCGACTTCAGCAGGTGCAGGCGGATCATGTCGCGCAGCGAGCAGGAGACGAAGAAGTACTGCTGCTCGAGCCGCAGCTGTTTGCCCTCGAGGCGCTCGTCGTTGGGGTAGAGGACTTTCGTCAGGTTCTCCGACTGGATCTCGCGCTCGACGGCGCCGTAATAGTCGCCCTGGTTGAAGGCCTGGACGTCGAAGACGTCGAACGACTCGGACTTCCAGAGACGGAGGATGTCGACGTGCTCGACCCCGTAGCCCAGGACCGGGGTGTCGTAGGCGACGCCCTTCACGACGCGCTCGGGAATCCAGCGCACCCGCGTGCGGCCCGCGGCGTCCCGCACGTGCTCGGTGCGGCCGCCGAAGTTGACGGGGAATGCGATCTCGTAGCGCGCGATCTCCCAGGGGTTTCCACGGCGGAGCCACTTGTCGGTGATCTCCAGCTGCCAGCCGTCGCGGATCTCCTGGTCGAAGATGCCGAACTCATAGCGGATGCCGTAGCCGAACGCCGGGACGCGGAGCGTGGCGAGGGAATCGAGGTAGCACGCGGCCAGGCGGCCCAGGCCGCCGTTGCCGAGGCCCGGCTCCTCCTCCTGGGAGATGATATCGTCCAGGTCCCGGCCGAGGGACTTGACCGCCTCGCGGAAGGCGTCGACGGCCCCCAGGGCGACGAGGTGGTTCTGGAGCTGCGGCCCCATGAGGAATTCGGCGGACAGGTAGGCCACGGTCTTGACGTCCTTGTCGATCAACGCAGGAACGTTGCGGATCCAGCGGTCCATGAGCCGGTCGCGCACCGTGTAGGCGACTGCGCGGTACCACTCGTTGGGCGTCGCCAGGTCGATATGGCGTCCAAGAACGAAACTGAGGTTGTCGAGGATGGCGTGGGCCAGAATCTCGGAGGAGAGGCCCGTCCGCGTGTGGGCGCTTTGGAGGCCGTCGCGCTGGAGGGCCTGCGGAGCGACGGGGGTCGAGGGTCGCTTGACGGCGACGGCGTCGCCGCGATCGGCATTTCGGGCCATGATTCTTCCCTCCTGGCTGAACTCACCACAGTGAATCAGGTCCCCGGGGATCAGGTCAAGAGCGCGGCGGGGCGATTCGCCCGGGGCTTACAGGGGCACGATAACAAAAAGGAGGCTCCCTTTTGTTGCGGGGCGGTTCAGGGACCATGAAGACGGGGCCTCCGGGATGGAAGCGCCGCGAGCGGGACCCTAGACTGGCCGGTCATGGAAACGGCCCTGCAGTCGGAGCCGCGCGTCCCGGTCACCGCCATCATCCACCGCCGCGTGCGGTCGGGTCGCGAGCGCGACTTCGAGGACTGGCAGCGGGGGATCACGGCGCAGGCGGCGCGCTTCGCCGGCTGCCTGGGGATCACGATTCTGCGGCCGGCGGAGGGGCAGCCGCTTCAATACACCATCATCCTCCAGTTCGATCATCCGTCGAGCCTTCACCGCTGGATGGAATCCGGGGTGCGGCGGGACCGGCTGAGCCGCTGCGATCCTCTGGTCGAAACGCCCGATGCCGTCCACGAGAGGACCGGCCTGGAGCACTGGTTCACGTTGCCGGGCAGGACCGCCCCGCGGCCGGCGCCCCGCTATAAGATGTGGCTGCTGTCCTGGCTGTCGGCCTTCGCCCTCTCGGCGGCGCTGCACTATCCGCTCGGCGTCTGGCTGCGGCGGCTGCCGTTTCCGCTCGGCAACCTGGCGCTCACCTTCCTTCCGACGGCACTGCTCACGTATGCCGTCATGCCCCGCGTCACGCGAGTGTTCTGGCGCTGGCCGTATCCCCAGGATCCTGCGCTTTTTCTGGAGTCCCCCGGCGCGACGGGTATAATTTATTTGGAAATCCAGCGCGCGCCCCGAGGGAGCCGGGGACTACTCCGACGGAGGGTCCCGATGCGCGAACCCGCGAGCGGCCCGAACGCAGCGCCCGACATCCCCGAGCCTGTTCAACACCGGGTCCCTCTTCGTCCTTAAGGATTCCCCAGCGCAGGTTGAGAGCGGCGATCTGGGAGCGACACCGTGCAGTGGAGTAACCATGAGCACGAAGGATGCCATCCTGGGTCATGTCTGCGTCGAACGGGGCTGGATGAGCGAGCCCCAGCTCGAGGAATGCCTCAAAGAGTGCGATGCGCTCTCCCGGTCGAAGCCGGGCGGCGCCGGCGACGCGCTGCTGCCGAAGGTGCTGCTCCGTCGCCACATCATCCCCGAGATGGAGCTCGAGGCGCTCCGGGTCGAGATCGAGAAGGTCCTCAAGCCGGTGGCCGGCGAATCCGGCGACACCCGCGAGGAGCTGAAGCTGCTGAAGCTCCTCCTGGGCAGCGGCCGCCTCTCCCGCGCGCATCTCGATGAGGCCCTGGTCGTCCAGCGCCAGGCGGTGGCCGCGGGACGCCAACGGCCGCTCGTCGAGATCCTGCTCGAAACCGGGAAGCTGACGCTCGGCGCCTTGGAGGAGGGGTCCCGCGAGCTCCATAAGGCCGCGACGCCGGTCCGCTGCACGGCCTGCAAGGCCGCCTACTCGATCCTGAACTACGACCCCGGCCGCGTCTATCTCTGCAAGGCCTGCACCGGAGAGCTGCGGCCGCCCGCGCAGCCCGCGACGGCTCCGACGCCGCCGCGTCCGGCCGCGGAGCAGCATTCGTCGGCATCCTCGAGCGCCATCCTTTCCGTCGCCGGTCCGGTGGGGGAGCGGATCGGACACTACGGCTCCCTGCGCGAGATCGGCCGCGGCGGAATGGGCGTGGTCTACAAGGCCTGGGATGAAACCCACCAGCGCTGGGTGGCGCTGAAGCTGATCTCGAACCTCCACACGATCGAGGGTCTCACCCGCTTCCGCCGCGAAGTGGAGATCACGCGCTCCCTCCACCATCCGAACATCGTCGCCGTTTATGAATTCGCGTCGATCGACGGCCACCATCTGCTCGCGATGCAGTACGTCGACGGAACGACGCTGGCCGGGGACCGGCGCAAGCCGCGGCAGGCCGTGGGATGGGTCCTGGCGGTCGCGCACGCCCTGCAATATGCCCATTCCCGGGGCATCGTGCACCGGGACATCAAGCCCCAGAACATCCTGGTCGACCGCGCCGGCAAGCCGTTCCTGACGGACTTCGGAATGGCGAGGTCGAGCGACGCGCCGTCGAACGTCACCGCCGTGGGGACCGCGATGGGGTCGCCCGCGTTCATGTCGCCCGAGCAGGCGCTCGGACGCAGCACCCGGGTGGACCGCCGGAGCGACGTCTACTCCCTCGGCGCGGTGCTGTATGCGCTGGTGACGGGCCGCCCGCCGTTCCGGGGCGCGACACCGATGGAGACGCTCCGGAGGGTGGCCGACACCGACGCGCCGCCGCCGTCCGCGATCGTCGCCGGCATCCCGGGCGCGCTGGAAGCCGTCATCCTGAAGTGCCTCCAGAAGGAGCGGAACGACCGCCCCCAAACCGCGAAGCAGCTCGCGGACGACCTGGAGCGGATCCTCCCGCTGCTTCGGGAATAATCGGCCGCGGACGATCGAGGCCGAAACATCGGCACCCCGGCAGGCTCAAAAGCTGCGGAGGTGCAGAGATGAAAAAATATGTGGCAGCATTCATGGTGATCGGCTTGTTCTCGGCGGCGTCGGCCCAGGACAAGAAGGAGACGCCGAAGCCCGGGAGGGAGCACGACCTGCTCAAGCAGTTCGAGGGGCAGTGGGATGCCGTCGCGAAGGGCTCGCACGACGGCAAGGAGACGCAATCCAGGGGAGCCGAGTTGGTCCGCGTCGGCTATGACGGCTTCTGGCTGGTGATCGACTACAGCGGCGATCATGACGGCAAGCCCTTCGCCGGCCACGGCACGATGGGCTATGACCCCATCAAGAAGAAGTATCTCCTGACGTGGATCGACAACATCGCGCCCTTCGCCATGTGGGCCGAAGGCGACGCCGACTCGAGCGGGAAGAAGTTCACCTTCACGAGCGAGGGGTTCTGTCCCGAGTTCGGCAAGGTCGCGACGGTCCGCACCGTGATGGAGATCCAGGATGCGAAGCACCGCACCCTGACCTTCTATCGTCCGGACCAGACCGGGACCGAGAAGAAGATGGGCGAGATCCAGTATACGCGCCAGAGTTAGTGCAGCGAAGGTGCCGGGCCTCCGGGGCGCAACGCCCGCGGAGGTCCGGCGCTTCTTTTTAGTCGACCTTCCGGAGTTCCTCGGCCGCGGTCGCCGACTTCAGCGGGAAGAATCCGTCCTTCGCCACCAGCTGCTGGCCTTCCTTGGAGCAGACCATTCGGATGAACTCCTGCACGATCGGCGTCAGGGGCTTGCCCGGAGCGCGGTTGATGTAGATGTAAAGATAGCGCGACAGCGGGTAGTCGCCGGAATAGGCGTTCGCGGCGGTCGGCGTCTTCGAAGCCTCGCCGTCGTGCTCGCTCAGGCTGATGGCGCGGACGCTGGAGGTCGAATATCCGATGCCGCCATAACCGATGGCGGTGCGGTCCTCGGCGACGCCCAGGATCACCGACGCGGTCCCGGGCTGCTCCTTCACCTCGTCGCGGAAGTCGCCCGTCTTCATCACGTTCTCTTTGAAGAAGCCGTAGGTCCCCGACGCGGAGTTGCGCCCGAAGAGGCTGATCGACTTGTTTCCCCACTCGCCGGTCAGGCCCACGTCGCCCCAGGTCGTGGAGGCCTTGCGGACGCCGCGACGGCGAGCCTTCGAGTAGATGGCGTCGAGCTGGTCGAGGGAGATCGACTGCAGGGGGTTGTCCTTGTTGACGAAAATGCCGACCGCGTCGACGGCGACGCGGACCTGAGTCGCCTTGTAGCCGTAACGGGACTCGAACTGGTCCTCTTCCGTCGGCTTGGCCGCGCGGGACATCGGGCCGAACTGGGAAGTTCCGGCGATCAGCGCGGGGAACGCGGTGCCGGACCCCTTGGACTCGATCTGGACCGAGACGTTGGGATAGTTCTTCTGAAAGGCCTCCGCCCAGTAGGTCATCAGGTTGGCGAGGGTGTCGGATCCGATGCTGCTGATGCTGCCGCTGACGCCGGGGGCGGTCTTGTAGGGGAGCAGGCCGGCGTCGAGTTCCCGTCCTGAGGCCAGTCGGACGAGGCCGGACGCCATGCCCAGAGCGCCTGCGGCCATGAATTCCCTGCGATTCATCGTCATGGGGATCCCCTGACGCTTTCTTCAAAAACCGTGCGTCCACGGTTCCCCTGATCACACGACGCGGCCATCAGGAAAAAATGAATCTCGGGTAAATCTTCCGTGAAGGGACGGGGGCGCGGGGGACATCGCGCTAGAGGGACCCGATTTTTGCTGGATCCCGCCGACCGGCGTGGCATACTCGGCGCTCGTGCGCTCCTTTCGCCGCGTCCTCGCGGGCGTCCTGATCCCCGCCGCGCTATCCGCCTGCTCCCTTCGGGGCGACGTCCCCTATCGTGAAGGCCTGTCCCGCTTCCAGAACGGGGACTACGGCCGCGCGCAGGAGCAGTTCGCGCTGGCCGTCGGGGAGAATCCCAGGTTCAGCGAGGCCTACGTCTACCTGAGCATCGCGAAGATCCGCGCCGCCCGCGAGGCCGCGGCGGAGGGACGCAACGCGGAGGCGTCCCGGCTCTGGCGCGAATCCACCGACGACCGGCGTACCGCGAAGCAGCTCATGGACGAGGGCTGGTTCTTCGTCACCCCGGAATTTGCCGACCGCGCGATCCTCCGCAAGGACGCCGAGGCCGCCATCGCCTCGGCTGCGGCGCTCGAAAAGATCTCGCCCAGACCCGAGGATATCGTCAGCGCGCTCAAGTCGGCTTCCGACGGGACGCTCCCTCCGCCCCGATGATCCCCGGCGCCCTCACGCCGTCCGGCGCCCTGGTTCTTGCCGCCGTGGCCGCGGCGTTCGTCGCCTTCATGACGCCGACGCTGATCCGCTGGCGGCGGATCAGCCGGCTCCTTCCGCTCCTGTCGCGGCGCCTGGGCGGGACCGTTTCGAGATGGTACGGGATCGATTTCGAGAGCCAGGCCAGGCGCGGATGGATCCGGTTTTCCCTCGGGACCCGAAGGACCCCGTCAAGCACCACGATCTCGCTGGACATCGGCGGCGCTCCGGAGGCGCGCCTCGATCTGGTCCGGAACGGCTGGTGGGGAAGGGCTTTTCTCAAGACCCGGCCGGTGTCTGGAACGGCCGAAGTCGGAGCGGGTCCCGACTGGACTCTGAGGGCGCCTCCGGCGCTCGCTACGAAGATCTCGCGGGGGAGCTCTCGGGACCTGCTTCAGGAGGCGCTTCGGAACCTCCCGGTTCACCTCATGGGACGGATCCGACTGGAAGCGGGCGTTCTCACGTACGAATGCTACGGGGTCCCCTCCCGCGAGAAGGACTTCGCGGCTTGCCTGGACACCCTCCAGCGGATCGCTTCGGCGATCGGGTAGCCCGTCAGTCCAGGATCTTCTTCGCGATCTGCTTCCCGGCGCGCTCGCCCTCGGACGCTCCACCTTCCATGAAGCCTTGGAAGTCGATCGAGGTGTGCTCCCCGCAGAAATAGACCCCGCCCTGCCGCGCTTTCTCATAGCCGGCGAAGGCGGTGTACTGGCCCGGCCGGTAGAAGGCGTACGACGCTTTCATGAAGGGGCTCAGGTGGGGGAGCGACTGCGTGGTCCGTCCGTTCCATGCGGAGCTCAGGCCGGGGAACACCGGCTCGGCCCGGTGCAGCGCGTCGACCGCGTCCGCGACCGCGTCGGGATTTGTCTGCGTGGAGAACGCGGTCGTCGTGCGCATTGAGGTCGTCACGCTGCCGCCCGAGTAGAAGACCAGGATGCCGGAGGCGCCGGGCTGCGCCCGGGTGACGTCCCAGCCGGCCTGGTAGCCGGTGTCGCTGTAGCTCGACCCGTTCGAGATGCCGGGCCAGGGACCGGTCTGATTCCAGAGGCGCGACGTGAACTGAAGCTGGGTCTTTCCGTTCCGGCCTTCGCCCAGCTCCTGGATCGCCTTTTTCTTGAGGTCGTCGAAACCCGCCTGGTCGGTGTCGATGTGCTTGAGCACTGAAAAGGGCAGGGCGAGGACGACGAAGTCCGCAGTGACGTCGTCGCTCGCCTGGCCGGCGGCGAAGCTGAGCTGGTAGCGTCCGCCGGCCGTCAGCCTGAGCTTCTCGAGACGGCGGCCGGTGCGGACGACGCCCGCGCCCAGGGAGTCGGCGATGACGCGGGGCAGCTGCTCGTTGCCGCCGCGGATATGGAACGTCTCGTCCGACTCGCCGAAGACGGCCAGCTCATTCGGCTTGGGCTGGAACGCGAGGAGATAAACCAGGTTCAGGGCCGACTGGTCGCGGACGTCCGCGCCGTATTCGATGGCGTAGGCGAGCTCCAGCAGTTTGCCCAGGGGGGACGCGTGGCCGCCGGGAACGCGCGTGTCGACCCACTTGCGGATCGTCATCGCGCTCAGCGCCTCGCCGGCGGGCGTGAAGGAGTCGAACGTCGTGGGGAAGGGGGCCGAGGCCTCGTCGGCCGAAACTGCGTCGAAAACCGGCGCGAAATCCTGGTCGGCCCGCGCCTTGGGATAGTAGAGCTGCGACAGGAAGTACGTGTCCTCGGACCCTGCCGGCTGCGCCTTGAGGAGGTTGTCCAGCTTGAGCCCGAACCGCTTCGCGAGGCCGCGGACGGTTTTGTGGCCGGTGTCGATCAACTCGCCGCACCACTCGCTGACCTGGCCCTGGGCCCAGCTTCCGGTGTTCGAGAACATGCGGCCGCCGATGCGGCCCGATGCTTCATAGACGGTCGACGCGATGCCGTTGTCCCTCAGGGTCAGGGCACAGGTGAGCCCGGCGATGCCGGCGCCGACGATGACGATCTTCGGGCCGTTCCGCGGAGTCTGTGCCAGGGCGGGGACCGCGGAGGCGGCGACGGCCGCTGCGGTGCCGGCCAGGAACGTGCGGCGGGACAGGCCGCGTTCGCGCAGCGCGTCGACCGGGATTCCCCGGTCGCGGGCGGCGCGGTGCTCCCGATAGAGCCGACGGATCGCGGACAGCAGCGGCGTGCGGGCCATGGGTCCCTCCTCACTGTCCGGTCACGGGCGATAACGTAGATTGTGGCGGCGCCGGACGTCAACAGAATGAAGAGGAGCTTCACGGTTCGCGAACAGAAGGAGCCGTCGGTCGGGATCCCGCACGGAGCTCTCCTTGGAATCAATTCGCCTCGGCCTTCCACGCGGTCAGAAACCTTCCGGAGCCTCCATCGTAGATACCGTGCTTCGAGGTTGGATTGAAGTTCATGGAGCAGAGGTGTGTCATGTGGAGAATTCTCGTCCTGGCGAGCCTGGCGGTGATCATTCCGGCGTGCGGCGGAAGCGGCAGCAGCGGCGGGGGAAGCAGCGGCGGCGGAGTGATGTCCTTCAGCGATCCGGGGATCGAAACGTTCCCCGACGAGGGGAACGCCCATGTGCCCGTGGGCACGGACATCGCGTACAATACGGATCCCCCGACCTCCGGCAGCCACTATCCCGATCCGCAGCCGGGCGGATACTACACGACGCCCATCGCGCCCGGATTCCTGGTGCATTCGCTGGAGCACGGCGCGGTGGTCATCTACTATGACTCGGCCCATGTCGCGGCTTCGGACCTGACCAAGCTGCAGAATCTCGCCGCCGCGCATCCGGGTAATTTCGGCCAGGTCGTGGTGGTGCCCAGGACGGATGCGGCCTTCCCGATCATCCTGACGGCGTGGACCCACCGCCTGCGCCTGACGGTCTACGAACAGAGCCGCATCGACGGGTTTGTCGCCCTGTTTCTCGGGAACGGGCCGGAAGCGCCGCCGATGCCTTAGGACTCCTCAGCCCGCCGCTCTCTCCCTGAAGGCAGGGGGAGGGCGGCGGCCCGGCGCCTCAAGTCGTTTTGATCAGGCCGCCGTCGATGACGTAGTTCGCGCCGGTGACATTTCCCGTGCGGTCGGAGGCCAGCATCGTGACCAGATCCGCCACTTCTTCGGGCGTGGTGAACCGGCCCGTCGCGAAGCCGCCGATGCTTGCGACGACCCTGGCCCGCGCCGTCTCGGCATCCACCCCCAGGGCCTTGGCGACCGTCTGGGCGACGCCGCCCTCGCCGAGCCAGAGATCGGTGCTGACCGGCCCCGGCGAGACCGCGTTGACGCGGATGCCTCGCGGACCGAACTCCTGGGACAGCGACTTGGTCAGGTTCACCAGGGCGGCTTTCGCCGCGCCGTAGTCGATCGTGCCGCCGTCGGGCTGGAAGAAGGCGTTCACCGAGGCGACGCTCACGATCGAGCCGCCGCCCTGCTTCACCATCTGCGTGACGGCCGCGCGGGTGGCCCGCAGCGCGGAGAAGAAATTCATCTGCAGGGCCCATTCGAACTCCTCGTCGCTCGTGCCGAGGAATCCGTTGAGGCGCAGCCGCACCGCCCCCATGTTGTTGACCAGCACGTCGACGCGGCCGTGCTCCCGGACGGCGCGCTCCACGAGGCTGCCTGGAGCATCGGGCTTGGCGAGGTCGACCGCGACGGCGGTGACGCCGGGCAGGTTTTCGAGCGTCTGGATGCTGCGCGCGCCGGCCACCACCCGGGCGCCCTCCCCGGTGAGCGAGCGGACGATGGCCAGGCCGATGCCCCTGCTGGCCCCGGTCACCACCGCGATTTTTCCCGCAAGATTGAGGTTCATGGATTCTCCTTGGGGACGGACCGCGTCCGTATCCTGCCGGAGGGGGCGGAGGAATCGAGCCGCGCCTAGTCGAAGAGGTCCTTCGCGTACTTCTCGGACCAGTCGTCCCAGGCCTTGATCGACTCCGCATTGGCCTCGGGGCCAAGCTGCGGCTTGTAGCCCATGTCCAGGCCGCGGTTGATCTTCTTCAGCGCGGAGATTGCGATCGTCCGCGTGGAGCTCTGATCGCTCTTCAGGCTCGACAGGAGCAGCGGGATGCCCGCCGTGTTCTGGCAGGCGACCAGCGCGTCGCCGACCGTGAGGCGGAAGTCCTCGTCGGGATCGCCGACAGAGTCTTCGAGGAGGTGGGAGAGCTCCTTGTTGCGGGTGGCGCCGATCACACGGGCGGCCGCTTCGCGGATTCCGCGCTGCCGGAGCGCGCCCTGGAGGGGCACCTTGAGCTCGGCGGGCGGCATCTTCGAGAGGACCCATTCCAGCTGCTTGGCGTACTCGAACTTGGTCAGGGCCGCGCGCAGCTCGGTCACGAGCTGGGGAGCCGCGTGCTGGGCCCAGGGCTTGAGGCGCGCCGCCGCCTCCTCCTGTTTGATCTTCCCGGTGCGGAGCTCCGCGAGCACCGTCTGCACCTCGAGCAGGATGTCCTCGATCTTCAGCGACTTCGCGTTCTCGGTGGTCCCCGGCGTCGATGCGCCCGTGTTGGACGGCGGAGCCTTCGACAGAGCCTCGACCTGCGCCTGGAGCGTCTTGACCAGGTCCTCGAGTCGGGCGACCTGCGCCTT